>JALHQU010000223.1 GCA_022841795.1 Fimbriiglobus sp.
GGCCGCCACAGAGGGCGGCCCCTACATATCAGCCGCCTTTGTAGGGGCCGCCCTCTGTGGCGGCCCGTGGTCCGGCTGAGCCGGACCACTTCTGGAACAGACTCTGAGTGCCACCCACCGCTTCGGAACCATCCGCCCGGTCTCAAACTCACTCGTGTGAAATATACTCTGGGCCGGACATTTCTCGTTCACTCCCGGTTGAGATTGGCCAGAGCGAAATGCACGACGGCTTCTCTTTGCGGACGTACACCGCGTGACGTCGGTTCCGACGACTCGAGTGAGCTGAACCTAAATTGTAATCCTCTCGACCTCATCGAGCGACAGCCTGTCGTCCCGCCGGTCATAGAGTTTGGTGGTGCGAGCCGACTCGTGGTTGGCGAGTTGCTGGGCTTTCTCCAGGGTGCCGCCGTTCACCAGGTAATTGGTGATCCCGGTCGCCCGGAACGTGTGACAGCCGATGGCCGTCGAGAGCCCGGCGTCCGAAGCCCGCCGTTTCACCATGCGGTACACGTCCGCGCGAGCCAGTCGGGCTTCGGTCAGCGTGCCCCTCCGCCCGGAGGCGGTGCGGAACAGCGGCAGCCTCTTCGCCGCCCCACCCGCCTCCGCGAGGTAGGCGTCGAGAAACTCTTCCAGCCGGTGGTGGCACGGCACCTCGTGCCGCTTGCCGCCCTTCTCGTGCAGCCGCACCCACCACCGCTTGCCCTGGGGGTAGTAGCAGGGCTACCGCACTACATCAGCCTGTAATCCCTTGCAACACCTGCAGCAGGTAGTCGTCGTCCCAGCCGGCCTTCTTCCGCTTGGTCGGGGTGGTCGCCCGCTTCCGCCCCGGTGCCCGGCGGAGCAGGGACACGGCCACCCGCCGGAGCATCGCCCGGTTCGCCCCGGCGTTCTTCTCCCGCACCCGGCTGCCGTCTTCGCCGAACACCACGTCCAGCACCCAGTGCAGCCCGTTCTCGATCCCCCAGTGCCCGCGGGCGAACCCGCCCAACTCCGCGGCCGTGCCCGCGTGACTGCTCAGGTAGTAGTGGGTGGTGCTCGTCCGGACCTCGTTCACCACCCGCTCCCGGCACACCTGCACCACCGCCGTCGCCCCCGCCCACTCGTCGGGCAAACCCGCCGGCCGGTACAGCACCGTCACGCTCCGCTCCTCGTGCCGCCCGTGCCGGTCGTCGAACTCGACGTGCGTGTCGTGCGTCACCCCGGCGAACTCGACCGCCAGGGCGTCCTCGAACAGGCCGACGGCCACCGCGTGCCGGGTCGGCTGGTTCCCCTTCACCGCCAGCAGGTAATGCCCCTTCCGCTCGCGGATGAGCTTCGCGTTCGCCACCTGACACCCGGCCGCGTCCAGGGTGACGATGGCCCCGTTCAGTTCCAACACCCGGAGCAGTTCGGGGATCACCCCGGTCTCGTTCGACCCGTCCGGCACGGCCACCTGGCCGAGGGTCAGGCGGTTGGCCGTCGCCCACGCGGTCACCACCGTCAGGCACCCGGTGGCGGTGTCCGCCGGGGCCGAGCGGGCCGCCTTGCCGTCGATGGCCACCGGCACCAGCCCGGTGCCCTCGCACGCCGCCGCCATCCACCGCCCGAACGCCTGGGCGAATCGGGTCGGGTTCAACTTGGCGAACACGCGGGCGAACGTGTCGGCGCTGGGGATGCCGTGGGCGAGCGGCAGGAAGCGGCGGAAGAACCCTTCCTTCGTCTCCCCGTACTCGGCGATGTCGTCCCAGGTGTCCGCCCCACACAGCACCGCGCAGGTGGCGACGACCAGGATGTCGGTGAGGGCGTGAAGCTTGTTCGCCGTCTCCCGTCGCGGGTCGGGCAGGTCGGCGAACACCGCAGCGAGCGGCAGGGGCATCGGGGGTTCCTCTGGAACCCCTGTGATAGCCGCAAACCCTCACCCCGTCAGCCGTTCATAGTGCGGGAACCCTGGGTGCGACGGTGAGCGACGCCAAGACCGACTACGCCTCGCTTACGGCGAAGGCGCGTGTGGAAGCCGCGAAGCGGATGGGTGGACGCCCCGTCGGCATCTACGGAGTGGACGACATCGCCCAGGAGGTGCTGATGCGGTTCATCCGCATCGAGGCGACAGAGACCATCGAGAAGCCGGAGGCCCTCCTCAGTGACTTGGCGTTCAAGTCGTTCAGCAACGCGGTCAAGCGGGAAAAGCGCCGCCGCATAGAGCACCCGGACTTCGAGCAGATTGCGGACGACTGCATCGTGGTCCAGCACTGGGAGCGCGACGAGATCATCGACGAGCAGGTCGAAGCACTCCACCGGTTCGCCAAGAATGACGTCCAGCGAGGGATCGTGCTGCACGCACGGCTGGGAATCGCCAACACCGACCCGCTCGGCAAGACACTCCTGAAGTCCTGCCTGGGGGTCAGCGGCGGCAGCGTGGCCGTCCAGAAGTCGCGGCTGATCAGCGACGCCAGGACGCAGTTGGCCGCCGGCGAGCCCCGGACGGCGGTGGTGACCACGCCCGGTACCCGAAGCTGTGCGTGTCCCGTTCTGAGACTCCAGGCTGAATGGCAGGAGCGCCAACTGCGCGAGGCCATCCAGCGCGACCGTCCCGTCGTGAACGTGTTCGACCTAGGCGGACAAAAGGTGGAACTCCGCCATGCCCTGATGGGCCTCCCAGACTTGAGGTGGGAATCGCTGGAACGGATGCTCCGCTATTTCAAGGAGGAAGGTTTCTTGGAGCACCTGGTCATTTGGCTGCGGACGCTGGAACCCGGAGGGAAGGTGTCCGCGCATCCGCTCCTGGTCGCCCTCACGGAACACAGGAAATCGCTACGTCTCACGCAGCTTCCCCAAGGTTCCCTCCGGGAGGAAGAAACGATGTTCCAGGCGGAGATCCTCAAGGCCGTGGTGCTCTGCCACTCGGAAGACTACTTCGAGAGGTACGATCCGTCGGTGCTGGCGGACATCATCCGCATCACGAACTCCGGCCAGGACTTGTTGACCCCCGAGCAACGGCGCGACATCTGGTCGTAGCCGTTCAGCCGACGACGGATCGCAGCCAATGGCACCGCAGAGTCGCGCTGCCATGACGTTGCGAATCTGACCCACGTCGAACACACCCGCCTCAATACCAGCATGCCGGAGCACGGGCGGTATCCGCCCTGCGTCCGGGGTGCGCGCACAGGAGGACGACACATGACCGACGGAACGTTGCGAGTCGAGGGCGTGGACCTCGGCCAAGTGGTGCGGATCGCGCGGAGCTGTGCGGAGCAGGCGGTTGCCCGTGAGTCCTACCGGCCCCGGTGGGACGGGTTCAAGTTCGGCGCGGCCTTCGGGCTGGTGTTCACGGCGCTCGTCGTCGCCCTCGGCTTCGCCGTCGGG
The DNA here is from genome assembly GCA_022841795.1 of Fimbriiglobus sp. Lineage (GTDB taxonomy): Bacteria > Planctomycetota > Planctomycetia > Gemmatales > Gemmataceae > JALHQU01. The sequence continues at coordinate 3,343 of JALHQU010000223.1, forward strand.
GCCGTCCGGTACGCCCCGCCTGAGCGGCCAGAGACCGGCCCGGTGGGTGTGCCAGCGGGGGGACCGGCCGCCCCATTGCGAGCAGCGCCGGGACTGCCGCCCACCCAGACCCCAGACCAAGCACCGTAACGCGGAGGACCGACCCGTGACCGACCCGAAGCCCGGCGACAAGACGATCGGACAGTGGGCCAAGGAGGCAGCCGGGCACGCATGGCGGCACCTGCCGCTGCGGGCCTGGCGGGTGTTCGCCGTCGGCATCCTGCTCACCCTGTACGCGAGCGTCGTGGCCCGCGGGGTGGCCAACTCGTTCCCGGAGTTCGGGGCCAAGTTGTCCAAGACGCCGCTGCTCGGTTTTCTCGCCCGGTACGAGGAGACCAAGAACCTCCAGGGCGCCCACCCGTTCGCGGTGCTGTTCCTGATCGTCGTCTTCGCCTCGTGGGAGCTCGTCCTCCGCGCCGCGTGCGGGGACGACGCGGTATTCGCCCGGTTCAAGAAGCCCGACGTCGCCCGGCGCATCACCTACTGCGTGGCCGCCGGCGTGCTCGCGGCCGACTGCTGGTTCTACTACGCGGGCATCACCAACTCGGGCTGGAACGGGGCCACGTTCTCGTTCGCCGCCCTGCTCGCCACCGTCGGCTTCGTCGTCGTCAACGTGGCCGTCTCCCTGTTCGCCGTGTTCCTCACCCCCAAGAAGGAGTCCGACCGTGCCCCCGACCCTGCGTGACTTGCTGTTCCTCGTGCTCCTCATCGTGTCGGCCGCCCTCGTCGGCTGCACGCCGGTCGCCGACAAGGGCGGCCCCGATGCCACCCCGTCCCCGCTCGCCCGCGAGCCCTACGACTACGCCCTGCTCGTCGCCGTGGACAAGTCGGGGTCGTTCGACGCCCTCATGAAGCCTGGCGGCAAGGGGCTGGCGTTCCTCAACGACACCGTGGACCACTACTTCCGCGGCCGGCTGGGGAACAACGACTGCTTGATCGTCACCCAACTGAGCGGCAACCGCCAGGCCATCCTCTGGCAGGGGTCGCCGAAGCAACTCCGCACCGAGTTCGCCAGCTCGACCGACTGGGCCGAGTTCCTCGACAAGAAGGCGGCCGGCGGCGGGTCGCGGGTGTGGGACGGGCTGTCCGACACGCTCGAGTTGGCCATGACCGACCCGTACATCTGGAACGGCAAGACCAAGGTGGTCCTCATCGGCATCACGGACATGGAGAACAACCTGGTCGACTCGTACACGGCCGAGAAGCGGCTGACCGACAACCTGAAGGCGTTCGCCGCCAAGGGCGGGACCGCCGGCCTGTACTTCGTCGGGGTGAACGAGACGACCCTGTGGCGGCGGAAGCTCGGCGAGTGCAGGTTCCGCGACTTCGTGGTGGAGCCGTCGGTGGCCGCCAACCCCCGCCGCCCATCGTTCGAGTGAGGCCATGCTGGACTTCGTGTCGCTCGACGAGGTCGTGCCCCTAATGCTGCTGACCGCCGTCGTCGGGTTCGTCGGCAGCCAGGGGTGCGGCAAGACCGAGTGGCGGTGGGCCGGACGCATCGGGTTCCTGGCCTTCATCGCCTACGGGATCGCGCGGTGGGCGGAGTGGACGCCGGACGGCCCGTCCGGGTTCGCCACCCGCGCGTTCCGATCCCTGCTGGCGGCCGGCTTGGCGGGGGCGGTCGCGACGGTCGTGTTGCCGGTCCTGACCCACGCGGGGAAGGGCGTGGCCGCGATGTTCCCGGAGCGACCGAAGCCGGTGTCGGAGCCCGCGGTGAAGCCAGCGGAGGTGCCGAAGCCCGACCCGCCCGCGCCACCCCCGCCGCCCCCGCCGCCGACGCCGGAGGAGCAGGCGGCAGCGGCCAAGCAGAAGTACGATGCGAAGCTGGCGCTGCTTGCCGCCGCCGGCCTGGACCCGTCCGAGCGGCACGCGGCCGGCGAGAAGGCCAAGCAGGACTACCTGAAGGAACTCGACGCCCTCCTGCGATGAAGCTGATCCCGAACAACCTGACCATCGGGCAGCCCGGCAGCGGCAAGACGGTCGGGATGGCGAGGCTCGCCCTGAACTTCCACAGGGCGGTCGTCTCGCTCGACCCGCACAACGACAGCCTGACGGCGTTGCTGCTGGACCACCTGGACGGCGAGGTGCTCTACCACAAGCTCTCGGACCTGGACCACCCGCTCGGCTACGGCCTGCTCCGGTCGTCGGCGAACCCGGACCCAGGCAAGCGGCTGCAGGAGAACCGCCGGCGGGCCAAGCAGTTCGTGGAGGTGATGATGCGGCGGCGGGGCGGCGCAATCGCCTCGGCCCCCGCTGATGGAAGAGTGGGTGATGGCCCTGCTCATGGTCTTCCTGTACCAGCGGCCGGCGAAGGACCCCTCCGTCATCCCCTCCGGGTTCCGGCCGGGGACCGACGAGTTCGCGGCGCTAGTGAGGGACTGCCCACTGCCCGACCTGCGGCACAAGTTTGAGGCGCTGGAAGGGATGAAGCCGGCCGGCCTGCGGTCGGAGGTCGGGTCGGCGGCCCGGCTGGTGAGCGGCGTGTTCAGTGACCCGGAATTCCTGGCCGCCTGCCGCCCGGGGTTCGACCTCGGCGCGTTCCTCCAGCGGAAGGGGAAACTGCTCCTGGAGCGGGGAACCGCCGACGAGGACGTGCCCCGGACGATCATCGGCGGGATCAACCCGCTCGTCACCGAGCACTGCGAGGGCCGGGCGAAGCCGTTCCCGCCGGTGGCCGTGCTGCTCGACGAGTGCACCAACGCCGGCACCGCCGGCAACTTCGAAGAGCGGAAGGCGGGCGAGACGCGGAAGTACGGGCTGCACCGGCATCCGCCTGGAGCGGTCGAAGAAGCGGGCGCGGACCGAACCCGACGGGACCGGCGAACGCGACGGCCAGCGGCTCGCGATCGAGATCGACAACAGCGGCAAGATGACGGTCAAGAAACAGATGGCCGCGAAGTGGAAGCGGTACGAGGGATTCGCGGGGTTCGTGCTCGTCGTCGCGCACGACGAGGGACGGATGCAACGGTTGCGGGAGTCGGCGGCGGAGTTCCAGGACGTCGCACTGCTGTTCACGACGTTCGACCGGTTGCGGTCGGGCACGCCGGAGCCGTGGGTGGACTGGTGCGGGAACAAGTCGGCGGTGTGACCGGGCCGGGGGGCAGGACGGGACGAGGACGGACGAGCGAAAGCGAGGACGGACGAGGACCGGAAGGGTGTCCCCCGCGGTCCGGGCGAAAGCACCGAGGTTCTGCGTAGGGGACGGGCGTGCACACCCGCCGCCGGGAGGGTGCCCGCGGGCGGGGTCGCGGGGTGACGGCGGCCGCGGGCCGTGACAGCGTGGGCCGGTGACGCCACCGCCCGACGCGCTCTCGGCCGCCCTCGACGCCCTCGACAAGGGGGTCGCCCCGGTGCCGTGCGTCGACGACACGAAGGTGCCGGCGGTGAAATGGAAGGAGTGGCAAGAGCGCCTCCCGCCCGAAGCGCTGGTCCGCGCGTGGTTCGCCATCCGCCGCAACGTCGCGATCGTCACGACGGGCATGGTGCTGTTCGACTGCGACGACCCGGCCCAGGCCGACCGCGTGCTCGCCCACTGCGGCGACACCCCGCACCGGGTGCGGACCCCGCGCGGCGGGCTGCACCTCGGCTACCGCATGCCGGCCGGGGTCGCACTGACCAACCGGGTGCGGGTGCTCGGGCTCGGGCTCGACATCCGCACCGCCGGCGGCATAGCGGTGATCCCGCCGAGTCGGACCGAGGCGGGGAGTTACGCGTGGCTTGGGGACGGGCTCCGGCCGGCCTCGGCACTGCCGGAGGCGCGGGTCGAATGGACCCGCACCCCGCGCCCGGCGACTTCTTCGCCGCCGATCATCGACCCGGGGGACCGAGAGCACCTGGTCCGACGCGCCGGGGCGTACCTGGCGCGGGTCGAGGGGGCGGTCAGCGGCCAACGCGGGCACGACCGGACGTTCCGGGTGGCCTGCGTGCTCGCTCGCAAGTTCGGGCTGAGCTTCCGGGAGGCGTGGCCGCTCCTGGCGGCGTGGAACGAGACGTGTGAGCCGCCGTGGTCCGAGGCCGAACTGAAACACACGTTGGACGACGCCCTGAAAGACGCGAGGTGACCCGTGATCGTAATCCGCGAGATCAAGTGCGACTGCTGCCGGGTCTGCGCCTACCAACACGCCGCGCCGGGCGTGCTGGTCGAGTACGGCGGCGTGCGCGAGTTCCACTGCCTGCCCGCGTTCCACGCCTTCCTGGGCGGGTTGATCGCCATGCCCGGCGTGGTCCGGGTACTCGCCGAGGCCGCGGGCCGGAGGGCGGCGGCGTCGCCCGCGGCCGAACTGCCGGCACTCGGACCGGCCACGTGACCCGCCAGCGGGACTTCGAGGAGAGAAGGGGCGGCACGGGGTTCCACCGTGCGACCGGACACCGGTCACCCGGCCGGCCGCTTTGCTGCGGCCGGTTGCGCTGTCGGAGTCGCCCTGGAACGATTGGAACAGCGCCCGGCGTCGGGCGCGATGTCGGTTGACCGAATTCCCCAAGAGGAGGCCACCCATGACGGCGGTGAAGCTGACCATCCACACCACGGGCACCGGGACGTGCTCGCTCACCGGCAAGGAGGGCGACGGGCTGACGGTGACGTTCGACGACGGCACCCTCGCCGAGTCGTTCCTCAGCTAGAAGGGGTTCCAGCAGTTGCTCGGCATGAAGGCCGGAACGAACGGCCGCAAGCCCCCGCCGAAGCCGGCGGCGGGACCGCCGGTCGCCCCGCCCGCGCCGGCCAAGACGTGAGCGGCGGATCCCAAGCGGCGTGCGAAGGACGGCGGGGGCACCAGGACCAAGCCTCGCACGGTTCATCGGTACGACGCCGAATCGCGAGGCGTCGCGCGAGAGAATGGATTGGCCATTGAAGGCGGACGCTACGCTCCCACCGTCGTCCCGTGGGGAAGTCGTCCGCGGACTGATCGCAAACCCCCCCCGGTGGGGCTCTCCGCGGTCCAAAGTCTGTCCCCTCCGCGGATCGACGATGTGACGAGCGCGTACCACCGGTGCTGACCGCGGAGCAAGCCGCCCCGCGGCCAGGAGCGTCGCCGCCACCGACGTCCGCCTCGTGCGCAGAGGGCCGGCGGGCGGCACCGCCGAAGGTGGCGTGCTGGCCGCCGAGCCCCGACGATCTTCCCCGGACCAACCCGCGACGGAGCGCGAGCGCGTGAGTGAGGTGACGTGTGGTATCCGACCGCCGATTGACTCCGAAACAGGCCGCCGAGCGGGCGGGCGTGTCTGCCAGCCTGGTGTACACCTGGTGCGCCGAGGGGCGGCTCGCCCACTACCGTCTCGGAGCGGAAGGCCGGCGGGGCCGCATCATGATCGACCCCACCGACCTGGAGCGGCTGATGGCGGAGTGCCGCAAGGAGCGGCACCCGCTACTCGCGTCGTCGTAGCGGCGGGCGGGACGGCGAGCCCACCGAGCCCTGCCCGAAGCCACACCTTCCCGGTTCACCGACCCCGGCACCCACGAGACGTTCGCTCGCGGCTCGGAGCCCTGAGCCGTGCCGAAAACCGCACCCGGCGGTCCCGCGAGGGTCTGCCGAGAAGCCCCGTCCGTTGCAGCGGGCGGGGCTTGATCTTCGACCCGGCGGCCAGCCGTGCGCTCTATCGTCGCCAGCGGTGAGCGGTCCTCATATCAGACGCTTGCAGCGACTCCTCCAGCCGTGCCATCCTGGCCGCACTTGAACACCGACCACGCCGAACCCGTGTATGCCCTGCTGACGTTCCTCGCCGTCACCGCCGCCGCGTACCCCGCGGGCGCCAGGCTCGATGAACTGGCCGCCGCGTCCCGCGTCGCCCTCACCCTGTCGTTCGCGTTCCACGCACCCGCCGTCGCCCTGGCACTGGTCGGGATGTATCGGGTGCGTGCGGCCGGGACCGAATGGGACCGCCGGAAGCGGGTCACCCGCTGGTTGAAGATCGCCGCCGCGTTCGGGGCGGTCAGTTGGGCGGTCACGTCTCTCGTCTGATATGAGTGGCCGTGTGCTTCCCGGCCGGCCGGGCGGGCTGCTACACTTCGGGCGATGCCGGCAGACAAGTCGGGCACCGGCGGGCGGGATGACCTGCGACTGTACCGCCGGCGGTACGCCGGGCTGACCCGCGGGCAACTCGAGGTCCGCGACCGCGCTCTGTACCACCGGCTCCGCCGGGCCGGCCTGCTGTCGTACGTGCCACTGAAGCAACACCGCCGCGACATCCCCGACCTACTCGCCTTTTACCGGGAACACTACTTCGGCGTCACACGCGGCCGTCTCGCCCGCTGCGACTCGTCGCTGTACACCCGCCTCCGCGACGCCGGGCTGCTCGCGCACGTCCCCACCAGCGTCCGTCACCTTCCCGACCCCCTTCGCTACTACCGGACGCACTACCGCGGCATTTCCCGCTCGGAACTCCGTCGGCGGGACAGCGGACTGTACCAGCGCCTGAGCCGGGCCGGCCTGCTCGACGAGATTCCCCGCGACCCGGCGAGGTAACCGGGCCGCGGAGCGACAATCGTTGCCGGGTCGTGGATCAGCTGCCCGTGTCCCCCGCCGGCGGGGCGGTCGCCTTCGCGGCCGCGCCCTTCAGGTGGTCCAGGCGGCCAGACAACCGGGCGTAGTACTTGTGCAGCGTGTCGGTGTTCGTGTGCCCGAGCAGAGCCGCCACTGTCGCGTCCGGCACACCGTCTTCGAGTGCGTCGGTCGCGAAGCTGCTCCGGTAACTGTACGCGACGATGCCGTTCAGCTCGGGGAACTTTTTCCGCAGGTTTCGGAACCGAATCCGGACGGCGTTGCGGGTCCACGGCTTTCGGCGGGAGTTCAGAAACAGCGGGCCGGTCTTTTTCGTCGCCATCAGCTCACGGGTGAGCTCGACGGCCTCGGGCGGAAGGTAGACGATCCGTGGCTTGCCCGTCTTCTTCGCGGTCTTGTGCTTCCGCAACACCCAGATGCCGGCGTCGAGGTCCACGTCGTCGGCGGTGACGCGGGCGATCTCGCCCGGCCTGCAGCCGGTGAGGGTCATGGCGTTGACGAACCGCTTGAACGCCGGGCCAACGATCTTGGACAGGATGAGCTGCCGTTCTTCCTGTGTCAGCGTGCGGTCGCGGGTGAGCGGCTTCGGCTTGCTGTAAACTCCGGTCGAGAAGTGTGGCGCCCGTCGGGGTCGCGGGTACCAGTTGAGAAGTGTGGCGCTTCGTTTCAGTTCCGGGCGTAAAGTGGGGTGACACCCGTCACTTCCACCGC
>JALHQU010000224.1 GCA_022841795.1 Fimbriiglobus sp.
GCGGTGGAAGTGACGGGTGTCACCCCACTTTACGCCCGGAACTGAAACGAAGCGCCACACTTCTCAACTGGTACCCGCGACCCCGACGGGCGCCACACTTCTCGACCGGAGTTTACACCGGGAATCTGAAGAAGAAGGATTGAAACCCGTAGGACTGGCGACGGGAGCCGGGTGTGACGGGTGAGTCGCCCTCGCCGGTGAGGGTGAGGTCGCTTCGCCCGGTCGGGTGTCCCCGTCCGATGTCGTGCGGATCTCCGTTCCGGAGGCCGGTCCGGCGGTCGTGCCGGTGGCCACCGTCCCCGTATCCTCCGTCCTGTCCGGGCTGATCCCGGTCCTGTCGGCGGCGGTGGTGTGCGCCGTCGGCTGGTTCCGAGACGGGTGGTCCTCCCCGTCCGGCTCGTCGGTCATCCTGGTCCTGGCCCGGTTCACCGTCCCGGCCCACCGGGCGGCGGCGGCCGTCGTCTGACGGGTCACCTCCGTTCGGGGGTAGGCGTCGCGGTGTCCGGTCCGGCGGAGCAGGTTGACCAGCCGGTTGGCCGTCTCCTCTCTTTCTCTGTCGGTCATGGTGCCGAGGGCGGGGGCGTGGGCGGCGACCCAGCCGCTCACCAGTTGCCTGGCGGCGGCGGTCGGGTTCGCGTCCCGGTGAGCCTTGACCAACTCGGTCTGTAGGTCGTCCCACTTGCGGTTCGGGATGCTGAGGCGGAGCTTTCCGTCGGCGTGGGTGAGCCGGTGCCCGAGCAGGTCCAGGTGTTCCCCGGCGAGCAGGTCGCGGGGTTCCCCCGGGGCCGCTTTCAGGCTTAGTCCCACCTCCGCCAGGTGGCGTCGCATCAGTTCCAGCAGTGCCCGCCCTTCGGCCGCGGTGCGGGTGACCACCAGGATGTTGTCGGCATATCTGGCGAACCACACCGGGCTGCGACCGCCGCGAACGGCGGTCATCAGTAAGTCGAGCGCAAAGTGCAAGAGCGCGTTCAGTGTCAGCGGCGACAGGGCGCCACCCTGGGCGATACCCACCTCCTTTGCGGGTTGGTGATGACCGCGGAGGATGACCGCCGCCAGGGCGGTCACGTCCGGGTCGGGGTAGGCGGGGCCGCCGCCGAGCAGGGCCAGGGCGGCGGCGGCCAGTCGGACCGGCACACAGTCGAACGCCATCTTCACGTCGTCGGCGGTGATGACCCAGGCGTTGGTCGTCTCGCACACCACCGCCAGCTCGGCCAGTAGGTCCAGGCAGCCCAGGCCGGGGCGGAAGCCGAACGAGCAGGAGTGGAACGTGGATTCGGCCGCGGCCGTCAGGAACTCGGCGACGGCCCGCTCCAGCACGCGGTCGAGCACCACCGCCAGGAGAAGTGTGCGGTCGCCGCCGTCGGCCTTCTTAATCACCACCGCCCGCAGCGGCTGCGGGCGGTACGTGCCGGCGAGCACCCTCGCCCGCAGGTGGCGGAGCAGTTCGAACCACTCGCCGCGGGACAGGTCCCGGTAGCGGATGCCGTCCACCCCGGGGGTTTGGCCGTTGCGGGCCAGCAGCCGCCGCATCACCCGGAACAGGTTCGCCGGCTCTAGCACCTCCTGCAGGGTCCGCGGCGCCGGTGCCCGCCGCCCGCCGCGGGAGCGGCGTGGTCGTCGGCAGTCGTACTCCCTCCATCGCGGCGTCACGGGCAGACACTCCGGCGTTCAAATTCTGGGGGCGACCCCAAAATCTGTCGGCAATTTTTGACCAGGGTTAAAGCAATGAATGTTCAGAATCGTCGCACGTCCGGCAGGTTGCCGTCGAGCGGCCGGTGCACCCAGGCGTCCCAGTCGGCGTACCCGCCCAGTTCGGCCGCCAGCGGCACCCACCCGGCCGCCCGATACTGCAGCCCGCGGGTGCGGAGCAGGCGGTCGTCTGCCGCCCCGACCGCGTCGATGACCAGCAGCGGGGTGCGGCCGGTCTGCGGCTCGGTCAGCACCTGTTCCGCCAGCGGCGGGCACTGGGTTCGCCGGTCGGCCCGCACCAGCACGCCGACGGCGGCCCGCCGGCTCAACTCGTCCGGCGTCACCACGCGAACCACACCCCGTTCGCCCGCCCGCAGCTCATCCTGGAGTTGACGACGCCGACGGTGGTCGTGGGCCAACACCACCACCGGCCCGGCGACCCGGACCCTGGCCGCCCGGCCGACGAGCCCGAACTGATCTGATTCCACGGCGCCGGCGGCCAGGTCGGCGGCCAGCCGCATCACTACCCGGTCGTACCCACGACCTTCCGGCAGGACCACCGGTTGGGCGTCGAACAGCACCTGCCGCCGGATGTGGCCGTGAACCGGGATGTCGAGTCGGGATGGTCCGAACATGCACACTAGACGGTCTTGCTCCAGCGGGGACGGGACGCGGTCGGCCGGCACCAGCCTCAGCCAACAGCTGTTCAGCCACGCTAGCTCGTGGCGGATGCTCACCCCGGCCGGGCCGCAGAAGTTCACCGCGTCCAGCACAACGACGATCGAGCAGTTGGTGAGCATGCCCGCGACGGCCGCCAGCCCGGCCGAGGTGCCCACTGCCACCCGCGGCGGGCGGCCGCCGCGGTCCCCGCCGAAGTATTTGTCGGCGTCGATCCCCAGCTCACGGAGCTGTCGCACCAGGTGCCCGCCGTCCCGGCGGCGAGACACGACCACGAGGATACGGCCGTTTAGGAAGGCGCTGACCAACCCGGCGATCAGCACGGCCGGGTGGACGGCACTGGCGTGCCGCACCACCAAACGGCGGTTGCGGCGGAGGGAGTCGGCCACCAGTGGGTCGGGCACGGCGTCGTTGGGCGGGAAGGCGGTCGGGGCGACGTCGACCACCGTTTCCGCACGTCGGGCGGCCCGGACGACTTGGGCGATCGGGCGCACCAACCCCCACGGCACCACGTCCCACCCGTCACGGCCGACGACCAGCGGGCGGGTCCGGCGGGACACCCACCCGGTCGCCACCTCCAGCACATGCTCGGTCGACCGCAGGTGACGGCGGACGGCCGTCGGCAGCCGCGGGACGAAGACCGTGTTGGCGCCGGGCTCATACGGCGTACTCAGCGTGAAGTCGGTGTCCGTCGACAGTTGGTGGCTGTCGAGAAACGCCCGTCGTCGCTCACGCGACCCCCGATCAAGAAGCGGGAGGTGCGGCGGGATTGTGGAAGCGGGCACAGTTACCTCCGTCGGGGGGATACGTAGTGAGTTCAGGCGCCCATCGCCCGGAGAGCGGCCGCGGCGGTGTCCGCCGCCCGTTTCCGCGCCAGTGGCGTCCGGGTCGGAATCTCGGTCGACTCCGGCGGGGCGGACAGGGCGGCCACATATCTGGCCACCGCCTGGCGGCTGGTCAGCACCCGACACCCCACCCGCACCCACTCCAGCTTCACCACCCGCCCGTCCGGGGTGCGCGTCCCTTTCGCACACCACCGATGCACCGTGGCCGGGTTCACCCGCGCGGCGCCCCGCGCGCCGGGGAACAGGCGGGCGGCGGCGGCGAGGGGGAGCAGGTCCTCGTCCAGTAGCTCGGTGGCGGCCATCGGTCATCTCACGACGGGATGCGGCGACATGACCGAGGATATCGCCACGTGCAGCGGATGCTCAATGGGTGCTCTCGGGGTGGCTCGGGGTGGCCGTACGATGTGACCGGGAGGCGACCGCGGGCGTGAAGCACGCCCGCGTTGAAGCGGCGGATGGGAGGGCTGAGGTGTTGACCGGCCGAGCTTACTGTCGGGCGACTCAGTACGGCCTCACCCGCGACCGGGGCGACTCCGCTGCCCCGACCGGTTCGGCGATGGCGTCCGCGCGGGCTTCCACACCACCCGCTCCGCCCCTCCCTCGGAGTGGAAGCGGAGGTGCTTCAGCCCGACCCGCAGGTTCTTGAGCGTATCGTGCAACCGCGCGGCGCCTCCGGAGATCGGGTTGGCCACCTTCGCCGGCCACCCGCGGCCTTCGAACTCGTCCAGCAGGGTGCGGATGTTCTCCGCCCCGGCGTCGACCCGCCGGGCGATCCGCCGCCCGTACCGCAGGACCCCGCTGTCCGAGTCCCAGCTCGGCACCATCGGCCGGACCTCCGCCGCCGGGAGCCGGTCGAGCAGTCCGAGCAGTCTGAGCAACTCGGGCAGCCCGTCCCAGTCGATCAGCCGGACCCACTCCGGTGACGGGTGGGGCGGGCGGGCGGCCCGCTGAAGGGCGGCGACCGGGTCGGCGGCGGCCGCGTCCCCGGCCAGCAGCAGCTGGACGGCCGACACCAGCTCCCCGGTCTCCGCCGGACCGCGGACGAGGGTGGCACTGGTGTGCCAGGTGCGCGGGATAACGCCGGTCGCCTGAAGCCGGCGGGCGTCCAGGGCCGCCTGCCCGAGCAGGGCGCGAGCGGACCGGCCGTTGCCCCGCAGCTCCGCCCCGTCCGGCGGGAACCAGACCGACACCACATCGTCGGTCAGGAACCCGGGCTCGACCAGCCACCGCGCCTGCACCAATGACTTGACCAGCCCGCGGACGAGCCGGCGGGCCTCGACCGGGTCCCAGTCGCACTCGCACCAGTCGCCGTCGTCGGCCATGACTCGCCCTCCTGTGTGACACGCCCAACCTCAACAGCCCGCGCGGGCGGGGCGACTCACCGGACGGCAACCCGGGTCGTGAGATGCGCGTAGCTCTACCGCCTACGGGTACGACAGAAACCGCATTCGCCGATCACCCGGCGGTCAACGACACCCTCGGCCGTCTGGGCACCACCCACCGCGACGCCATGGCCTCCCTCCTCACCCTCCGCTTCGAGACCCTTCACCCGGCCTCAACCTCAACTGCGTCATGCATAGGTCGATCGGTTCTTGTAAATCCGGCTCTGCTGTAACCGCAAAATACCGCAGAACGGTGCGGTACTACCGCGATTCCAGGCGTTTCCACGCGTCGAATATTATCACTTGCAACGGCGTGCGAAACGAATAATATTCCTGTAATTCATGGGAGATTCAGCGCGAGAGAGGGGTTCGGATAAGCTGCCTGTTAACCGGCGGGTCGTAGGTTCGAATCCTACCGGGGGAGCTTTTTCACCGAATTGACGAACCACGTCGTTTTCGGTTAACACGGCCCGATCTCCGGGTCCCTTTCGAGGGGCATCTGGGTTCGGGCCGCGGTCATTTTCACCACCTTCGGGACCAATCGGCCCGATCTCCGGGAACAGCCGCAAGGCGTAGGTGCCGTGCTTCGCCCCCTTGTCCGCCGCCGTCAGGACGAGCGAGTGGACGAGGTGCTGGAGGATCACCCGCTGCTCGGCCAAGTCGGCGTCGTCGATGAGTTGGCCGATGTCCGTCCAGGACGCGACGAACTTCGCCGCCCTTTCACGCACGACGTCATGAGGAGCTTTTGCCGCGCCCAGTTCCTTGAGCTGACCCTGAAGTTGCTCGCGTTCCCCCTTGAGCCGGGTCAGCCCTTCCTTCACCAGATCGACGGCATCCGCCCCGAGCTTCGCCAGTGAGCCGACGAGGTTGTTGATCTCGCCGTTAACCGCGACCAGGCGGTTGCGAACGAGCGTGACTTCCTCTTTGACCTTCTCGGCGTCTGTTCCCAGTGCGTCCAGTGCGTGTCGGACGATCTGTTCACGGGCCTGCGGAAACGTCCCGATCCGCCGCAGCAGCCCCTTGACTGCGTCTTCCAGTGCGACGGCGGGGATGCGGGGGCTTGAGCACTCCGCCCGGGACTGTTGGTGCATCTGCCGGGAGCACTCGTAATAGAAGCACGCCCCGGAGCGGCCGGTGGCCCCCTTCGGCGTCATGTGGTTCCCACAAGAGCAGAGCACCAGCCCTTTCAGGGGGTACTGCCGACCGCGGGAGTAGCGGGTGCTCGTCCGCCGTTTGCGGTTCTGGTTGAGGATGGCCCGAACGCGAGCCGCCTGTTCCTCGCTGACAATCGCGGGGTGAGCGTTCGGGGTGCTGATCTTGCCCCAGACGACGTGGCCGAGGTAGATCGGGTTCTCGAGGATTCGCACCACCTGCTGCTTCTCGAAGGGCCGCTCGCCGCCCCCTTTCTCGCGGCCGGGCTTCTGGGCCGGGTAGCGGATTCCGAGGCGGTGAAGGCGTTGGAGCACCTGCCCTACCGACCCGAGTTCCTCCATCGCGTCGTAGATGTGCCTACGGACGATCTCGGCCTCCTCCGGGCAAGGGACCAGCTTCTTGGTCTGTTCGTCCTTGCGGTAGCCGAACATGAACCCGCCATTCCAAAAGCCGTTTCGGGCCCGGTTGTCGAGTGCCGCCTTCGTTCGCTCCCCGATTACCAGTCTTTCGTGTTCGGCGAAGCCGATCGTGATGTGGTTGCTGAGGAAGTCGGACGCAGTCTCCGTTTCGTAGCGGTCGTTGAAGAACTGGAGATCGACTTCGTGCGTTTTGAGGAGGGTCTCGAAGTTGCGGAAGTCGACGGTGTGCCGGCCGATCCGGTCCATCTTGTAAGCCAGGATCAGGTCGAGGCGACCGGCCCGAATGTCGGCTTGGAGTCGTTTCATCTCTGGTCGGATGAAGTCTTTGCCGGACCGTGCGTCGATGTAGTAGGTGATGGATCCGATCGGAACCTTCTCCAGTCGCCACTGCTGGATGTGACGTTCAGCGATAGCCTGCTGGGCTTCGAGCGACACGCCCTCGTTCGCTTGCTCCTTGGTCGAGACGCGGCCGTACACGCCGATCCGCAAGGGGCGGGTTTGTGCCTGGAGAAGGAGTCGTTTCTTCAGTTCCATCGCTATCAGCCCCTGTATTGGACCCCGCCGTTCGGCGACGTGGGTGACGTCCGACCGAGACTTTGCTGCTCATCAACACTCTCGGACTCCGGCTTCTGCTGCCCCGTCCTGCGGAGGGCGATAGCGGCGAGAACGCGGCCGAAAGCTTGTGCCCGTATTCCGTCCCGTTGTTCGGGGAAAGCCCGGCGAGCGGGTGGTCGTCCAGTTCGGTGGGCATCTCTGCAAGTGTCATCTCGAACGTCCAGGATCGAGTTGATCGACTGGAAGCCGAAAAGCGCGGCTGTACCTGATCGCCCCTAGTACCCGGTTGTCCGTTTGTGTTCGTCCGCGGTCTCGCGGACTTTCTCATCGCCATAGACCTTCACCGGTGGACCCGCGGCGGCGGGTTCGGTCGGTGAGGCCACGGCACGAGCAGGGAACACTCGCGTTGTCATGGCTGTTTCCAACTGAGTTCGAGTTTCGCACCTCGGGTCGGCCCCCGCCTATTTAGGGCCCAAGGACTGCCACGCGGCAGGCCGGAGGTGGGAATGGGGGAAGCTCTCAGAAAGAGCGGACTTTGTTCACACTGGCCAGCGTCGGCACGGCGGCAATTCTGGCGTACAGAGCCTCAAGACTCGGCAACTTGTACGTGTAGCAGAGCAGTTTCTCGGTAAACGTTTCCCTGGTCGGTGGTTCGTGCAGTTTGAACCCTAACGCTTCCAGGGCTTTGACCGCGTTCTCTCGACACGGGATTACCTCTTCGTCCTGACACACCAAGCCCATGCCGTCGGGCTCGGGGCCAATCGCACGGACGAATTCAGCGACGGTGCTGGGTTCGCGTTCGACGCACTCGTGAAGCTTGAACTGCTCAACGATGTCGGACGCGGTGAACCGTCTGTCGTTGACACTGTCGGCGATGGTCATGATCGCCACCTCGACCCATGGGGGGCCGACCCTCATTGGGAGGCATCTCACCGGGCGGCTGTCGGGACTTCCTGATTGGTGAAGCAGTGTGCTGGCCTTGGCTTTGTTCGGCTTCATGGGGTCCTCCCGGCCGTTTTCTTGCCCCGGCCGCTGGTTCGCTTCGGTGGCAGGAGTTGCTTGATCTGGGCGATGACACG
The DNA here is from genome assembly GCA_022841795.1 of Fimbriiglobus sp. Classification (GTDB taxonomy): domain Bacteria; phylum Planctomycetota; class Planctomycetia; order Gemmatales; family Gemmataceae; genus JALHQU01. Next base: position 7,800 of record JALHQU010000224.1, read on the forward strand.
GTCCTGCACCTCCTGCGGAAGTTGCAGTTCAGACAGTTGCAGGTCCACGCTGTTGAAGAACGTGACCCGTAGCCACACACTCCCATCATCCTCAACCTGGACGGAGGCGAGGTCCGCCTCGTCTGGCGTGTCGAACAAGTGCCCGAAGGCATCCCGGTCGATGTCACCATCGATGAGGGGACGATCGACCGCTTCGAAGGCCTCTTTCGTGAGTTGCTGACGGAGCGTGGGACGGGTCGCCTTTATGGCTTTGACCCAGTCTTTCTTGGTGATGACGAGCCGCATACTGTCTCCAGACTGGTGAGTGACCTTGCAGTGCCCTGCACGGCAAGTAAACTGCTGATGTGGTCAGCAGGTACAGTTTACTTCCGATTGCTGATGGGGTCAACAGTAAAACTGGAGGGGAACGTGGTCCGGTTTCGTCTCAACGAGCTCATGGACCGGTGCAACCGCGACTTGCCGCCCGAGCAGCACCTCCACATGCAGGTGCTGGCGGACGCGATTCATGTCCCTCGTGGCACCCTATCCGGGTTGACATCGTGGGACCGTGACCGTGAGCCAGTCACGACGACAGCAACACTCGAAGCACTGTTCAGGTTTTTCCGCCAGCGGCTCGGCGAAACCTTTCACATGGAAGACCTCTTCGAGTTCTCTCCGGGTCTGGACGCGGCAGAAGTAAGCGTTCTACGGCTGTACCCGAAGCGGACGGACCTCTCGCCGAAATTGCGTGAGCGTGCTGGTAACCGCCGTCGGAGGGGAGGCGAATAGAGTCCATAGAAGTGGCCGGATCATGGGCTGTGCGAGTCGATCTCAGTTTCCCGTTACGCACCACCGACCGCCGCTCAAGGTGCGATCCTTGTAGACCGTGTAGCGGAGGATCTTCGTCTCCGGCGTGCCCCGTTCTTCGAGGACGGCGGTGACGGTGAAGCGGTACCCGCCGCCTGCGGAAGGGCCGGCGTTCGTGATGTCGTACTGGACGAGTTTCTTGCCCGACGCCGACAGCACGGCCCAGGTGGTGTCCACCGTCATCTTCCCCGCCGCCTCGGGATGCTTCTGCTTGAAAGTGGCCATGCTCTCGCTGGAGACCCAGCAGTCGAGCCAGGCCTGGAGCATCGAACGGGCGTGAGATTCGGTGCCGCTGATGTCTTCCGACGCCTTGGTAGTGATGAGACACTTCCCCGACTTCTTGCTGACTTCCACCTCGTACAGACGGGTTTCAGCCCCACCGGCGAAGGTCAGTGTCGCTACGACCAGGTAGCTGTTCTTCTCGCCCCGCGTGATGCCCGTGATCTGGTAGCCGGTCGGCCGTGGGTCGTTAGACAGTCGCGTCCCGAACTCGCTGAACTGGCAGGTGTCGCTCGACACCATGTTCATGACATCCGGCAGCGGTTGGTCGGAACACCAGAGGGTCAGGGCCGAGCGGACCGTTTCCTCCGCTTTCGCCTTCCGTCGATTCTCGGCGACCGTGTTCCAGGTCACGAGCGTCACCACCCCGATGAGCAGGAGGCCCAGAGCCACCCCGCCGATCACGAGCCACTTCATCCGGTTGCTTTTCTGGAGATCCTCTTTCTCGTTCGGCATGGGCGGCTCTCGGGTTCTCAAGTGGGGTTCTTGGCTTCGAGTTGATCGCACAGTTGACGCAGGCACGTCATCAGACCCTCGGCCTCCTTGAGTACCCGCCGGGCCTGAACGAGCAGGTCGTGAATGGGTGGACTGGCGGTATCACAGACGTCCACCGTCATCGGGTCGAGCTTGCTGAACCGGAAGCCGGGCCGAACGCAGTACGCCTGGGTTCCCTTGTCGAACCAGACGGGGATCCCAGCGGCGGCGAGCGTGTCGATGTCGCGGAAGACGGTCCGCGTGGAGCATTCGAGTTCTTTGGCCAAGTCCTCCGGCCCCCAGCGGCCGTTGCCCAGGACGAGGCGTGCGAGCCGGATCAGCCGTGCGAATTTCGCACACTGTCGGACTCGTCGTTCCGCGTCTGGTCGTTGCTTGGCCACCCGGTCTGAACTCCCTGTGTTGGGTCACAAGGGCATCGTGGCAGAGGGGAATGCCACCTGCGGGACAGCCGGCAGACGGACCCATTCCGTTCGGTGGGTTATGGAAGGTTGTGCTTGGCCCCGGAGATTTCGTGGTGATGTCGATGGAGCCCCGAGGGCGGCTGCCGTGGACTCACTGTTTCGTCAGTGGATGGACTTGTTGAAGCAGCCGCGTGGGGCGGAACCGGAGTGGCCGCACCTGCTGCGACGGGTGCTGACCGACACCTACCTCCGCGAGCGTGAGTCGGTGAGCAGCTACGCCGGGGAGGTGTTCAAGGACCGCGACGACGACTTCCCCGTCCGAGCCGTGTTGCCCGAGAAGAAGGCGGTGAAGGAGTTGTTTCACCACTGTCGCCTGACAACGGACGGTGTCGTCACGATCGGGAGCGAGCGGTACTGGCTTCTGGGCTACGAGTGGCCGAACCAGGGTGGGGACATCGAGAAGGGGCGAAGGGCCGATCTGGTGGGCGTGAATGCCGCCGGTGGACTTGTGGTGTTCGAGTGCAAGCTGGAGAACAATGACGGTCCACTGACGGCCGTCCTCGAAGGGCTCGACTACCTGAGTCATACCGGATCACATTGATTCGTTACCGTTCGAGTCGCTCAGCCCAGTGAAAGCCGACGACCGGTTTCACCACCTCTGGGTGTTCGGCGAGGTAGGCCAGCCGGCGGCGGAGGATGGC
>JALHQU010000225.1 GCA_022841795.1 Fimbriiglobus sp.
CCGCCAGCCCGGCCATGCGGTGGGCCGACCCGGTCAGCCCGGCCAGCCGGGCGGCCGACCCGGCGGCGGTGACGGCGGCGGCGGTGGCCGCCATCTCGCCCAGGAACGGCTCCAGCGCCTCCACCACCTCGTCCATCCCGCTGTACCGGTCCTCGGGCTTCTTCGCCATCAGCCGGCCGACCACCGCCGCCAGCCCGTCCGGGCAGTCCGGGGCGAACTCCTTGATGGCCGGCGGCTCCTTCGTCTGGTGGGCCATCATCTTCTCGACCGCGCTGCCCTCGGGGAACGGCACCCGCCCGGTCAGGCAGAAGTACAGGGTGCAGCCCAGGCTGTACTGGTCGCCGGCCGGGGTGCGGTTGGTCGGGTCCATGACGCTCTCCGGGCTGGTGCAGTCCAGCCCGCTGGTGAGCGTGTTGGCGGTGGACATGGTGTCCACCAGGCTCTCCCCGTCGTTCTCCACCAGCAGGCTGCCGATGCCGAAGTCGAGGATGCGGGTCTGGCGGTCCGACCCGACCATCAGGTTGGACGGCTTCACCAGCCCGTGGAAGATGCTGTTCTGGTGGGCGGCGTGCATGCCCTGGGCCACCTGCACGCCGATGAGCGCGGCCTGGCCGGCGGGCAGCCGCCCCTCGTGCTGCACGGCCGATTCGAGCGTCCGCCCGTCGGCCAGCGGCCACACCAGGTAGTGCAGCCCGCCGGCCGTGCCCACGTCCACGAACGGCACCACCGCCGGGTGGGCGAACTGGCCGAAGCTCCGCACCTGGCGGCGGGCCAGCCGCACGTTCCACATGCTCCGCCGCGGCAGCACCTTGACCGCGTACTGGGCGTTGTCGTTCTTGGACGTGGCCTTGAACACCTGCCCCATGCTACCGCTGCCGATGGCGTCCAGCAGCACGTACGGCCCGAGGACCAGCCCGGCCGTCTTGCCGTTCAGGATCCGCTCCGCCTGGAACGCCGTCAGGGTGCCGTGCTGCACCAGGAACTCGGCCAGGGCGGGGGCCTCGGCCCGCGGGTTCCGCTTCAGGAACTCGCCCACGATCTGGTCCAGCTGGCCGCGGTCGATGAGCGAGCTGCGGCGCAAGTCCCACACGAACCACTCACACGCGCCGAGGTCGTTGGTCACCATCGGGATGGCATCCTTCAGGGTCGGTCCGCCGGCGGGCCGGGTCGGTCCGGGACGGGACTCAGGGGTCAGGCGGAAACTGCGCCGGCGCCCAACCGTAGGTCAGAGTTAGCCGCAGTCAACCGCCGCCCCCCCGTTTTCGCCCCGCACAACAACCGCTATCTTGAGTGCAACACCGCGTTAACCGGCGGCGGTGACGGCCTGGTATTTCCGGCGCGGCGGGGCGAGTTCCGTCCGAATCCCCGCCACCCGCCGACCCCACTCTCGGTCCGACCCCACTCATGGCTCCCAACCCTTACGACAACTGCCCGTGCGGCAGCGGCAAAAAATTCAAGTGGTGCTGTAGCGCCTACTGGTCCCGGATCGAGCAGGGGCTGGACCTGTACCAGCAGGGGCAGTTGGAGAACGCCCTGCGGGTGATGGACCAGCTGGTGAAGGAACACCCGCAGCAGCCGCAGACGTGGGGGTACTACGCCCACATCCTGTTCCGCGAAGGGAAGATGGACGAGGCCGAGCAGAAGCTGCAGAAGGCGTTCGAGCTGAACCCGAACTTCGCCATGGGGCACCTGCTGCGGGGGCTGTTCCGCCAGAGCGAGGGCGAGGTGATCGGCGCCCTGCTGCTGTACCGCAAGGCGGCCGACGCCTACCCGCCGGAGGCGCACGACCAGCTCGCCCAGGTGTACGAGATGATCGCCCGGAACGAGCTCATCCTCGGCCGCCCGGTGGCGTGCCGGGCGGCGCTCGAACTGGCCGTCCGGTACTCGCCCGGCGACGCCGAGCTGCGGGGGCAGTTCGACGCCGTGTACGGCCCGGAGTCGCGGTCCCCGCAGTGCGTCCGCAAGGCGTACGCCTTCCGCCCGACCGTCCGCCCGGTGGCGGTGGCCGGGTCCGCCCGCTTCTCCGACGCCCGCGCCGCCTACGACGACCTGACCAAGCAGGTGCCCACCGACCCCGGGGCGTGGTTCAACCTGGGCCTGGTCCGCGCCTGGCTGGGCGAGCAGGGGCCGGCCGTGGAGGCGCTGAACAGGTCGCTGGAGCTGGAGTTCGACGACCACCAGGCGGAGGAGACGGCGGCGCTGGTGGAGGTGCTGAAGTGCGGGTACGGGATGGCGGACGAGTCGGACTACGTCGAACACCGGGTGTACTTCCATCTCCGCGACCCGCAGGCGGTCGGCCAGCTCATCCAGGCGTGGATGCAGGAGGGGCGGATGCTCGCCCCGCAGACGGACGAGTCCGGCACGGTGTTCAGCTCGGTGCTGGTGGAGGAGCTGCCGGCGCTGGTGGAGACCGGCACCAAACTGGCGCGGGTGGTGGCCAACCTGACCGTCGGCGGCGGCACCCTGCGGCTGTGGCACACGCAAAAGGAGAACGTGGTGAAGGTGGGGGCGGAGGTGCGGGACCGGCTGCAACTGGCGGTGAGCGAGCCGGCCGAGGACACCGGCCCGGCCCAGTTCGGCGAACTCGCCCAGGAGGCGCTGGCGTACCCGATCCGGCTGGCGGACGTGCCCGCCGCCCACCAGAAGATGCGCGACTACGCCGCCGCGTACTACGAGAACGTGTGGTCGCACCGCCCGTTGAAGGCGCTCGGCGGGGCCACCGCGATCGACGCCGCCGGCAGCAAGGTGCTCCGCAAGCGGCTGCTCGGGGTGGTCAAACTCCAGCAGGACATCCTCGAAGCCGCCGCCCCGCGGCTGGTGCACGAGGGCGTGCCCACGTCCAACACCCTGTACGACTTCGATAAGCTGCGGCACCGCCTGGGGCTGGAGAAGCAGGCGACCGACGGCCCGCCGCCGGACCTGCTCGCGTCCGCCCAGAAGCGGGACTTCTCGGCCATGAGCGCCGCCGACCTCGGCCAGCTCGGGCTGGACGAGCTGTCCGCCACCGAACTGGAAGACGCGATGAAGGCGGCGCTCAAACTGGACGCCCGCGAGTTGGCCGTGCGGTTCGCCCGCCGCGGGGTGAGCAAGCCGGTGGACCCGGCCCGCACCGACCGCTACCCGCTGTTCCTGTGCCTCATCTCGTCCGCCCTCACCGACGGCAACCCGGCGGAGGCGCTCAAGCTCACCCGCGAGGGGATGGCCCACGACACCGCGTACAACGCCCACAAGCGGGCGAACGAGTACGGGCTGCGGGCCGCCCAACTGCTGGCCAAGACCGGGGACATCGGCGGGGCGGTGGCCGCGTTCGACGACCTGATCGCCCGCAACCCGGACGAGGGCAAGTACCACATCGCGGCGGTGGAGACGATGCTGAGCGCGAAGCAGGGGCCGCGGGCGGTGGCGTTCGCCGAGCGGGGGTTGGAGAAGGCGCGGACGACCGGCAACCGCGACCTGGAGGGGGCGTGCCGCGAGCTGAGCGAGGCGGCCAAGCGGATGAAGTAGCACGTCTTCGCGGCGACCAACGGGAGCCAAATCCGGCTCCCGTTGGTCGCCGCGAAGAATTGAAGGAACCTCATGTCCGACCCGGCGGCGAGGGTGGTGCCCGTGCGGGCCGTCGTCGGGGCGGAGGCGTCGGACCAGTTCGACCACGTCGCCGTCGAAGAGCCGCTGGCAATTCAGGTGAACTACGGCCCGCTCGGCAAACAGCGGATGCGGCGGCTGTACGGCATCACCATGCGGACGCCTGGGCACGACGCCGACCTGGTGGCCGGGTTCCTGTTCGCCGAGCGGACGCTGTCCCAGCCGAGTGACGTGTTGGAGATCAAGACCGTCGAGCCGAACGTGGTGCGGGTCGAGTTGCACCCGGACGTGCCGTTCGACGACGCCCGTTCTCGCCAGCACTTCATTCACTCGTCCTGCGGGGTATGCGGGCGGGGTACCATCGAAGACCTGGACCGACACCTCGACCCGATTACCTCGTCCGACGTGTTCCCGGCGGACCTCATCCATCGACTGCCGCAACGACTCCGAGAAGCCCAGCCGACATTCGACCGCACCGGTGGGCTGCACGCGGCGGCGCTGTTCGACCCGGCCGGCGAACTGCTCGGCGCCCGCGAGGACGTGGGGCGGCACAACGCGGTGGATAAACTGATCGGGGCCGAGTTCCGGGCCGGCCGGCTGCCGCTGCGGCACCGGCTGATCGTCGTCAGCGGGCGGGCCAGCTACGAGCTGGTGCAGAAGGCGGTGGCGGCCGGGGCGTCGGCGCTGGCCGCGGTCGGCGCGCCGTCCACCCTGGCGGTGGACACGGCCGCCGCGTTCGGGCTGACGCTGATCGGGTTCGTCCGCGACGGGCGGTTCAACGTGTACACCGGCGGCGAGCGGGTCGGCTGACCGAAACACCCAACACCCAGGCGGCTCACGCCGCCGGTTCACCAAGAGGCTCCCATGTTCGACCTCGCTGCCGTCCAGTCCGCCGTCCGCGAGCAGTCCCTCGACGGCTGGCTCTTGTACGACTTCCGCCAACTGAACGTCCTCGCTGCCCGCGTGGTCGGCACGTCGCCGAAGCTGTCCCGCCGGTGGGCGTACTTCGTCCCGGCGAGCGGCAAACCGAAGAAGCTCGTCCACGTCATCGAGCCGGCGGCGCTCGACCACCTGCCGGGCGACGACAAGACGGTGTACCTGAAGTGGCAGGAGTTCGAAGCCGGCCTCGCCCACCTGCTGAACGGGGTGAAGCGGGTGGCGATGGAGTACAGCCCCCGCAACGGCAACATGTACATCGGGCGGGTGGACGCCGGCACTGTGGAGATCGTCCGCGGGTGCGGGGTGGAGCCGGTGAGCAGCGGCGACCTGATCCAGCAGTTCGAGGCGACGTGGGACGACGAGCAGGAGGCGATGCACTTCGAGGCGGCGAAGCACACCGACGCCGCCTACGGGGTGGCGTGGCAGTTCATCGCCGAGCAGATCCGGAATACCGGGTTCACGACGGAACTGGACGTGCAGGCCCGGATCATGAAGCACTTCGCCGACAACAAGATGACCACCTACAGCCCGCCGATCGTCGGCGAGGGACCGCACAGCGGTGACCCGCACTTCGAGCCGAAGGCGGAGGTGAACCGCCGCATCGCGGCGGACAGCTTCGTGCTCATCGACCTGTGGGCGAAGATGGACCGCCCGCGGGCGGTGTACTCCGACCTGACCCGCGTGGGGTACGTCGGCGAGAGCGTGCCGGCCAAGATCAACGAGGTGTTCCACATCGTCGCGGCGGCCCGAGACGCGGGGATTGCGCGGGTGAAGCGGGCGTTCGAGAAGGGCGAGCCGCTGCAAGGGTGGGAGGTGGACGGCGCCACCCGCGAGGTGATCGAGAAGGCCGGGTATGGCAAATACTTCACCCACCGCACCGGGCACAACATCGGCCAGGAGGTCCACGGCAACGGCTGTCACATCGACGGGCTGGAGACGAAGGAGGAACGCCGGGTGATGCGGCGGACGTGCTTCAGCATCGAACCGGGCATTTACCTGCCGGAGTTCGGCGTGCGGAGCGAGATCGACGTGTACATCGACGCGAAGGGGGGTGTCCACGTCACCGGCGGCCCGCTGCAAACGGAGGTGCGGCGGATTCTGGTGTGATCTTGTAGGTCGCGGTCGAGCGTCCCGGAGGGACGCGAGGCCCGACATCCAGAAGCGTCGGGCCTCGCCGGCCTGACGGCCGACTTCGACCACGACCTACATTCTCCGTTCCCTTCTACTGGGTCTCCCTCATGTCGCGACTCCTCACCCTGTTCGCATTGCTGCTCGTCCTTCCCGCCGCGACCGCCGCCGAGCCGCCGCGGACGGCCGAGAACGTGCTGGTCGTCACCCTCGACGGGTTCCGCTGGCAGGAGCTGTTCGGCGGGGCGGACGAGGCGTTCATGGACTCCAAACAGGGGGTGAAGGACGAGGCCGGGCTGAAGAAGAAGTACCTGCGGGCCACCGCCGCCGAGCGGCGGGAGGCACTGCTGCCGTTCGTGTGGGGGACGGTGGCCAAGAATGGCCAGGTGTTCGGCAACCCGGCGAAGCAGGCGGCGGCGGAGAGCACCAACGGGCTGAAGTTCTCGTACCCCGGCTACAGCGAGCTGTTCTGTGGGGTGGCCGACCCGCGGATCGACTCGAACGCCAAGAAAGACAACCCGAACCCGTCGGTGCTCGAACACCTGAACGGCCGGCCGGGGTTCAAGGACCGGGTTGAGGCGATTTGCACCTGGGACGTGTTCCCGTCCATCTTCCGTTCCGCGAAGAACGGGCTACGGGTGCAGGCCGGGTGGGAGCCGATCAAGGCCGGGAAGGGGGAAAAGCTGACCGACCGGGAACGGACGCTGAACGACGCGATGGACCGGCTGCCGCGGTACTGGCCGGACAACGCCTACGACGTGCTCACGTTCGGGGCGGTGAAGTCGGCGCTGGAGCGGCGGAAGCCGCGGGTGCTGTACGTGGCGCTGGGCGAGACCGACGAGTGGGGGCACGGCCGGCGGTACGACCTGTACCTGGACGCGGCGCACCAGGCCGACCGCTTCCTGGCCGAGACGTGGGCGTGGATGCAAGCCGACCCACAGTACAAGGGGAAGACGGCGCTGATCCTCACCACCGACCACGGCCGCGGCGGCACCCGCCTGGACTGGACCGACCACGGCAAGAAGGTGGACGGGGCGGAGTTCATCTGGGTGGCGGTGATGGGGCCGGACACCCCGGCCCTCGGCGAGCGGGAGAAGGTGCGGGTGACGCAGAGTCAGGTGGCGGCGACGGTGGCGGCACTCATCGGCGAGGACTTCACCACCACCGCCCCGAAAGCCGCCCCCCCGCTGCCGGTGTTCGAGAAGAAGTGACGCGGCCGGCGGCGGGTGCCCACCGCGGGCACAAAAAAAGCCACCGCAAACCTGGGGTGAACGGCGTGAGTCCGGCAGACTTTATCGGCAAGCGGGGCGAGGCTGCGGCGCTGACCGCGCTCATGCAAAGCTTCGACGGACTCGAACCGCTCTTCGATCCCATCCCGCTGGGCGAGACGTTCGCCACCTTCGATCTGTTCGTGCGACTCCCGCAGGTGGTGGGTGTGTACGCCTTCTTCTTCGCCCAGGTGAAGACGACCCGGCGCGGGGTTCGCCCCCGGAGTCACACCCTGCCGGTCGAACTTTCCCGCGAGGACGTCGCGGCCGCGCTCCGGTGCCGGGTGCCGAGTTACCTGTTGGGTGTGGATGACCGGACGGGAGCGGTGTACGTCACCGCCATCGACCGGCGGATGCGACGGGGCGTGTCCGCGGTGCCCACGACGCACCCGTTGAACGCCGGCACCGCCCGCCGGTTGTGGGACGAGGTACAATCCTACTGGCGGGGTGTGCACGGGCCGCGGGCGCGGTCGTACTTCTCGCTCTGAGGCACGGTCATGACCGAACTACAACACCTGGCGGAGAAGCGGGCGGCGGCACTCGCCTACCTGGCACTCACCGGCCGTGACGATCTGGACGTGCAGGTGGCACCCCCGGCAGGTGGTCCGTTCGATGTGGTGGTGCGGTTGACCGGGCGGCGGAAAGGGGTGCGGCAGTTCGCGGTGATGGTGGCCTCGGCGGTCGAGGCGGATACTCCGGCCGATGCCGACCGGCAACTGGCGTCGAAGGTGAAGGCGCTGGCGAAGGTCGGGCCGTACCCCATCCCGGCCGTCGTCCTGCTGTTCACCCTGCGGGGCAACGGGGGATACATCGCCTGGGTGTCCGAACCGGGTTCGGACGGGCAGCTGGTGCTACGCACCAAGCCGGCGTTTCGCCTGCTGGAAGCCGAGATGTTGGACGAGGTCGTGCAAAGCGTGGATGAATGGTACGACGCCCGGAACGCCGCCGTCAGCATGCGGGGCTGACGACCCACCTCACTCCTTCGCCCACTGCTTGCGGAACACCTGCATCATCAGGTTGTCCACCGGCGAGAACTGGTCGGTCAACACCACCCGCTTCGGCTCGGTGGTGAGCATTTCCACCGCCAGACCGTGCGGTACGGCCAGGGTGCCCGACGCCCGCCCGTCCGCCGCCCGGCGGGCGGCCGACCACGCCGCCACGTCGAACGGCTTATCTGAGGCGTACAGCACGATCACCGACCGCTGCAACGCCCGCGGGTCCTCGGTGTCGAACTCCCCCCGCGGGAACAGCACCGTCACGTACGCGAACGTCTCGCTCAGGGTGTGGTACGCCGCCTTCCACAGCTTGCCGTCGTGTACCTCGTCGATCACCGTCACCAGGTACACCCCGTCTGGAGCGAGTACCCGCTTCACCGCCGCGTTGCACTCCTTCGTCAGCAGGTGGTACGGCACCGAGTAGTCATTCACCGCGTCCAGGGTGGCGACGTGGTAGGTGCCGGGGGCGGCCCGCTCGGCCACGAACTGCCGCCCGTCCATGTGGTGGACGGTCGCCAGCGTCGGGTCGAACCCCAGGTGGTTGACCGCCGCCGCCGTCACCGCCGGGTCGATCTCCACCACGTCCACGTTCGCCGCCGGCACCAGCGTCTTCACGCACCGCGGGAACGTGTACCCGCCGCCGCCGATCACCAGTACCCGCGGGCCGGCCGGGTGGGCCGCCGTCGCCGCGTACACCGCCTCCAGCTGGATCTGCTCGTGCTTGTAGTACAGGAACGTCGGGTCGTTCAGGTCCACCACCGAGTGCGTCAGGTGGTCCAGGTTCATCCACCGCCGCTCCCGCGGCCGCACCGCCGCCGGCCCGACCACCGCCGCAATCGGGTACTGGTCGTCGGTGTGTGACGCACTCGTCGGCCCGGACACGGCGATCCGGTAGTAGTTGCTCTCCGCCACCGCGTACTCCCGCAGCTGCGGCAGTTCGTGCGGGCTGGGGGCGGCCCCGCGGAACTGCAGGTACGCCATGCCGGCGAGCAGCCCGGCCACGCCCACGTACCCGTACAGCAGCCGCGGGTGGATCCGCAGCGACGCCACCATCGCCACCGCTACCGCCGGCAGCGCTGCCGTCAGCAGCAGGGTGGCCTTCACCCCCAGCCCGGAGATGAGGACGTACCCGGTGGCGAACGTGCCGGCGATCGCCCCGGCGGTACTCCAGGCGTACACCCGCCCGGCCGTGTCCCCGGCCCGGCCCACGTCCGGCACGGCCAGCCGGATCACCTGCGGGGAGACGGTGCCGAGCAGGAACATGGGCAGGAAGAACAGGGTGAACGTCCACAGTAAGATCTGCTCCACCAGCCCGAACGAGTCGAACACCCGGCCGTTCACCAGCGGGGCGAACAGCAGGATGAGGGCGACGACCAGCACCGCCGCGGCGAACATCAGCCCGGCCAGGGTGGCGGTGCGGCCGGCCGGCGTCCGCCCGCGGTCGGCCACCCACCCGCCGGCCCAGTTGCCCAGGCAGGTGCCGGCCAGCATCACCCCGATCACCCCGGTCCAGGTGTAGATGGACACGCCGACCACCGGGGCGAGCAGGCGGGTGGCAGCCAGTTCCAGCGTCATGCCGGCGAAGCTGCACAGGAACACGGCGGCGAACGCCTTCGGCAGCGGCAGGACGGGGGCGGGCACGGTCTCGTCCGACACGGCCGGGTGCGGGACGACGGCCGGGCGGACCGGGGCCGGGGCCTGGCGGGCGACCGCGATCACCACCGCCGCCACCGCCAGCAGCGCCGCCGCCACCGCCGCCACGATCTGGTTCACCGCCAGCGCGGGGATGAGGACGAACCCGGTCAGGTAGTTGCCGAGCAGGCAGCCGAGGGTGCTCAGCCCGAACACCGCCCCGGACACCAGCCCGGTGCGGCTCACGTCCGCCACCCCCAGGCGGATGGCCAGCGGGGTGAGCACGCTCAGCGCGAACGCCACCGGGAAGCAGAGCAGGAACGCCAGCACCGGGATCCGCGGGCCGAGCGGCAGATAGGTGTACGCGGCCGAAGCGGTCAGCAGCAGCGGCAGGGCGATCATCCAGCCGGCGGCGACCGCCCCGAACACCAGGTAAGCCGCCAGTTTTCCGCCCCCCGTCCTGCGGTCGGCCACCTTCCCGCCGACCGCGTTCCCCACCGCGATGCCGGCCAGGAACGCGGCGATCACCGCCGTCCAGGTTTCCAGCGACGACCCGATGAACGGCGACAGCAGCCGCCCGGCCACCAGCTGCAGCACCAGCAGCCCGGCGTTCGCCAGGAACACCACCGCCCCGACGCCGGCCAGCCGGCGGGCGAACCCGGTCGGGCGAGGGGCGGAGGCGGGCATGGGGGTGGTCACGTCGGCGGCCGGGGTGGTCGATGAGGGCATGTTGACACGGGGCGGACGGGATGACACCGTGAACGTACTTCACACTTCCCGCCACGGCCAACGGTTTGTTAGCCCGACGCGCGAGCGAGGGACGAGTCCCCAGACCCTCGCTCGCGCGTCGGGCTAACGAAGACGGGCCAACGATCCGCTCAGAACTGCCACGTCCACATGAGGCACACCACCGGCACCGGGGC
>JALHQU010000226.1 GCA_022841795.1 Fimbriiglobus sp.
CGCCGCACACGGCGTGTGCGGACCACACTACAATTCACACATGCTCCCCCTCTCCTCCCTCCTGGCCGAACTCGTCCGCCTGCCGTCGGTCAACCCGATGGGGCGGACGGACATCCCCCCGCACCTCTGCCACGAGTCCCGCGTCACGGATCGGCTGGAATCCTGGCTCCGCGACCTCGGCGTCAGCGTCACCCGGCAGTCGGTGGCGCCGGGCCGCGACAACCTGATCGCCCGGTACGACCCGCCGACGCCGGCCCCGTACACCCTGCTATTCGAGTGCCACCAGGACACGGTGCCGGTGGACGGCATGACCATCGACCCGTTTGCCGCGACGGTCCGCGACGGCCGGCTGCACGGCCGCGGGGCGTGCGACGTGAAGGCCGGCGGGGTGGCGATGTTCGGGGCGTTCCGTCGGCTGGCGACGGAGCGACCGAAGCACTCGGCGGCGGTCATCCTGGCGTATACGGTGGACGAGGAACACACGTTCCTCGGCGTGCAGCAGTTGGTGAAATCGGTGAAGGCCGACTTCGCCGTCGTCGCCGAGCCGACCGGCCTGAACATCGTGCGGGCGCACAAGGGGCTGGCCCGCTGGACGCTCGACACTGCCGGCACCGCGTGCCACAGCTCGACCCCCGAGCGGGGCGTGAACGCCGTCTACCGCATGGCGAAGGTGCTGACCGCGGTGGAGGAGTACGCGAAGCGGTTGCAGGCGTCGAAGACCGACTCGCTCCTCGGCCCGCCGACGCTGAGCGTCGGCATGGTGGCCGGTGGGGTTAGCCCGAACACCGTACCGGACTCGTGCCGCATCTGCCTCGACCGCCGGCTGCTGCCGGGCGAAACCGCGGCCGAAGCGATCAACGACCTGAACGGGTTCCTGAAGGCACGTCCGGAGATCGACTTCCCGGTGACGGCCACGCCCACACTCGCCTGCCCGGCGCTGGCTCCGACCGGCGGGGACGAGTTCGTCGCTCGCCTCGGTGCCGCCATCGGTCCGCACGAGGTGATCGCGGTGCCGTTCGGCACCGACGCCAGCACCATCCAGGAGGCGGGCATCCCGGCGGTGGTGTTCGGCCCCGGCGACATCGCCCAGGCCCACACGAAGGACGAGTGGGTGGAACTGGCGCAGGTGGAGCGAGCGGCCGAGGTGCTTTGGCGGTTTGCCACAGGCGAGCCGGGCGCGTGCGCGACCGGAGGTGCTGCGTCCTCCGGTCGCTCACGCTCCCGGCTCGCCAAGAAACTCCGCCAGCACGTCGATCTCCGCCTCCGTCGTGTAGAAGTGATGGCTGACTCGGATCAGCAATCGGTCCGGGCGTTCGATGACCGGCGCCTCGATCCGCCGGTCCCACAACTCCTTCCGCCATTGTGCCGCGGTATTTCCCGGCGGTAGCACGAACGCTGTCATCGCCCCGTGTAGCACCGGCACTGTCGGCGTCGCTTCCGTCAGCGGGATCACGCTCCGGGTGTACGTTGACAACTCGGCCATCCGCTTCCGGATGGCATCGAACCCCAGCCCGGTCTGAAAGTCGATAGCGGCGGGCACGCTCAACCACGAGCACACGTCGCGGGTGCCGTCGAACTCCAGGTAGCGGGTGCGGGGCGTGCTGCCGTAGGCGTCGCGGTCGTCCGGCCCGAGCGCCGGTACGGAATCGGAGATCGGGTACTGGTTCGTCTTGTACCCCCAACTGACGATCAGTGGTTGCAGGCGGTCTTCCAGGCCGGGGCCGATCACCAGGAACCCGCAGCCGATCGGGGCGAGCAGCCACTTGTGCAGGTTGCCGGTGTAGAAGTCGGCCCCCACGTCGGAGACGTTCAGCGGGATCATCGCCGGGGCGTGGGCGCCGTCCACCACCGTCCGGATGCCCCGCCGGCGGGCTTCGGCACACAGCTCCTTCGCCGGCAGCACGAGGCCGGTTGGCGACAGCACGTGGCTGAAGAAGAACAGCCGCGTTTGCGGGGTCATCGCCCTCGCCGCGGCGTCGACGATCTCGCCGGGGTCGGTCGCCATCGTCGGCAGCGGGAACGTGCGGATCGTCAGCCCGAGCCGCTCGGCCGCCCGCTCCCACGCCCAGACCATCGCCCCGTACTCGTGGTCGGTCATCAGGATTTCGCCCAGCCCGTCCACCGCGATCGAACTCGACACCAGGTTGATCGCCACCGACACGTTCGTCGTGAACACCAGCCGTTCGGGAACGGTGCCGAGGAAGGCGGCGGTCCGTTCGCGGCTGTGCCACAGCAGCGGTGGGACTTTGCGGACGAAGAAGTCGGTCGGCCCGGCGGCCAGTTGCCGCCGCAGGTCCGTCACCCGCTCGAACACCGGCGTCGGGGTCGGGCCGAACGACCCGGTGTTCAGCATGGTGACGGTCGGGTCAAGCGGAACGAGGGCACGGGCGGCGGGCCAGTCGGGCATCGGCAACTCCTGGGCGTCGCACCCTTGCGGGGGCGGCGGGGTTCTTCTTATCTTGGCCCGTGTCGATTCGTCCCGCCGACCGTGTCCAGTTATGCCCCGCGCGTCCGACTACCCGTACCCGCCCACCCCGGACGACGTGCCGGACGGGTACACCGACTTCTCCCCCGAGTACCGCTCCCGCCAGACGTGGCTGCTGGTGTGGGTGTACGCGGTGTTCCTGCTGTACGTGGCGATGCTCGAGGCGTCGCTCATGGCGGTGCTGCTGAGCGTGCTGTCGGTGTTCAGCGGGTTCTGGTGCTGCCTGGGCATCCCGATCGGACTCATCAGCCTGGGCGTGTTCGTGTACCTTCTCACCGGGTTCTTCTACCGCAAGGACACGGAGAAGCGGGACCTGCTGATCGAGATCTCCGAGCGGGAACACCCGAAGCTGTTCGGGTTCATCCGCGAGCTGTGCGGCGAGATCGGGGTGAATGTACCGTACAAGGTGAGCATTCTGCCGGAGCCGAACGCCCGCGCGTTCGAGTCGGGCAGCCTGATGAACCTGTTCCGGCCGCCGGAGCGAGAACTGTACATCGGTATAGGACTGATCAACGTGCTGAACCTGAGCGAGTTCAAGGCGGTGTTGTCGCACGAGTTCGCCCACTTCGCTCACCTCGGCGGGGCGCACTCGTACACCCGGCGGGCGGGTGAGGTGGTGGCCAACCTGGTGGACGGTCAAGGGGCGATCGACCGCGTGGCGGACCGGTGGCGGAAGCGAGGGAGCTTCTTCGGCAAGGTGGTGTACGCACTCGGGTGGGTGGTCCGATCGCCGCTGCTGCTGATGGCGCGGCTGTACGGCAAGCTGAGTTTCGGGCTGGCCCGCGAGCGGGAGTTCCACGCCGACCGGGTGGCCGCCAGCCTGGCCGGGAGCAACGCCGCCACTCACGCGCTGCTTCGAGGCCGGTACGGCGACGAGACGATGACGGCGGCGGTCGAGGACCTGCTGCGGGCGGCCGACCACAAGCTGTACTCGTCCGACCTGTACTACCACCAGCACGCGGCCGGGGACATCCTGCGGAAGCGGAAACGCGACCCCGAGTTCGGCCGCCCGCCCAAGCTGGCCCACCCGCTCGACGGGCGGAAGGTGCAGGTGTTCGACGAGGAATCGGCGGAGGATCACCCGCCGCACGACTACCACCCGTCCGACCACGAGCGGGAGGAGCACATCAAATCGCCGTTCGTGGCGGCCGACGACGACGAACGGAGCGCGTGGATGCTGTTCGACGACCCGGCCGAACTGCGGGAGCGGATGACGTACAAGTTCTACCGGTCGAACGACGTGATCCGCAAGGGGACGCCGCTGGGCGACCCGCGGGCGGTGCAGCGGTTCATCGACGGCGAACACCACGAGACCACCTACGACGCCAAGTACGAGGGCGCCTACGACGGCCGTCTGCTCACCCCCGGCGACCTGAACGAGCTGGACAAACTGATCGCCAAGGAGCCGTGGGAGGACGCCCGGCTGGCGACCGTGTTCGAGAACCTGTTCCACGGGCTGAAGGACCGGGTGGAAGACCGGCAAGATTTGGTGAAGGAACTGGCCGCCGTGCGGAAGGAGGCCGGCGGGGCAATGAGCAAAAAGACGAAGAAGATCATCCGCGACTTGGAGAAGGATCTGGAGGAGGCGGACGACTGGTTCCGCACCCTGGACCGGCGGGTGTACCTGGTGTACGTGCAGATGTCGTACCGCATCTCCGACAACGTGGTGTACGAGGAACTGGTCAACAGGTACCGGTTCCACATGGCCGTTCAGGGCATCTACAAGACCGCCCGGTTCCACTTCGACGAGGCCGAGTTCCACATTCTGACGTACAACGCGCTGGAAGAGATGAACGTGCCGCCGGAGGTGCGGGAGGGGTTCGTCACCGAGGTGCTGGCGGTGTTCCGGGCCGCCCGCAAGGCGCTCAAGGAGGTGCTGCGGGAGGCCCGCGAGATCAACATGCCGGCGATGAAGAACTTCGAGGAGGGCGAGCGGCTGGCCGACTTCCTGCTCGACCAGGACCTGATCCGCGAGCCGGGCGAGTACGGGGTGAGCGGCAAGTGGGTGAACAAGCTGTTCCGCCAGATCAGCCAGGTGCGGGACAAGGCCAGCCGGCTGCACTTCAAGAGCCTCGGCCAGATCCTGACCCTCCAGGAGCGGGTGGCCGAGCGGTTCCTCGTGCTGAAGGGGTTCAAGCAACCGCCGGTCGTCTGAAGTAGGTGCCGCCCGCCGGGCGGCACCGGGCCGGTCGGCGACCGGCCCCTACTTTTTGCCGGTGTGCTTGTCGAACCAGTCGGCGATGGTGACGAGGTCCTTTTCGATCCCCGGCCAGCCGTGGTCCCCGCCCGCCTTCACCACCAGCTCGCACTCCACCCCCTCCGCTTTGTACCGCTTGATGATCCGCTCGGCCTGTTGGATCGGCACCAGCAGATCCTTGTCCCCGTGGATGATGAGAGCCGGGGCGGACGTCTTGCTCACGTGGTACACCGGCGAAATCTGCTTGCCGATCGCCCGCCGCTTGGTCTCGTCGCTGACGAGGTTGAACGACCGGGTGACCGGGTCCAGTTCGGTGAAGTCGAACGGCGCCTTGAACCCCTCAAGTGTGCCGCGGCCGAGCATCACCGCCCCGTCCTTGCCGTAGTTCAGGAAGTCGGTCGGCGGGAAGAAGCAGCCGACCGCCGCCACCTTCGACGACCCGCGGTCCACCGGGTCTTTCGCCTTCGGGTCGCCGTCCTTGCCGGTGGTGCCCATCATCAGCGACAGGTGCCCGCCCGCCGACCCGCCGGTGATGCCCAGACGGTCCGGATCGACCTCGTAGTCCTTCGCGTGGTGCCGGACGTACCGCACCGCCCGGTGCATGTCCTCCAGCACCTCGGGGATGGTGAACTTCGGCTGCGACCCGTGGACGACGGCGAAGCACACGTACCCCCGCTTCAGGAATTCGGACACGAACCCGACGTTGACCGACTCCTTCGACGAGAACCACCCGCCGCTCACGCAGAAGACGACCCCCGCGCCGTTCGGCTTCTCCTTCGGGGTGAACACGTCCATCGTCAGGGCGGTGCCCCATTTGCGGCCGTAAATCACGTCCTCTTTGCGGTCGAACTTCGGGGCCTGGGCGAGGGCCGGGGTGGCGACGGCGACAGCGGCCAGCAGGGCGAGGAGCAGGCGGGGCATGAGAGGAGTCCGTGGGGAAGGGGAGCCGGCCGGGATGTTATGGCGATTGCGGGCGGGTTTTTCCACAACTCCCGCCCCGCCGGATGCCGATGTCGATACAAACTACCTAGTTGTCGCCTTCGCTACCGTTTTCTCAGAGTGAGGACTCTGCCCGTGAGTGGCCGTTACCTGTTCACCAGCGAATCCGTGTCGATGGGCCACCCGGACAAGGTGGCCGACCAGATCAGCGATGCCGTCCTCGACTTCTGCCTGAAGCACGACCCGATGAGCCGGGTGGCGTGCGAGACCCTGGTCACCACCGACCACTGCACGGTGGCCGGGGAGATCACCACCAAGGCGCCGCTCACCCGCGAGGCGGTGGACAAGCTGGTCCGCGAGGTCATCACCGACATCGGGTACACCGACCCGGCGATCGGGTTCGCGGCCAGCACCTGCCAGATCAACAACGTCATCCACGCCCAGTCCCCGCACATCAGCCAGGGGGTGGACACCGGCGGGGCGGGCGACCAGGGGATGATGTTCGGGTTCGCGTGCGACGAGACGCCCGGCCTCATGCCGCTGCCCATCGACCTGTCGCACCGGCTGGTGGCGCACCACGCCGAGCTGCGGAAGAACGGCAAGATCAAATGGCTGCGGCCGGACGCCAAGAGCCAGGTGACGGTCGAGTACAACGCCGACGGCACCCCGCACCGCATCCACACGGTGGTGCTGTCCACCCAGCACGACGAGAGCGTGATGGTGAAGGGCGGTGGCGGGAAGAAGGACTACTTCACCGACGACGCCCGCCAGCAGGTGATCGACCAGATCATCCTGCCGGTGCTCAAGGCCGACCGCCCGGACCTGATCAAGGGCAAGCTGGTGATGGTCGTGCCGGGCACCAGCCCGACCCTGGGCGACGCCGACGTGGCCTGCCACGTCAACCCGACCGGCTGCTTCCTGGAGGGCGGGCCGCACGGCGACTGCGGGCTGACCGGGCGGAAGATCATCGTGGACACCTACGGCGGTCGCGGGCGGCACGGCGGCGGTGCGTTCAGCGGCAAGGACCCGACCAAGGTGGACCGCAGCGCCGCCTACGCCTGCCGGTACATCGCCAAGAACATCGTGGCGGCCAAGCTGGCCAAGCGGTGCGAGGTGCAGGTGAGCTACGCCATCGGCTACCCAGACCCGCTGAACATCTGGGTGAACACCGAGGGCACCGCCGCCCCCGGCGTGACCGAGGACAAACTGGTCGCCCTCATCCGCAAGCACTTCGACCTGACCCCGAAGGGGATCATCGAGGGGCTGAACCTGCGGCGGCCGATCTACCGCGAGTCCGCCCGGCACGGGCACTTCGGCCGCACCAACGCCGAGTTCACCTGGGAGAAGGCGGACAAGGCGGAAGCCCTCCGCCGCGACGCCGGGGTGTGACACGGCTGAGAGTGGTAGGCACACTCCGTGTGCCGTTCTGAATGACGGCACACGGAGTGTGCCTACCACTCTCACTCCCGCGTCACGAACTCGTCCAGGTTCATCAGCACGCGGCCGACCGCCGCCCACCTCTTCGCCTCGTCGCCGTCCTGACTCGCCAGGTATTTTAGCACCCGTGCTTTCTCCGCGTCTGCCGGCGGGCGGGCGAAGCACAGGCCGAACGCGAACCCCACCTTGCCGGCGTCGTCCGCCGGCCCGTCCTTCGCCACCCGCTTGCCGAACGCCTCGAAGAACTCGACGAACGCCGGGTCGTTCGCCAGGTGCAGTGCTTGCAGCGGGGTGTTGCTGCGGTTGCGGCGGGTGCAGGCCACCTGCGCGTCCGCCGCGTCGAACGTGGTCAGCAGGTGGTGCTGGCTTTGCCGCCACAGGAACGTGTACAGGCCGCGGCGGTAGCGGTCCTCGCCCTTGCTCTCCGGCCAGGCGTGGTTGCTCTGGGTGAAGCTGAACACCTCTTTCGGCAGCGGCGGGTACACCCCCGGCCCGCCCACCTTCCGGCTGAGCAATCCGCTGGCCGACAGCGCCGCGTCGCGGATGATCTCGGCTTCCAGCCGCAGCCGGGTCTGCCGCGCCAGCAGCTTGTTCAACGGGTCCTTCTCCGTCAGGTCCGCCCGCGCCGCCGACGACTGCTTGTACGCCGCCGACGTGACGATCAGCCGGTGCAGCTTCTTCACGCTCCACCCCCGCTCGCGGAACTCCACCGACAAGTAGTCGAGCAGTTCCGGGTGCGTGGGCAGCGCCCCCTGCATGCCGAAGTCGTTCTCCGTCTCCACCAGCCCCTTGCCGAAGAACTGCTGCCACGCCCGGTTCACCACCACCCGCGCCGTCAGCGGGTGGTCCGCCGACACCAGCCACCGGGCCAGTTCCAGCCGCGACTGCTTCGCGTCCGGCGTCTTGCCCACCGCCGCCGGGTAGCCGGGTGTCACCGGGTCGCCCTTCCGCAGGAAGTCCCCGCGGATCTGCACGAAATTCTCCCGCGGCTGCTTCCGCTCTTTCAGGATGAGCGTGGTCGGCGTCCGCCCCTGCACCTTCTTGATCTCCGCGTCCACCTTCTTTCCCTCGTCCAGTTTCCCCTCCGCCTTCAGCCCCGCCGACTTCGCCATCAGCTCGTTCACCTGCTTCTCCAACTCGGCCGTCCCGCCGACGGTGGTGCTCACCTCGTCGCAACTGTTGAAGAAGGCGTACAGCCGGTAGTAGTCCTTCTGCGAAACCGGGTCGTACTTGTGGTCGTGGCACTGGGCGCACTGGAACGTCAGCCCGAGCCACACCGCCGCGGTCGTGTTCGTGCGGTCGATCACCCGCTCCACCCGGAACTGCTCCGGGTCCGCCCCGCCTTCCTCGTTGAACGCCGTGTTCCGGTGGAACCCAGTGGCGACGAGCTGATCCTTCGTCGGCGTCGGCAGCAGGTCGCCGGCTAACTGCTCGATGGTGAACCGGTCGAACGGCAGGTCGTCGTTCAGCGACCGGATCACCCAGTCGCGGTACGGCCAGATGCTGCGGGCGCCGTCCACCGTGAACCCGTTGCTGTCCGCGTACCGGGCCAGGTCGAGCCAGTGCCGCGCCTGCCGCTCACCGTAGTGCGGGGACTTCAACAGCCGGTCCACCAGCTTCTCGTAGGCGTCCGGTGAGTCGTCTTTCAGGAAGGCGTCGGCCTCGGCGGGCGTGGGCAACAGGCCGATCAGGTCGAGGAACACGCGGCGGAGCAGGGCGGCCTTGTCCGCCGGCGGCGACGGCTTCAGCCCCTCCTTCTCCAGCCGCGAGAACACGAACCCGTCGATCGGGTGGGTCGAACCACCCCCTCCCTTGCGGTCGGGGTTCACCCGGACTGGGGGAACGAACGCCCAGTGCGGCTCGTACTTCGCGCCGGCGGCGATCCACGCCTTCAGCGTCTTCACCTGCGCGTCGGTCAGCCGCGGGCCGGCTTCCGGCGGGGGCATCCGCTCGTCGTCCGACTCGGCCAGAATGCGTTCGACCATCGCGCTCGCGTCCGGCTTGCCGGGCACGATGGCGTTCTTCTTCGCCGCGTGGTCGAGCGAGTCCAGCCGCAGTTTCGCCTTCTGCGTGGCCGGGCCATGGCACTTGAAGCAGCGGTCGGACAGGATCGGCCGCACGTCGCGGTTGAAATCCACCGCCGGTTCGGCGGAAGTCGCCACGCCGATCATCAGGAGCAAGGAGAGTACGCCGAGCCGCATGACAGACCTCGCGGGAGATGGTGCTATTGTGGGCGGAAGTGGCAGCGGGTGCAACGGGTCAGCCGCCCGGCCCGGCCGGTGGAGAGGGCGAAGCACCCCGCTTCTGCCGCTGGCGATCGAGTGCTTGCTTGGCGACCCATACCGCCCGCTCCCGCGACACCACCTCCCCGGTGCCGTGCTCGTCCGCCCACTGCTGGAGTTGCGCGCGCACCCGCCCCACCGCCTCCTCGTCCAGCTCCGGGTAGATCGGGTCGGCCGGAGGGGCGTCGAACTCGCTGTCGAACTCGTAGTGGACGTCCGCCGCGGTGGGCAGGATGGGGGTGAGCTCCGGGCGTGTGTTCGGCCGGAGTGGTGCGTCGCCTCCGCACACCGGGTCGAGCGGGGGGAGCGGGGCGACTGGCGGGAGTGGTTCGAGCGGGGACGGCGGGGCGGTGCCGGCGACCGGCCGACCGTGCCGCAGGCGGGTTTTCTCGAAGTCCAGAATCATCCCCGCGGCCTTCTGCACGACCGCCGGGTCGTGGTGCGTCAGTTGCGCTTGCAGGGCCAGCACGGCGGCGAACACCGCGTCCGACAACAACGCCTGCCGGGCCTCCGGGGTGGCCGGCAGTGGGGGCAGAGTCTTCTTCGGCTCGCTCAGGTACGGGGCAACACGGTTGGCGGAGGTGGTGGCGACCATGACTGGCTCCATTTAATCAAATGTACACTAAGTATTATTGCGTACAGATATCGGAAGTCAACCCGACCGGTCGGGATTTCCAGAAGTGGCGAACCGCGTGGAGCGTCGTCGTAGGGTGGGTACGACATCTGCACGGTGCTGGCGTGCCCGAGCACGCCAGCGTGGAGACGACCATGATCTACACCCACGTCCTCCAGGCCGGTGGCGGCGGGGTGCGGAGCCCGCTGGACGTCCCTCCGCAGGGTCCGGTTTAGCGCGTTAGGCAGCATGTGGCTCAAACCCGGGCGGACGACCGCCGGACGAAAAGGTTTGACGGGCCGGAAGATGCGGTGATACGATCACCTCGAATCGTGGCCGGATTAGGCTGCGAAGCCGAAATAGGCTGCGAGCAGGTTCGCAGCCTAATTACTCGTTCGGCGGCGGAGGGCTTGCGGGGTGGCGAACGTCAACGACATCTTCGCCGAGTTCGCCGCCTGCTTCGCCGGGGCGCTCGACGGCGACGGCGAGATCTTCCACCCCGAG
>JALHQU010000227.1 GCA_022841795.1 Fimbriiglobus sp.
GGTCCTGGTACGGCCGCTCCTGCCGCGGCGGGCGGTCCTGGGGCGGGCGGTCTTGCGGGGGCCGGTCCTGGGGCGGGCGGTCGCCGGGGCCGCGGCGCTCGAACGTCCGCTCCTGGCCGGGCGGGATCATGCTCAGCGACACCCTCCGCCGGTCCGGGTCCACGCTGTTCACCCACACGCTCACCACGTCGCCCACGTTCACCAGGTCGTAGGGGCTCTTGATGAACCTGTTCGCCATCTGGCTGATGTGGATCAGCCCGCTGTCCTTCAGCCCCACGTCCACGAACGCGCCGAAGTCCACCACGTTCAGGATTTCGCCCTTCAGCTCCATCCCCGGTTTCAGGTCTTCGAGGTTCAGCACCCCCTTGCGGAAGATGGGCGGCGGGCGGTCCTCCCGCACGTCCCGGCCGGGGCGGGCGAGGGCGTCGAAGATGTCCCGCACCGTCACCCCGCCCACCTTGTGGATGTTGGCGATGGCTTCCGGGTTCTGCGTCTTCAGCTTCTCGCGGATCTCGGCCAGCTTCGCCCGGTCGGTCAGGTCGGCCGGGGTGTGCCCCATGTCGGCCAGCACCTGCCGGGCGATGTGGTAGCTCTCCGGGTGGACCCAGGTGTTGTCCAGCGGGTCGGCGGCGTCGCGGATCTTCAGGAACCCGGCGCTCTGGGTGAACCGGGCGTCGCCCACCTGCGGCACGCCCTTCAACTGCTCGCGGCTGGTGAACGGCCCGTTCTTCTTGCGGTGCTCGACGATCTCGCGGGCGGCCAGCTGGTTCAGCCCGGACACGTGTTTGAGCAGCGGCACGCTGGCCGTGTTCAGGTCCACCCCGACGGCGTTCACGCACGACTCGATCACCACCTCCAACGACTCCTTCAGGTACTTCGGCCGCATGTCGTGCTGGTACAGGCCGACGCCGACGTGCTGCGGGTCCACCTTCACCAGCTCGGCCAGCGGGTCTTGCAGCCGGCGGCCGATGCTGACCGTGCCGCGGACGGTGGCGTCCAGGGTCGGGAACTCCTCCTTGGCGATGGGCGAGGCCGAGTAGTCGGACGCCCCGGCCTCGTTCACGATCACATACGCCAGGTCGGGCGGCGGCTCGGGCAGGCCGTCCAGGTTGATGACTTCCACCGGCAGCGGCGGCGGGGTGGCGGGAGTCGGGGCGGCTTCCGGCACGGCGGTCGGGGCGACGGCGGTGTCGGCCGACGCCGATTCACCCGCGGTCGCCATCGTCGCCACCGTCTCGGCTTGGCCCAGCACCGAAGCGGCCACCGTGGTCACGGCGGCTTCGGCCGGGAGCGGCGGCGGCTGCTCGACCACCGGGGCGGCCGGTTCCACCGCGGCGGACACGGTCGGCGTCTCCGTCACCACCTGCGGGATGGGCGACGCCGCCGGCCGCGGGTTCACCTTCCGGTCCACGAACTCGGCGATCAGGTCGGACACCAGTTGCTCGGTCTCCCGGCAGCCGGTGCCGTTGCCGATGGCCACCACGTCCGTCTGGTGCTTGCGGATGAGCTGCTCCAGCTTCCGCTTCGCCCCGGCCACGTCCTTCTGCGGCGGGTGCGGGTACACCACCGCGTCTTCGAGCAGGTTGCCGGTCTCGTCCAGCACGGCCACCTTGCACCCGGTTCTCATGCCGGGGTCGAGGGCCAGAATCCGCACCCCGCCGAGCGGCGCCTTCAGCAGCAGGCTCCGCAGGTTGCGGGCGAAAATATCGACCCCGTGGTCCTGGGCGAACTCGGTCATCTCCCGGCGGATTTCGCGCTCCAGGCTGGGCAGCAGAAGCCGATCGACCGCGTCCTCCATGGCCGGGATGATGAACTCTTTGTGCGGGTGGTCGAGCAGCGGCAGGTGGTCGAACGCGATGTGCTTGGCCCGCTGGGCGTCGCACTCGGTCCGCCCCTTCAAGATCTTCTCGTGCTCCCCGCGGTTCACCGCCAGGATGCGGTGCGGCGGCATCATCCGCACCGGCTCCTTGAAGTCGAAGTAGTCGCGGAACTCCTGCCCCTTGCCGTCCGGCACCCCGTCGGCTTTGTTCGTCACCATCAGGGCGGTGTCGCGGAAGAACAGCCGCAGCACCCCCCGCACGTCCGCGTTCTCGGCGATCAGCTCGGCCAGGATGTGCCGCACGCCGGCGACCGCGTCGTCGGCCGTGTTCAGCCCCTTGTCCGGGTTCACCAGCCCGGCCAGCACCTCGGGCAGGTTGGCGACGGCCTCGTCCCGGTTCCAGATGGCGAGCGCGGCCGGCTCCAGCCCCTTGTCCCGGGCTTCCGACGCCAGCGTCTTCTTCTTCGGCTTGTACGGCAGGTACAGGTCTTCCAGCCGCTTGATGTGGTCCGCCCGCAGGACGGCGTCGAGCAGCGGGTCGGTCAGCCGGCCCTGGCCGGCGATGCTCCGCAGGATGGTCTGCTTCCGCTCGGCCAGCGCCCGCAGGGCGGACACCCGCAGCTGGATGCGGCGGATCTGCTCCTCGTCCAGCCCGCCCGTCTTCTCCTTGCGGTAGCGGGTGATGAACGGCACCGTGTTCTGCGCGTCCAGCAGTTCGACCACCGCCTCGACCTGCACCCGGCGGATCTGGAAGTCTTGCGCGATGCGGGCCAGCTCGTGCGGCTGCGGGGCGGGCGGCACCTCCGGCACCGGCTGCGGCGGCAGCACCGCGACCGCGGGCGCCGGCGTCGGCTCGACCACCGGCGGGGCTTCGGCCGCGGGCGGGTCCGCCGGCGGGGTCTCCACCGGGGTCGGGTCGGCGGTCGCCGGTTCGGGCAGGGTGGCGGTGGTGGAGTCGGGGGTGTCGCTGGAGTTCATGGCGGTGAACGTCCGAGGGGGTTACTGCACGGGTCGGCCGGGCCGCATCGGCAACGAGGGCGAGACCGGAATCGGGGTTCGGCCCGGAGCGGAATACGCACGGAGAACAGCTTAACTAGGTGCGAGTTGCGGCGGCGGCAAGGCGAAACCGCCGGCCGCACGACCGGCAGAAATGGCAGAACCCCGACCGGGCGGGCGGGGAGGGCTGGTGCGCTAGTCGCTGATCTCGACCCGCTGATTCGGCCCGTCCAGCACGACCTTGAATCGGTTCAACATGTCGCGGCCGAGGATGGCGTACCGCTCGGCCACGCCACCCATCACCTCGATCTCCACGGGCGGGAAATCGCGGGCGACCAACCGCACCGTGAACACCGGCCGTTGGGTGGTGTGCCCGTCGGACCCGGTCGCCGGCAGGTGTTCCACCGGGATCAACCCGAGTTGGGCGACAACTTGATCCGGCAGGACGGTGATGTCAGCCCCGCTGTCGATCAGCGCCGGGATGTCGGTGGCCCAGTCGTCGCTCCCGATGGCCGCCACGTTCAACAACGCCAGCGGGGCCGGCGGGCTGTTGAGCGTGACGGGTCGGTACGGGTAGCGGAACATCACGACGGTTACGCCAGGGGGGACCGCCAGACGGACGGCAGCACCACCGGGGCGGGGGGAACGGTGGACACCCGGCGGACGAGGACGGGGACATACCCGACGAGGGCGTAGGCCTGCTTCGCCGTCCCGACCCGATCCGCCCCGCTGGCGATCACCCCCCCTGATAGACCGCCACGAACTGCTCCGGATGCGTTCGCAGCAACTCGGGCAATAGTCGGGCGAACGCCCGCTCCTCGTCCGCAAGCGGGTTCGTCTCGCGGGGGTGCCAAATGGTGTCAGGCAGGTCGATGGTGATGACATCGGACACGGCGGATCCTCTCTTCCCTGCCCTTATCTTATCGCCGGTCGCCGCTGAACGCAAAGAACCCCGGCCGCCGGGCCGGGGTTCGTGGGTGTTCTGTGGCGAGCCGGGAGCGTGAGCGACCGGAGGTGATTTGCTCCGGTCGCTCACGCTCCCGGCTCGCCGGGCGAATCACGCGGTCGCCTTCACCCGCCGCCGGGCGGCCAGCCCGCCGGCCGCCAGCACCCCGCCGAACACCGCCACGCTCAGCGGCTCCGGCACCGCCAGCAGGCCGAGTACCGGGTTGCCGGCGCCGGTGATCGGCTCGGAGCGGATCTGCGTGGTGAACGACCCGGTCTGGCCGTTGGCGAACGTGGTCGTCACCAGCCAGTACTGGGTGCCGGCGGTCAGCGGGCGGCTGCCGATCAGCGACAGGAAGCCGGCCCCGCCGTCGTCGTCCGCTGACAGGGCGTTGGTCAGCGGGCTGAGCGGGTTGAACGCCCCCTGGTACAGGGCGAGGAAGGTGTCGTCGCTGGTGCCGGTCAGGCTGGCCGCGATCGTCTCCATCGAGTACAGGCCCGACGCCGTTACGTAGAACGGCTGGAGGTGGTAGAACACGCTGGTGCCGACCCCGCTCAGGCCGGTCGGCGGGGTGCCCGACAGCGGGCGGTTGAACGTCGGGCTGGCGCCGGTCAGGGTGTTCGAGTAGTTGACGAACCCCGCCTGCGCCGTCGCGGCCGCCACCAAGGCGACCAGTGTCGCCAGCATCTTCCGCATGGGCAAAACCTCCTTGGACCGCGAGCAGAGCGTGGCGGGTGGAACCGGCCTACCCGGACCGATTTCCACCGCCGTGGGGTAACGCTCGCCCGTGTGATCCGATCCGGCGGACGGGCCGGGTGTCGGAACCTCCGGCACGGGGCCGGACGGTTTGGGCAGATTACACCGCGCCCGGCACGCGATGTCTAGCGGCGAATCTGGGCGACGGGCCGGATTTTTCGCGCCGGCCGAGAAATGAGAAAACCCCGGCGGAGGCCGAGGTTCAAACGGGTTGGAACCACGAATCAAACGAATCTCACGAATCAGAAAAGAGCCAGAACAGCGGATCGATCGGCCCCGGACTCGGGGGTGTCTCCTGCCCGGCTTTCATTCGTCCGATTCGTGGGATTCGTGGTTCCACTCTTCGGTTCCCCTGCTTACTTGTCCTTCTTCGGCGCGGCGAACTTGATCTCCGTCACCTCGTCCTTGTCGGCGGTCAGCTCGAACTTGGCGCCGGTCTTCATCTTCTCGAACCGCTCCATCGCCTTGCTCTTGTCCTTCACGTCCTTGTCCCCGTTCTTGAACGCCACCTTGTCGCCGAGCTTGTACGTCTTCTCCTTGTCCCCTTCCTTCACCTTCAGCTCCTTCTTCTCCTTGTCGTAGGCCACGAAGTTCACCTCGCCGGCCAGGGCGAGGGCGGTGGTCAGGGCGACGGCGAACGCGGACAGCACGAACTTGCGCATGGAGAGTCTCCGAGGTTAGGGGCAGCCGGCACACGCCCCCGGTGCCGGAACCCGATTCCGGCCGGCGGGGGTGATATGCTATTATCAACACGCCGTCCCGCGTCCGGTTCCGCGCGTCCGAGATTTCCCCGATGACCCACCCCCGCTTCACCTGGCGTGTGCTCACCCTCGCCGTCCCGCTGTTCGCCCTCGCCCTGGGCGTCGGGTTCGCCGCCGACGAGCAGGAGGAGGCCAACCCGAAGAAGCCGGCGAAGAAGATCGTGGTGCTGGAGGACGACACCCCGACCGGCGGGGCGAACGTGCTCCAGGACGTGGCCCGCGCCGCCAACGCCGCCACCCACCCCGTCCTGAAGAAGTACCTGAGTGATCTGAGCGTGGCGTGCGACCGCATCGGGCTGGAGAGCAAGGCCCTGCGGGTGCTGCCGCTGCCGCTGGTGTGGGGCAAGGACAAGTACCCGGCCGACGGGTTCGGCGTCGCCGCCCTGGACGCGAGCAACAAGACCGGCGAGGTGCAGGCGGTCAGCCCAAAGGACGTGCGGTCGGTGACGCACTTCGAGCAGTTGGTGCTGGCCGAAACGGACCGGCTGCTGAAGCTCGACGACTCGTCCGCCCCGCCGAAGGGGGCGAAGTTGGCCGCCATCGAGGTGGCCCTGGCCGGCGCCCTCGCCTTCCACGAGGCCGCGGCCGACGGCGGCCGCCGCCGCGGGCCTAGTTGGGAGCCGCTCAAGGCCGGCATCGCCGACCGGCTGACCGACGCCCGGCTGACGCTGGTGCAGTCCGCAGTCGAAGCCAAGCAGTGGGACGTGGTGCGGGCGCTGGTCGGCAAGTTCGCCGAGCGGTACGGCACCAGCCCGAAGATCCTGCAGGTGCTCATGGCCGCCCGCCTGCACGAGGGGGTGCTGCTGGCGAAATCCGACAAGTTCGCCGACCTGGAGAAGGCCCGCGACCTGGTGTCCGAGTTCGACAGCCGGTTCCCGAACACCGGGAACGAGCAGTCGAAGCAGATCCGGACCACGCTGAGCGACAAGGCGCAGCAACTGCTGGGCGAGGCGGAGCGGCTCCGCGTGGCGAACCCGACCGAGGCCCGCATCAAGCTGAGTGCCGCCGAGGCGCTGAACCCGGACCAGCAGGGACTCCGGCAAGCCCAGCGGGAACTGCGGTCGAACTACAACATCCTGACGGTGGGGGTGAAGCGGATGCCGCGGCTGATGAGCCCGGCCACCGCCCGCGAGGACAGCGAGCTGATGGCCGTCGAGCTGCTGTTCGAGGGCATCCTGGAGGCCACCCCGGACCCGGACCCGGCGTTCGGCACCACCTTCCGCCCGGCCCTGGCCGCGCTCAAGCCGAAGGTGGGCGCGCTGTCCCGCGAGGTGACGCTGGTGGGCAACGCCGACTGGGGCCGGCCGAACTCCGGTGCGTGCGACCCGGCGGACGTGGTGCAGACGATCAAGCTACTGCAAGAGAAGCGGACGCTGCCGTCGGCCGAGGCGGCCGACTTCCTGGCCGACCCGGCCCTCGACCCGACCGACCCGAACCGCCTCCGCGTGCGGTTCAAGCAGGGGTACCCGGACCTGCGGGAGCTGCTCACGTTCAAGGTGCTGCCGGGCAAGTACCTGGCCGGCAAGAGCAAGGGCATCGATGACGACACCGCCGGCGACTCGTTCGCCCGCGCCCCGTTCGGCACCGGCCCGTACAAGTTGGACCCGGAGTTCAAGCCGGCCGCGGGGATGGAGCCGGTGGCGGGCATCACGTTCGTGTCCAACCCGAACTACTGGCGGCGGCCGGGCAAGCTCGGCCAGCCGGCGATCAAGGAGATCCGGTTCGTGAACACGACGGTGCGGGCGGACAAGGAGGAGGAGGACCTGACCGAGCTGGCGAACAACCTGCGGGGCGACCGCCTGCACCTGATGACCGACGTGCCCACCCGCCACCTGGACAAGTACGTGGCGCTCGGCAAGGTGGCCGTGACCACCGCCGCGACCAACCGGCGGGTCCACATGCTGGCCGTCAACCACGCCTCGCCGGCGGTGCAGAACGTGGACCTGCGGCGGGGGCTGCTGCACGCCATCGACCGCGAGACCATCCTGAACGAGGTGTACCGGGCGGGCAAGAAGGAGTTCCACAAGGCGCTCACCGGCCCGTACCCGGTCGGCTGCTGGCAGCAGCCGCAGCCGCTCACCGGCGCCCCCGCCCCGCTGTTCGACATCGACCTGGCGCGGGCCAAATTCCGCCCGCTCGCCGACTCCGCCCGCACCCTCACCCTGCTGTACCCGAGCGACGACCCGGACGCGGAGAGGGCGTGCAAGATGATGAAGGCGCAGATCGAGGCGGCGGCCGGGAAGGCGGTGGAGATCGTGCTGGAGGGGGTCACCGCCCCGAACCTGCGGACGCGGGTGGAGAAGGAGACGCGGTACGACCTGGCGTACCTGCCGTACGACTACCCCGGCCCGCTGTTCTCGCACGCCCTGGCCGGGATGCTCGACCCGTCCGCCGCCGGCCGCGGCGGGCGGAACTTCCTCAACTACCTGGTGAAGGCCACCAACCCGACGAAGGCGGACGAGGCGGTCGGGCAGATGCTGGCCGAGGTGAAGGTGCACTCCGACTGGGAGGGGCAACTGAAGCCGCTGTCGCAGGAGCTGGCGGTGCGGTTCAACGAGGCGGTGCCGTTCGTCCCGCTGTGGCAACTGGACCGGCACATCGTGAGCAGCGTCAACCTGAAGATGTTCTTCGACGCCGAGGCCACCCCGAGCGCGGCGAAGCTGATCGACCCGGTGAAGGTGTTCCACAACGCCGGCCGCTGGCGGATGGACGACAGCCGGTGAGCGGGGGCGGGAAGAGATTCACCGCCGAGGGCACAAGAGGGCACGAGAGAAAGACAGGAAGAGGATGTTCTGAGACCCTGATTCTCTCTTCCCTCATGTGCCCTCTCGTGCCCTCGGCGGTGAATCCTGCCTCATCTGTGCTCTCACCGCCGCTTCTGTTCGGCTCGTGCGTCGGCGTCGGCGGCCATCGCCTTGAACTGGTCGAGGGTGGGCGACACCACCGCCGCCTCGAACCACCGCCCGAGTTGGTCCAGCTCGGTCATCCCGCGGACCGCCCCGGTCACGTCGTAGGACACCTCCGGGAAGCGGATGTAGAGCACCTTCAGCAGGTCCGACCGGCGGGCCTCCTGTAGGCCCAGCATCATCCCCTCGGCCACCCCCTCGGCGTGACCCTGGGCTTTCCATTCGAGGTAGGTGGTGGCCGACTGCATGACCGCGGCTCGCGGTGGGAAGGCGTGCCGCAAGCGTAGGTCAGGGACGGGCGGGGGAAATGAAAAACGGGTCTGGGATACCCAGACCCGTGCGCCCGGACCGCGGCCGGAGGGAGCCGCGGGGAAGGGGGTGCGCGTCAGGACGCGCTGGAGATCTTCTGGTGCACCTTGGCCAGCTCCTGCTGCTGGGCGAGGGGGAGCAGTTCCTGGCGGTAGATGGCGACGTCCCGCGGGGCCTCGATGCCCAGGCGGATCTTCCCGCGGTCGATGTCCACCACGGTGATGCAGATGTTGTCGCCGATGTAGATCTTCTCTCCGAGTTTGCGGCTGAGGACCAACATGGTCGTTTCCCTCCGGTGTGCGCCCGTCTTGGCAAGAACTTCGACAACCCTACGCCACGAAACGAACCCGGAGCGGGTGAAGCGGCGGGATTTGGGTCGTGTTCGGCATCCCGGTCAAGCGCCGCCGTCATTTTCAGAACCCGCCGCACAGCACGGCGAATAGGACGCGGCCGCCGGCCGAACTTGGGCCGCCGCCCGGCGGGGCGCTCAACAGCACATTCGAAACGATCGGCACAACCGGACAAACGGAGTCCACGTTGTGTACCCGCCGCGGTTGTCGATTAGAATAAGGTCATCACCCCACGCGGGAGACGCCGCCGTGTCGCAACTGCTCGACCTGATCCGGACGAGTACGCCCGAGGAGCGGTCCCACGCCCTGGCCGAGTTGGTCGAGCGGGCGCTCGCCGACAGCGGCAACGCGCCGGTGGCGGTGCAGGACGCCGCCACACGGACGGTCGGGTATCTGGCGCCGGAGGTGAACGCCGCTGCCGTCCTGCCGTTTCCGCGGTTGTCGGCCGAGGAGGTCACGGAGCTGCGGCGGCGGGCGGCCAACCCGCAGGAGTCGATCCCGGTGGAGGAGTTCATCCGTCGGCTGGACGCTACAGCAGGCGCAGGTAAATGACGTTGATGACGGTCACAGTCCGCCGTCGCCAGAATCACTTCCAACTGCGGCGGGTCTCGGTGTGAACCGTGTACAGGCAGTCGAGCCGGTCGTACACGAACCGCACGCACCCCGGCACGATGTGGTCCGCGGGGGCGGTGTCCGGCGGTCGTCCTCGCGTTTCGAGCAGTCGTTTCCGCAACCCGCGTAGGCGGTCCCGCAGCGTGACCCGGTCGAGCGGGTGGATCGGGTGAGCGCGGAGGCCGCCGAGCGCGTCCGGGTGGATGACGACCCGCCACATCGTGAGCTTCCCCGAGTGGGTTCCGCCACACGATACGGATTCCGCACCGATTCATCTGCACAAAGTGTCTGATGGCGAGCCGGGAGCGTGAGCGACCGGAGGATTCAATACCTCCGGTCGCTCACGCTCCCGGCTCGCCAGGTATGCTCCCGGCTCGCCGACCGATTACCCCGCCATCGCCCGCTCGTACCCGGCCGCGGCCAGCGGGCGGGGGTCGCCGTCGTACTGGGCGTCGAGCGGGTGCCACAGCGCCTGCCGGTTCCGCGCCCGCTCGGCCAGCACCATCAGCTTCTCGATCGTGCCGGGGGCGGCGGTGGTCGGCGTCGGGGCGACCGGCGCGTTGCCGGTGAAGTTGCCCTCCCCGCGGCGGGCGTACTTGCTGGTGCTCGGGTACATGTCCTTCACGCCGGGGGTGTAGTAGCAGCTCCAGCACAGGCCCCGCGGCCGGTTCACCTTGCTCTTCTGGCAGTGCTTGCAGATCGGGATCATCGCCGTGCCCTCGAAAAAGTCGTGTGTGGTGGCTGTGGGTAACTGAGTGTGGTCGGGTGCGATTGCCGCTCCGTCGGTCCGATCCTGAGCCGCCGGCGTCAGAGGGTGTTTGGAAACCCCTCCCCCTGTCAGGGGGAGGGCAAGCTCGACGCAGTCGAGCGCGGGAGGGGGTTCTTTTCCGGGGGGGGGGGGGGGGGGGGGGGGGGGGGGGGGGGGGGGGGGGCGGGGGGCGGCGGGCGGGGGGGGGGGGCGCGCGGGCGGGGCCGCGCGGG
>JALHQU010000228.1 GCA_022841795.1 Fimbriiglobus sp.
AAATGCTCCGGTCGCTCACGCTCCCGGCTCGCCAACTCTCCCTCCCCCGAGTCGCCCATGACCCCTCGCCTGTTCTACTGGGCGCTCACCTCCGCCCTGGCCGGGTTCCTGTTCGGGTTCGACACGGTGGTCATCTCCGGCGCGGAGCAGACGATCGAGAAGTTGTGGAACCTGGACAAGGCCACCCACGGGCTGGCCATCGGCTCCGCCCTGTGGGGCACCGTCCTCGGCTCGCTGGTGGGCGGGTGGCCGACGGACCGCTTCGGGCGGAAGAACACCCTCCTCACCCTCGGTGTGCTGTACCTCGTCTCGGCCGTGTGGTGCGGGGTCGCCCCGGACGTGTGGCACCTGATGATCGCCCGGTTCATCGGCGGCATCGCCATCGGCGTGTCCACCGTCGCCGCCCCGCTGTACATCTCGGAGATCGCCCCGCCGAAGAGCCGCGGGTGGATGACCGGCATGTTCCAGTTCAACATCGTGTTCGGCATCCTGGTGGCGTTCGCCTCCAACTGGCTGGTCGAGCGGGTGGTGACGCAGGACGCCTGGCGGTGGATGCTGGGCGTGGTGGCGGTGCCGTCGCTCGTGTACACGCTGATGGCGTTCGGCCTGCCGGAAAGCCCGCGGTGGCTGCTCCGCCGCGGCGACCGCGGGCGGGGCATCGACACGCTGCGGCGGATCAACCCGACCATGAGTGATGCCGAGATCGACGCGCTGGCGGCGGAGATCGAGGCCGGCTCGCGGGGCGAAACGACCGGCGGGCTGAGCGGGTTCTTCACCCGGCGGCTGAAGACGCCCATCCTGCTGGCGTTCCTGATCGCGTTCTTCAACCAGCTCTCCGGCATCAACGCCATCCTGTACTTCGCCCCGCGGATCTTCGAACTCACGGGGCTGAGCAACCAGGCGGCGCTGTTGCAGTCGGTGGGCATCGGCGTGACGAACCTGATCTTCACGTTCGTCGGGCTGGCGTTGATCGACCGGCTCGGCCGGCGGACGCTGCTGTACATCGGCTCGGTCGGTACATCCTGTCGCTCGGCCTGTGCGCGTGGGCGTTCTTCACCGAGACCTACAGCATCGTGCCGGCGTGCATCTTCGCGTTCATCGCCGCCCACGCCATCGGGCAGGGGGCGGTCATCTGGGTGTTCATCTCCGAGATCTTCCCGAACCAGCACCGGGCGACCGGGCAGGCGCTGGGCAGCTTCACCCACTGGATCTTCGCCGCTCTGCTGGCCACCTTCTTCCCGGCCATGATCGCGGCGTTCCCCCCGGGTGTGGTGTTCGCCTTCTTCGCCGGCATGATGGTGCTGCAACTGGTGTGGGTGGCGACGATGGTGCCCGAAACGAAGGGCGTGCCGCTGGAGCAGATCGAACAGACGCTCGGGGTGCGGTGACGGCCTGCCCGCCGGCCGCCGACCTGATACGGTGATCCCGTCCCAACACGGCTCGCCCCGGTGGTCGTCATGTCCGCCCCACCCCCGCCCCGGCGGTTCGGCTTCTGGACCGGCCTGTTCGTGGTGGCCGCCAGCATGATCGGGGCGGGCGTCCTCACCACCTCCGGGTACACCCTCCAGGCCACCGGCAACCCGGCCGCCGTGCTCGCCCTGTGGGCGGTCGGCGGGCTGATGGCCCTGTGCGGCGCGCTCACCATCGCCGAGCTGGCCACCGCCCTGCCGCACGCCGGCGGGGACTACATCTTCGTCCGCGAGGGGTTCGGCCGCGGGGCCGGGTTCGTGGCCGGCTGGGCCACGTTCGTGGTCGGCTTCTGCGGGCCGACGGCGGTGATCGCCATCACCGCGGCGACGCACCTGACCGGCCCGTTCAACCTGCCCGGCTGGGTGGTGCCGGCCGGGGCGACGCTGCTCATCGCCGCCGTCACCCTCGCCCACTGCCTCGGCCAGACGGAGAGCGGGCGGTTCCAGGTGGCGGTGACGGTGGTGACGGTGGGGGTGCTGCTGGCGGTCGGGGCGGGCGGCATCCTGTTCGGCGACGGGAACTGGGGGCACCTGTCAGCCAGCCACTGGCCGCCGAGTTCGCAGTGGCCGGCCCTGGCGAACGGGCTGATCCTCGTCAGCTACTCGTACGCCGGGTGGAACGGGGCGGGGTACATCGCCGGCGAGATCCGCGACCCAGCCCGGCTGCTGCCGCGGGCGCTGGTGTTCGGCACCCTCGGGGTCACCGCCCTGTACCTGCTGGTGAACGCCGCCTACGTGTACGCCCTCGACCCGGCGGACATGGCCGCCCGCCTGGCGAAGGACCCGGAGGTGGAGAAGGTGGCGGAGACGGCGGTGGCCCGGCTGTTCGGCCGCGGGACGGCGAACGTGTTCGCCGCGGTCATCGGGCTGAGCCTGGTGGCGGCGGTGAGCGCGTACGTGCTGACCGGCCCGCGGGTGACGTTCGCCATGGCCCGCGACGGCATGTTCCCGGCGTTCGCCGGCCGGCTGCACCCCACCCGGAGCGTGCCGGTGTGGGCGACCCTCGCCCAGGGCACGTTGGCGGCCGCGTTCGTCTGGGTGGGGTCGTTCGAGAAGTTGCTCGATTACACGTCGGTCGGGCTGGCGGCGGTGTCCGCGCTGGTGGTGGCGAGCGTGTTCCCGCTGCGCCGGCGGAAGGTGCTGACCGCGTTCCGCATGCCGCTGTACCCGCTCCCGCCGCTGCTGTACCTCACCCTCATCATCTGGACGGTGGCGTCCCAGGTGATCGACGCGGACAAGCGGACGGCCGCCCTGCTCAGCCTGGGCACCATTCTGGCCGGCGTCCCACTCGCCCGGCTGTTCCTGCCGCGGGGCACATGACCGTCTTTCGTGGCACCCGCGGCCCGCTGGTGAACTCTCACCACCGGCGGGCCGCCGGTGCCACGGAAGAAAGGGAAACACCGGCGGGCCGCCGGTGCCACGAAGAGAAGACCTATCGGCTACTTCGGGTACTCGGCCGAGATGAGCGGGGAGGACATGAGGTAGTCGGCGGTGGCGCGGTTGTTCGCCACCGGGATGTTCCACACCACCGCCATCCGCAACAGCGCCTTCACGTCCGGGTCGTGCGGCTGGGCGGCGAGCGGGTCCCAGAAGAAGATGAGCAGGTCGATCCGCCCCTCGGCGATGGCGGCGCCGATCTGCAAGTCGCCGCCCAGCGGCCCGCTCAGGAACCGGGTGACGCTCAGCCCGAGTTTGTCCGCCAGCAGCCCGCCGGTGGTGCCGGTGGCGTACAGGTCGTGCCGGCCGAGGGCCGTCTGGTGGCTGGTCGCCCACTCCAGCAGCTCGGCCTTCTTGGCGTCGTGCGCCACCAGGGCGATCCGCTTGCGGGCCGGGACGGTGGGCATCGGGGGTCACTTGCTGAGGGTGGTGAGCAGCCGGTCAAACACCGCCCGGCGGCGGCGGCCGCTGGCGCGGGCGGCCTCCAGCAGTTCGGAGAGTTTGCCATGGAACGGGTGTCCGACATCTTGCTCGGACTTGGCCACCACGAACCCCCGGTCGTTCAGGATCTGGACTCGGATGTACTCGACGTACTGCTTCTCCTCGTCGGTCCGCTCGATCCGCTCTCCTTGCCGAACTTCGACAACGGCGTCACCGAAATTGACCCGGAACTCGTCGCCCCCGGACAGGCTGGACAGGTCCTCCCACTGCACCTTGCCGGCGCGGGTTTGGGCGACGAGCCGGTCGATGACCTCCGCGAACTCGTTATCCATTGCCATCCTCCGCCTTGGGACGGTGTTGAACGCCGCTCATCAGTCGCCCCCGTAGTCGCTCCAACTCGCTCACCAGATTCACCAGTTTGACCAACAGTTCGGGCGGCATGTGCCCACGGTTCTTGGTGGAGCGCGAGTGTTCACGGGTGCGGATGAGAAGGCCGTTGATCTCGGCAAGCCCGTCGGTCAGCGCCTTCCGCTCGTCGGCGGTCAGCCGCACGTTCGACGAAATCCGGGCGATCGCCGACGCGGCATCTGCCAACCGCAACTCCCCTTTCTCCCAGTCTTTTTCGTTCAACGCCCGATCCGCCTCTCGCAGGAAGCGAACCGCGTCGGACTGGTCGCCGCCCAGAACCAGTTGCACCACCCGGTCTACGGCCTCATCGGCTGCCTTGCGGAAGTCGGCCCGTAGCTGCCTCCGAGCCAAATGCCAGGCGTACCAGACCGAAGCGATGCCGACCACCAGCCCGACCACACTCAACACATCATACACCGTCGGCGGCTTCCAGAACGGGTCGGCGTCGGCGAACAGGATCGACCCTTTGAGGGCGTCAGACGGTGACCTCGACGCGGTTGCCGTCCGGGTCGGCGACCACGCTCTCGTAGTACCCGTCGCCGGTCCGCCGCGGGCCGTCTAGCACCGGCACCCCGGCCGCCCGCAGCCGCTCGGTCAGCCGGTCCACCGCATCTTCCGACCCGACCGACACGGCGAGGTGGGCGTACCCGAACCGCGGGCCGTCCGGGCCGGCGGCGACGGCCGGGGATCGCATCACCTCCAGCCGCGGCCCGCTTTCGAAGCTCAGGAAGTACGACTCGAACCCGGTGCGGGGGTTGGTGTACCTCGGCCCGGCGGTGGCGGCGAAGTGCCGGGCGTAGAATGCCACCAGCCGGTCCGGGTCCGGCGTCCAGATGGCGAGGTGATCGATGTGCATCAGTCCCCCCGCACCCGCTTCACCACGTCCGGCGGGGCGACCTCGTAACTGAACGGCTCCATCACCGCCGCCGCCCGCCCCTGGCTCAGGCTCCGCACCTCGTTCGCGTAGGTGAACAGCTTCTCCAGCGGCACCTTCGCCACGATCTCGGCGGTGGCGTCCCCCTTCGTCTCCTCGATCTGCCCGCCCCGCTTGGCCAGGTCGCCGGTGACGTTGCCGAGGAACTCGCTCGGCGTCGTCACCGTCACCTTCATCACCGGCTGCATCAGGTTCAGGTTGTCCTCGCACGCCTGGCGGAAGGCGCGGGCGGCGGCCACCACGAACGCGTCCTCGCTGCTCAACTGCTGGTCGAACCGGGCGTCGGTGATGGTCGCTTGCAGGTGCATCATCGGGTAGCCGAACTCGCCCGTCTGGCAGGCGTCCATCAGCCCCCGCTCGGCGGCGGCGGCGAACAGGTTCGGCAACGCCTCCCCGGTCAGCCCGTTCCGCACCGTCACCGGCCGCTCGGTCGGGAAGTTGGTGAACGACACCCGCAGTTGGGCGAACGCCGGCTTGTCCCCCAGCCGCTCGACCGTCACCTCCACCGCCTTGCCGGCCTTCAGCTTCTCGCGGTAGCTCACCCGCGGCTGGCCCACCCGCACCCGCAGCTTGAAGTCCCGCTCCAGCCGGTGCTTCTTCACCTCCAGGTGCAGGGTGCCCATGCCGTTCATCAGCGTCTGCCCGGTGTCCTTGCTCTCCTTCACCACGAACGTCGGGTCTTCCAACTGGAGCATGGTCAGGGCGTTCGCCAGCTTGTCCTTGTCGTTCCCGCTCTCCGGCTCGATGGACTGGCTCACCACCGCCTCGGCGAAGCTGATCGCCTCCAACAGGATCGGGTGCTGGGTGTCGCACAGGGTGTCGCCGGTGACGGACTCTTTCAGCCCGACCACCGCCACGATGTCGCCCGCCGGGGCGGTCTCCACCTCCTCCAGCCCGCGGTTCGGGTCGGCGTGCACGTGGAACAGCTTGGCGATGTTCTCCTTCACGTCCTTGCCGGTGTTGTACGCCCGGTAGTTCGGCTTCAGCACCCCGCTGTACACGCGGATGAAGAAGCGGTGCCCGCTCGGGTGCCACGCCGCCTTGAACACCAGCCCGCAGAACGGCTCCTTCGGGTCCGGCTTCCGCCTCTCCTCCTTGTTCGGGTGCTTCGGGTTGGTGCCCGTCACCGGCGGGCGGTCGAGCGGGGACGGCAGGTAATACGTGACCGCGTCGAGGAGCGGCTGGATGCCGATGTGTTCACGGCCGGACCCGCACAGCACCGGGTAGATGGTGCGGGCGAGCGTCTGCTCGCGGATGAGCTGCCGCACCTTCTGGATGTCCGGCTCCTGCCCGTCCAGCACCGCCGACGTGATCAGGTCCTTGTCGTCGTGCTGGGTCAGGGCGTCGAACATCTGCTCGCGGTACTCGGCCGCCGTGTCGGCCTCCTCATCCGGGATCGCTTCCACCCGCACCGTCTTGCCCAGGTCGGCCGGGTCGAAGTAGTACGCCTTCTGCTCGATCAGGTCGATCACCCCGGCGAACGGCTTCGGGCTGTCCTTCACCGACCCGGCGCCGATGGGGATGGCGATCGGCACCGGCCGGCCGTCGTGGGCGAAGTCCGGCGTCAGCCGGTCGTGGACGGTCTTGAGGGTGCGGGCGAAGTTGGCCCCGACCACGTCCATCTTGTTCACGAACACGATCCGCGGCACGCGGTACTTGTTCGCCTGCTTCCACACCGTCTCGCTCTGCGCCTCGACGCCCTTCTGCCCGTCGAACACACACACGGCGCCGTCCAGCACCCGCAGGCTACGTTCCACCTCGGCGGTGAAATCGACGTGCCCCGGCGTGTCGATCAGGTTGACCGTGTACCCCCGCCACTCGAACGGGATGCACGCCGAGTAGATGGTGATGCCGCGTTCCTGCTCCTCCGGGTCGTAGTCCGTTTCGGTGTTGCCGGTGTCCACCCCGCCCAGCTTGTGCTTCACCCCGGCGTAGAACAGCAGGTGTTCGGTGGTGGTGGTCTTGCCGGCGTCGATGTGCGCGATGACGCCCAGGTTGCGGAACCGGGTCAGGTCAACGGCGTCGGATTTGGCGGCCATGGCAGCACCGGAGAAATTAGTTAGCCACAGAGGGCACAGAGGGCACAGAGCAGAATGAAACAGAGGAGAAGATGATCCTGCTCTGTTTCGTTCTGCTCTGTGCCCTCTGTGCCCTCTGTGGCTAATGTTACGCCGAAAGAATCACCACGCGAAGTGGCTGAACGCCTTGTTCGCCTCGGCCATCTTCACGGTTTGTTCCCGCTTGGCCATGGCCTCGCCCTCGCGGCGGGAGGCGGCGATCAGCTCGTCGGCCAGCTTCTGGAACATCGGCCGGCCGGACTTGCCGCGGACGGCGGCCAGCAGCCAGCGGATGGCCAGCGACTGCTGCCGCAGCGGCTTCACCTGCATCGGCACCTGGTAGTTCGCCCCGCCCACCCGCCGGCTCCGCACTTCGAGGGCCGGCTTGATGTTGGTGATGGCGTCGGTGAACACCTGGAGCGGCGGCACGTCCGGCAGCCGCTTCTGCACCAGATCCATGGCGTCGTAGAACACGCGGGTGGCGGTCGCCTTCTTCCCGTCGTGCATCAGGCAGTTGATGAACTTGGTCACCAGCAGCGAGTTGAACCGGACGTCCGGTGCCATCTTCGTGTAGCTGGCGGTGCGGGTCTTGGTCGCCACAGAAGTCCTCAAGTCATCAGGTCGTCAAGTCATCAGGTCGGGTTGGGGTCAGGTCACGCCGCCCGCCCGCAGCAGTCCGGGGCGGGGGAAGTCTTCAGACTTGACGACTTGAAGACTTGACGACCTGACGATTTCTTACTTGCCTTCCTTCTTCGACCCGTATTTCGACCGGGCCTGCTTGCGGTCGGCCACCCCCTGGCAGTCGAGCACCCCGCGGACGATGTGGTACCGCACCCCCGGCAGGTCGCGGACGCGGCCGCCCCGCACCAGCACGATGCTGTGTTCTTGCAGGTTGTGCCCCTCCCCGCCGATGTACGCCGTCACCTCGATGCCGTTGCTCAGCCGCACCCGTGCCACCTTCCGCAGGGCCGAGTTCGGCTTCTTCGGGGTCATCGTCTTGACCACCGTGCACACCCCCCGCTTCTGCGGGCAGCCCTGCATGGCCGGGTGCTTCGGCTTGCTCCGCTGCGGCGACCGCGGCTTCTTCACCAGTTGGTTGATCGTCGGCATTCCGGACCTCGTCGCACCCGTGCGGACCGCCACCGGCCCCGAAAGGGGGGCCGAATGGGAATCGGTATTTAAGCAGAAACCGGCCGGCCCGCCAGTGGGGGGTGACGAAAAATCCGGAAATGCCGCGTGCCGGTCTTCGCCGCGACCTCCGGGAGCGGCCAGGCGGTCACCGCTCCCGGAGGTCGCGGCGAAGAGGGGGCAAATCGCTTGACCCGTTCCTGTCCGTAGTGTATAAGCCCGTACACTTCCCCGGAGGCCCGTCGTGCCCGCCACCCTCACCCGCACTTACGCCCACACCGTCGCCTCCCCGCTCGGCGACATCCGGCTCACCTCGGACGGCGAATTCCTCACCGGCCTGTACCTGGGCGACGCCCCGAAAATCGACGCCGTCCGCGACCCGG
The DNA here is from genome assembly GCA_022841795.1 of Fimbriiglobus sp. Lineage (GTDB taxonomy): Bacteria > Planctomycetota > Planctomycetia > Gemmatales > Gemmataceae > JALHQU01. The sequence goes on from JALHQU010000228.1 coordinate 8,258, forward strand.
CCCCGCTGAAAGAGGCCGTCGCCCAACTGCGGGCGTACCTGGCCGGCGAGCTGCGGGAGTTCGACCTGCCCATGCAGCAGCCGGGCACGGCGTTCCAGCAGAAGGTGTGGGCGGAACTGACCGCTATCCCGTTCGGGGAGACGATCAGCTACGCCGAGCTGGCGGTGCGGGTCGGCCAGCCGACGGCGGCGCGGGCGGTCGGGTCGGCGAACGGGAAGAACCACATCTGCATCGTCGTACCGTGCCACCGGGTGATCGCCGCCGGCGGCACGCTCGGCGGGTACGGCGGCGGGCTGTGGCGGAAGGAGTGGCTGCTGCGGCACGAGGGGGCGAAGGGGTGGTGAAGCGGGCTTTCGGCGAGCCGGGAGCGTGAGCGACCGGAGGATTCAAAAACTCCGGTCGCTCACGCTCCCGGCTCGCCACGAACCCGGCTCGCCGAAACCCGTCACTTCTTGAACGCCGGGTGGTCCCGCTTGCCCATCGACAGCAGGTACGCCATCAGGTCGATCGCCTCGTCGTCCGTCAGCGTGTCCAGCAGGCCCTCCGGCATCATCGACAGCTTGGACGGCTTCACCCGGTCGATGTCCTTCTGCGCCACCCGCACCTGCCCGTTCGGGTCGAGCATGTTCGTCATCACACTCATCCCGTCCCCATTCAGGTTGACGATCCGCCCGACCACCTTCTTCCCGTCCAGCGTGTCGATCTCCACCGCCTGGTACTGGTCGGACACCTCCTTGCTCGGGTTCAGGGTGCTGTCCAGCAGGTCCTTCACCCCGAACCGGCCGGCCAGCCCGCTCAGGTCCGGGCCGGCGCTGCCGCCCTCGTTGTCGAAGCGGTGGCAGCCGAAGCAGTTGGTGGCGGCGAACAGCTTCCGCCCCTTGTCGTAGTCCCGCCCGCCGGCCGCCAGCCCCTTCTCGATCACCGGCAGCAGCGCGTCCATGGTGTGCTTTTTGACGAACGGCCGCGGCTTGGCCGCCGTCGTCGCCGCGGTCGGTTTGGCGTCCAACACCGGCTGGAGCGTCGCCTTCTCCTCCGGCGTCAGCGTCTTCTCGGCGTCCGCCTTCATCATCAGCACGAACTTGGCGAAGCTGTTCCCGCCCTTGTACGTCTGGGCCTTCACGAACCACTCGAAGTACGCCTTCCGCAGCTCCGGCGTCCACCCGTCCTTCAACATGCGGAGGGCGCGGGCGTACTCCATCTGTTCCTCCTGCGTCGGCGCCTCGACCAGCAGCTTCACCGTCTTCGCGGCCGTCTTCGGCCCTTGCAGGTACACGAACACCTGGCACAGTTCGCCGTCCACGAACCGCTGGCCGGTCGGGAACGCCGGCTCGAACTTCGCCAGCCACGCCGTCCGCTGGTCGGCCGTCGGCGGGCCGAAGCGGTTGAAGAAGACGTGGTACACGCGGATCAGTTCCAGCCGCTGCTCGACACTCAGCTTGGCGAAGTCGATCTTGCCGAGGGCGTCGAGGATTTTGGCCCCGAGCGCCGGGTCGCCGGCCTTCGCCCGCTTCGGGTCGTGCTGCGGGCAGGACGCCGACACGCGGGTGAGGGCCAGGAGAGCGGTAATCCGGGCCGTCGTGTCCCGCTCGGTGAGGGCTTTTTCGGCCCACAGCTTCGGGTCCTGGTGTTCCAGCGCGACGCGGGCGGAGAAGCGGAGGAAGCGGTCCTCCAGGGCCATGTACTCCAGTAACCCATCAATCTGGTCGCCGGCCTCGCGCCCGACCTCTTGCATGGGGCGGTGAAGTTGATTGAGCACTCCCGGGGGGAGCTTCGTCCGGTGTCTTTCAGTCACGTCGAATCCGGTGACTTGCGCCGTCGATTCGCTTCCGGTGTACGTCACCCGGTACAGCCCGCTGCCGGTCCGCCGCCCGCCGGTGGTGAAGTACATGGCCCCGTCCTTCTCGCTCACCACGATGTCGGTCAGCGGCAGCGGGGTGCCGGCGACGAACTCCTCGGCCGTGCCCTTCATCACGCTGCCGTTCGGCGTCAGGTGAACGGCGTACAGCTTGCCGTAGCTCCAGTCGCAGATGAAGAAGGCGTTCTGGTACTTGGCCGGGAACTTGGCCCCGTACCCGAAGCACACCCCGGTCGGCGAGCCGGGGCCGATGTCGCAGATGCCGGGCAGGTTGTCGGCGTAGAACGCCGGGTATTTGCCCGCCCCGTT
>JALHQU010000229.1 GCA_022841795.1 Fimbriiglobus sp.
GGGCCGGGCGGGCGGGGCGGCTTCCCCCCGGAATGCACGGTGCTGGCCGCCCCGAGGGTGCCGCGGCCGGCCTGCGACGACGCCGTCTTGGCGGTGGTCGTGCCGCGGGCGCCCGGCATGGTGACGGTGCCGCTGCGGCCGGTCGGCGGGGGGAGCGGCCGCAGCTGCGGGTGCGAGGTGGTGCCGGTCTTCTTCTTCACCGACGGGCGGACGTACCGCCGCCCGAGCGCCACCGCTAGCCCCTCCATGAACTCCAGGCACGACCCGTACCGCTCGCCCGGCTCCTTGGTCAGCGCCCGCCGCACCGCCGCCTGCTCGGCCTCGCTCATGATGGCGTCGAACTCGAACCGGCCCTCCAGGTGGGAGAACATGATCTCCGTTACCGGGCCGAGGCTCATCGGCAGCCGCCCCTGCCGCAGCTCGACGTAGGTGACGGCGAAGCTGTACTGGTCGCTCGCCCGCCCGGACTCCCCGCCCCACACCTCCGGCGCCATGTACGCCGGGCTGCCGGCGAACACGCTCATCTGCGCCATCATCGCTTCCTGCTGGCGGGCCAGACCGAAGTCGCCCACCTTGGCGTGCCCGCGGAGCAGCAGGATGTTGTCCGGCTTCACGTCCCGGTGGTCCACGTTGTGCTCGTGCAGGAAGTCCAGCCCCTCGGCCGCCTCGCACATGGTGGCGAACAGCTCGTCCTCCGGGATGCCCGGCAGCCCCTCCGCCTGGCACTCCTTCATCCGCCCCTTCAGGGTGTCGTCGGCCAGCTCCATCACCACGTACAGGCGGTTGTCCGCCACCCAGTAGTCCTCGGTGTTCAGCAGGTACGGGTGCTTCAGGTTCTTGATGATGTCCAGCGACCGCAGCTCCTTCCGCGCCACGTCCTCGTCCGCCGCCTTGTGCAGGATCTTGATCGCCTTCTTGATCTGCGTCTTCACCGTCTCGGCCAGCCACACCTCGCCGAACGCCCCGCTGCCCAGCCGGCGGATGAACTTGTACTCGCTCGCCTTGCTGCGGGCGGCGGACGAGTCGGGCGGCGGGCCGGCCACGTCTCCGGGGCCGATGGACGGGGCGGACGAGAAGGCGGCCGTCGGGATCGCCTCCGCGGCCGACGGCGGGGGGGGCGATTTCGGCTTCGGCTTCGGCAGGTCCGCCTCCATCGCCAGCAGCTTCGCCTTCAGCGCCGGGAACTGCACCGGGAACCGCTGTTCATATTGGGTCACGTCCCGCGGCTCGCCGGCCGTCAGCCGGCACCAGTACTCCTCGGCGATCAGCTTGGCCGGCACCGCGTCCCGCGGGCCGAGGTCGGGGAACCGCTCGACGTACTCCTCCACCGTCGGCCGCTCGCCCTGCTTCCAGCGGTGGCCCAGCTCGACGATGGCGAACTCGATCCGCCCGTGCGGCCGCACCCGGTCGGTCAGCTTGAGCAGGAACGGCTGCCAGTCCGCCACCGGCCCGCGGGTGAGGGCGGCGTGGAACTCGTCGGCCACGGTGGACAGCCACTCGCGGTCCGAATCGCTCAGCTCGTGTTCGCGGGACACCGGGGGTCTCGGCGGGGAGTGACGGCGAAGTGTAGGTCATTCTAGCGAAGTGGTGCGATACCCAAAGTGGTCGGCGCGGTCGGGGTCGTTCCGGGTGGTTCAGAAGCGGCTCGCGCTCTTCCGCTTTGAGGCCCGAAGGGCCGGACTCCCTCAGCCCAGGGCGAGGAGCGCAGCGACGATGCCCTGGGATAGCACAGCCAAGAACCCAAGCCCCGAAGGGGCGCCCTCCAGTAGGGCGCCCCTTCAGGGCTTGCTCGGAAATGTCACCGTTTCCCAGGCCTGCGCTCGCCTGTCGGCTCGCTCCGACCTGGGCTGAGGGAGTCCGGCCCTTCGGGCCTCCTACCACCCCGCGGCTGTGACCCGTGCGGACGGCCCGCGGCGTGGGCCGGCTACTTGATCCGCATCCTCACTTCATCATCGCGGTCAGCCGGTGCTGGGCGGCGGCGGCCTCGTCCTTCACCCACTTGCTGGCGTCCCCGAGGTCGGCCAGCCCGGCGAGCACGTCCTTGTGCGCCATCTGGTGGTGGGTCAGGTGGCGGATGCAGTCCACCCGCACCTCGTCGGCGAACGCCCCCTTCGCCCCGGCCACCAGCGCCGACGCCACGATCGGGTGCTGCTTCCAGTCGTACTTCACCAGCTCGCGGACGGCGGCGTGCTGGTCGGCGGCGGTCGCCCCGCGGAGCAGCCGCACGCACACCGCCTCCACCGCCTTCGCGTCCGCCTCGGCGTTGCCGGTGCCGGAGGTGGCTACCGCCGGGGTGATGATGGCCGCGGCGCCGACGTTGTCGGCCGGCTGGAACTTCGGCCGCGGGGCGGCGGACGCCGTCGTCGGCGGCGTCATCGTCGGCGGCGGGGCCGTGGTCTTCGGAGCCGGTCGCGCCGCTTGCTGGGTCGTTGCGGGCATCACCGCCGCCGGCGCCCGCAGGGTCGGCTGCATCGTGTGCATCGCCTGCATGGTCTGCACCGGCTGGGCCGGCTCGACGGCCGCCGCCTGCCACAGGGTGAACACCCCCTTCGCCCCGGACGACGGCGGCGGCACCGCCCCGGTGCCGTAGGCCGCCTGCGCCACCAGCACCTCGTCCTGGAACGCTTCCAGCGTCTCCAGCGCGCGGGCCACCTGCTTCGGGGTGGGCGGGGTGTTCAGCCGCCGCACCTCGCCCGCCGGGTCCGGCTGCTTCGGCGGGGTCGGGTCGGTGCCGCCGGTGCCGGTCTTCGGCTGCTCGCCCACCTTCGGCTTCTCGCCGCCGATCACCGGCTTCTCCTCGACGCACGCCGGGTCCGGGTCGATCGGCGTCGGGGTGTAGCAGGCCAGGCATTTTTCCAGGGCGATGGCGGCGGCGAACCGCACCCGCGGGCTCCGCTCGGCCGGGTTGCCGTCCTTGTCGAACCCGGACACCGACGCCTCCAGGGCGGCGATGGTGATTTTGGTGCAGCAGCACCCGCGGCCGAGGGCCAGCGCCGCCGCGTACCGCACGCACTCGTTCGGGTCGGTGCGGAGGCCGTCGGCCAGCGCCTTGGACGCGTCCGGGTAGTACCGGCAGTCCAGGGTGCCGAGGAACTTCACGTCCTCCAGCCGCTTCGGCACCTCGGCCGCGTCCTTCTTGCCGGTGGCCGCTGCCCCCGCCGCCCCCGGCTGCTTCGTCTCCTCGGCCGTCGGCTTGCCGGCCAGCGTCGGCACCACCCCGCCGGTGAGCGCGGACAGCGGCTTGGTGGCGTTGTTCAGCAGTTGGCCGAACGGGGTGTCCATCAGCCCCCGCAGGCAGGTGCTGAAGTTGGTCTTCATCCGCTGGAAGATGCCCACCCGCGGGGCGGCGGCCGGGGCCGCCGGCGCCGCCACCACCGGCGGGACGATCGGCGCCGTCACCCCGGGTACCGCCGGCACCGCCGGCAGTTGGGCGGAACACCGCTCCGCCGACGCCGCCACCCCGACCACGCTCGCCGCCACCGCGGCCCACCGGAACCGTTTCATGGGTTCCCCCCGAAAGATAAGGAACCGAACGCCGTCCGATCCGGGCCGTGCCGGGCGGTCGGACGTGTGTTCATGGCGTCGTGTATCGGCCGGCGTTCGCTGCCGACTTCAACGTTTGGTAAAACTGACCGGAATAGCCCGGATGCACGCTTCACACCATCTGCACCGGAGCGGGCGAACACGCCGGATGAGCGGGGCGAGCGGTTTGTCGCGGTTTTGTTGATTTGGGTGGGGGGCGTCGGACGAACAAGAGAGTACGACCGGCGCGTTCCGGCAATCCGTACCACCGTACCCGTTCCTGGGGGAACTCATGGCCACGACCCTCCACCCTCCCACGGCGGCCCGAAGCGTGCGGGCCGGCGGCCTGCTCCTGCTCCTGTGTGCGGTCGGCGGCCCGGCTATCGGCCAGGCGCCGCCGGCGATGCTCCCGCCGTCCACGGGGATGCCCGTGCAGACCGGCACGTCCGAACACACCCTCCAGGCCGGACACCTGGGGCTGCGGGGCATGGCGTGTAACGACTGCGGCGACGCGGGCGGCGGGTACGCCTCCGGCGGATGCGGCTCGGGTGGGTGCGGGTCCGGCGGGTGCGGCGACGCGAACTGCTCCAGTTGCGTGACCGCTGAAGGCGCGCCCACCCGCATCGGCCGGTTCCTCCAGGGGTTCCACAACGCCCTGTGCTGCCCGGACCCGTGCTTCGTGCCGAAGTGGAACTGCCCGGCGAACGCCGCCCTGTTCGTGGACCACGCCCGGCCGACCACCATGACCCGGCTGCGGTGGGACGCCGGCCGCAACCTGACCGACCCGGACCGGGCCGAGTACTTCTGGGCGCAGATCGGCGGCCCCGGCCCGGCCAACCCGGAGACGCGGGTGGACTACCACGAGCTGCACCTGTACCAGGAGTTCGGGACGGAGAAGTTCTCCATGTTCATCGACCTGCCGTACCGCAGCTTCAACAGCGACCGGAACGGCGGGCACGGGGGCATCGGCGACCTGCGGATCGGCACCAAGTCGGTGCTGCTGGACAGCGACCTGCTGCTGTCCACCTTCCAGTTCGTCACCACCGTGCCGACGGCCGGGCCGGGCGGGGGCATCGGCGTCGGGCACGTCAGCCTGGACCCGTCGCTGCTGAACACGGTGAAGCTGGACAACTGCACCTACCTGCAGAGCCAGATCGGGTACTGGTTCGGGGTGGGGAACAGCAACGGCAGCATCCTGCACTACGCGAACAGCCTGAACCGGGTGCTGTGGACGCCGCTGCCCGACACCCGGTTCGTGGGCACGTTCGAGACGGTCGGGTACACGTTCGCCTCCGGCCGGTTCACCGACGCCGCCGGGGTGAACCGGCCGGGCAACGGGGTGACGTACTTCAGCGTCGGGCCGGGGTTCCGGCTGTGCATGTGCGACAAGCTGGACGTGGGGTTCGGCATGCAGTTCGCCGTCACCGACCGGCACTTCGCCCAGCGGCTGTACCGCACCGAACTGCGGTGGCGGTTCTAACCGGCCCGCCGGTGAGCCGTACTGCTTGAGCCGCGAGCGGCTTCGCCACCTGCGGCGAAGCCGCTCGCGGCTCACACGTTGTCACTTCGGCTTCGTCACCCCGTAGTCGAGAACGAGCAACTCGCCGGACAGCTTCACCCGCTTCTTCAGCAGCATCTGCCGGGACGCGGCCACGCCGGGCGGGAAGATGTGGAACACGTTCGAGAAGGCCGGGGACACCGCGGACAGGGCCAGGTCGTCGGCCAGGGGGAACGCCCCGAACACCACCTCCACCTCGTCCACCACCGCCGGCGTGTCGGCGTTCACGTCCCCGCCGATGTTGGCGGCGGCCAGGAGGGCCCGCCGGTACGGGTGGCACACCCGCGGCGGCACCGGCAGGCGGATCTCCTCCTGCCACTCCTCCAGGTTGGGCACGCGGGAGACCAGCGGCATCACCCGTTCGGCCACCTCCAACTCCTCCGGCACGGCCAGGTAGCTCTTCTCCACCACCAGCACCCCGTCCCGCACGTCCAGGTAGGCGGTGGACGGGCTGAGCCGTAGGCTGCCGTCCGGGTGGGCGTCGTACAGGCGGGTGGCCAGGGCGAGGTCGCCGCCGGTGAGGTTGCGGAAGCGGCACGTCAGCACCAGTTCGTACTGAGACAGGCGAGGGGTGACGGCCAGTTCGGGGGGCTTGGCGCTCATAGTGGCGGGTCTCCGGGGCGGAGGTTGAGTGGGGTCGGCTCGCCCGCCCGCGGCCCGCCGGTGCCGATGTGGTTGTCCCGCCGCGGCAGGCCGAGGTCGTTCCGCAGACTGTTCTCGCTCGGGTTCCTCCCGTTGTGGCTGCCGGTGCCGATGGCCCTCGCTTCCCGCTCACTGAGTCCCGGCTCGGAGGCGGGCGGGGCCGGGTCGGGGATTAACATGCGGGTGCCCTCCGCGTTGGACACGGCGTGGCACAACTCGTGACCCAGAATGACCTGCGGCGGCTGGGCGATCATGTTCCCGGCCGCGTCGAACGCGTTCGACCGGTAGTTCGGGTTGTACTGGACGGTCGAGCCGCTGCCGGTGCCGTCCCCGGCGGCGGTGCGGTCATTCGGCACACAGTGCCCGTTAATGCCGGGGTTGGGGACGATGGTGACCGGCTTGCCAGCCGCCGCCAGCCGGGCGAGGATCGCCTGGCCGGTCGGGGTGGTGGACAAGAAGTACAGGTCGCGGAGGGTCTGCTGCTGGAACAGCGGCGGGCCGTCCACTTTGATGTTCGGCGGCAGGGCGAACGCCGGCCCGCCGATGAGCACCGTCGGCAGGCCGACGCTGATCAGCCCGCCGTGGGCGGTGGTGTCCGTCTGGCGGGCGGCCGGCAGCCCCTGCACCAGCACGCTCGCCGACCCCATGGCGATCACGTCCGGCGGGCCGACGCAGGTGGCCATGTCGGACAGGCGGGCGGCGAACGGCCCGCCCACCATGGTGAGCGGCGCGCCGGGCGGCAGGATAGGCCCGCCGACGTGCGGGATCGGCGGGACGCCGGGCGTCACCATCGGGCAGGTGTGCAGGTCGCCGACGCGGGCGGCGGGTAACACGGCAACCTCCTTAGCAGTTGATCTTCACCAGCGCGCCCTTCACGCTGGTCAGCGCCGACCCCTCCAGGGCCACCTTGGCCGCCGTCGCCTTGAAGTCGGCCGTCGCCTGGAACTCGACCAGCGGGCCGGCCCCGGTCAGCTTGCTGCCGGCGTCCAGGTGGATGTGCGGCGACTTCAGGGTGATCTTGTCCGGGGCCAGGGTGATGGTGCTGCCGCCGACCGTCAGCTTGATCTCGGTCGGCGACTCGATGTGCACGAACGCCGTCTTCGACTTCATGTCGATGCCGTTCGTCACCAGGGTGGTGAGCGTGTCCTCGAACGTCTCCTCCACAATCCCCTTCACGTGGAACGTCGCCTTCCCGGTCTGCACGTCGAACGCGTAGTCCCCCTTGCTCACGGTGAACGCGGTGTCGCCGAAGATGGTGACGGTGCTCTTCCCGTGGGTGTGCGGGTCGGCCTTGCTGTCGGTGCCGATCACCACCGTGCTGTTGTTCCCGACGGTGGTGTTGCTGTTCGCCTCCACCGTCACCGCCAGGTTCCGCTCGGCGTGGACGGACACCAGCTCCGCCCCCTTCTTGTCCTCGAACTTGATCTCGTTGAAGTGCTGGTCGCCGCCGCCCGGGCTACTGTGCGTCTTGATCCCGCTCTGCGTCTTGTTCGCCGGCAGGTCGTACATCGGCATGTTGTCCGCGTTGTACACGCTGCCGATGACCAGCGGCCGGTCCGGGTCGCCGTCCAGGAACGACACCACCACCTCGTCCCCCACCCGCGGCAGGAACTGCGCCCCCCACTGCTTGCCCGCCCAGAACTGCGCCACCCGCACCCAGCAGGACGTGTCCAGCCCCCGCTCCCCTTCGGGGTCCCAGCGGAACCACACCTTCACCCGCCCGTACTTGTCCGGGTCGATCTCCGCGTTCTCCGACCCGACCACCACCGCCGTCTGGGTGCCGCGGATGAACGGCCGGGGGGTGTCGCGGCCCGGGCGGAACGGCACCGCCAGCGGCAGGCAGTCGAACCTGTTCGCGTACCCGAACTCGGCCGCGGTGGTGCTGGCCGCCTCCCCGCACTCCACCTCGTGGGTGGCGGCGGTAACCACGTACCCGCCGTCCGCGTCCGGGTGGCCGGTGAGGGTGAACTTGTGCCCGGCGGTGACCGAGCTGAACGTGCTCGCGCCGCTGATCCGCACCGACTGGGCCAGTTCCTCCTCGCCCCGCATCCGGGCCAGCCGGGCGTTGTCGTCGAACAGGTGCTGGAGATCCCCCGCCCGGTCCTCCCCGCCGGGGCCGATGCCGTCCCGCCACCGCACGTACCCGCCGGGGTGGTCGGCCCGGAACACGGTGTCCGAGTTCGGCCAGGTGGTGGAATGGGTGACGGTGCCGGCGGCGAAGCTGGCGGGGAACGCGGCGGTGGCTTCCAGCGGGTTCGTCGGCATCTCGAAGCTGTGGTCGCGGTGGGCGAACTGGCCGGTCCTCAGCTCCTGGGACTTCGTCCACTCGGTCACCCGCCCCGCGCTCGCCGCGGCCGGCTGGAACGCCAGCGCCGCGGTGCCGGGCAGGTCGGCGTGCCCGGTCGGGCCGTCGGCGAACACGATCCCCGGCCGCTCGCCGTGGGTGAAGTAGTAGTAGATGCCCTCCTCCTCCAGCACCCGGCTGAGGAAGGCGAAGTCCGTCTCCCGGTACTGGGCGGTGTAGTTCCGCGGGAAGTAGGTGCCGCCGAGCTGGACGGCGGTGCCGGACAGGTCGTACAGCGAGCCGACCACCGCCCGGATGATCTCCTCGGTGGTCATGTGCTGGAAGATGCGGCTCCGCTTGGTGCGGGTGAGCAGCCACAGCGGGGGCACCAGCTCGGCCGTGTACCGCTGGAACCGCTCCGACCGCCCGCCCTGGGCCACCCGGCTGAGGAGGCCGTGGAAGTGCCGCCACTCGCTGTCCGTCTGCCGGACGGACACCACCGCCGGCTTGCCCAGCAGTTGGGCGAACGCCACCGGCGCCTCGGCCGGCGCGGACAGCAGCAGGGTGAACCGGGACAGCCGGGAGACGGCCTCGGTGCCGGCCAGCCCGGTGATCATCATCCCGTCGGCCGGCACGTCGGCCACGGCGATCCGGAGCGGGCGGTTGTCTTGCGGCGTAGCGCTCATGTCCGGGTTCACCTGTGCCGGTACGACGGACGGCCCGGCCGCGGCGGCGGCGGACCTGCTACGGGTTCATACGATCCGGCCACCCGGAGCGGACAGGGTGTCCGCCGGAATCGCGGAATCGCATACCTCTTACGGGGTACGTCGTTCCGCCCGGGTGTACCTGAAGTTGGCGGCCCCACCCCCGCCGGGGAACTGCGTTCCCTCGGCGACCCCTCCCCGGCGGGGAGGGGTGGGGGCTTCCACTACTGAGAGCGAGACCTCACCCCTCCCCGCCGGGGAGGGGTCGCCGGTCCGAGCGGAGCGAGGACGGCGGGGGTGGGGTGCCCCAACCCACAGACCTGCCCTTCCGCCCGGCCGACCGTTCCGCCGGCCCGCCCGCCCGGTATCATCCCCGTATCCGCCATTTCACCCGGTGACGCCATGCCGCAACCACCCCGCCCGGACGGATGGAAGCACGGCTCCACCCCGGCGAACAAGCCGGGCGGGCCGGCCGCGTCGCGGAAGGCGTGGCAGCCCGGCACCCCGGCGGCCAAGCCGACCGGCCGCAAGGTGTCCCGCACCGGCAAGCTGCTCGTCGCCGCCGTGGTCCTCGGTCTGCTCACCGTGCTGACCGTGTTCGTCGTCCTGGAGCTGATGCGGCCGGATTACCCGACGCTGGTGCTGGTCGCCCCGGACGCCGACACCCTGGCGGTGCCGGAGAACGCGGCCGGGGTGAACGGGGTGGTGGCGCTGGCCGACTACTGCAAGGCGGGCAAGTCGCGGCCGGTGCTGGCCGCCGACCCGGACCCGGCCGCGGACCGCGGGGCGTGGAAGGACAAGCTGAGCGGGCGGGCGAAGGGGACGGTGCTGTACTTCGCCGCGCACGGGGCGGCGGACGCGGCCGGGCCGTTCCTGTGGTTCCCGCCCAAATCCGGCCCGCTCACCGACGCCGACAAGCTGCCGCTGAAGGACATCCTGGACGCGCTCGGCGGGCTGCCCAAGAGCCAGCCGAAGCTGCTGGTGTTCGACCTCGCCCGCACCCCGCCGAACTGGGCGCAGAACGGGGCCAACCCCGACTTCGCCGCCGCCATTCAAGCCCAGACCGCGGCCATCGACGCCGTGCCGGGGCTGGCGGTGATCGTGTCCAACGGGCCGGGGCAGGTGTCGTGGACGGCGGACGAGCACCGGCGGTCGGTGTTCGCGGTGGCGTTCCTGGAGGCGCTCCGCGGGGCCGGCGGCGGGCCGAACCAGGCGGTGACGGCGGCCGACGTGTTCGACCGCACCGCCGCGGCCGTGCAGAAGTGGGCGGTGGCCAACCGCGAGGCGAACCAGCAGCCGATGCTCCTGCTGTCCGGCGGCACACGTGCGGCGGCCGAGGGGAACCAGCTCGCCAGCCTGTCGCCGGCGGCGTACCCCGGCCCGCCGGCGGCCACCTCCGCCCCCGCCTACCCGGACCAACTGGCCGGCGAGTGGAAGCAGGCGACCGCCCTGGCCGGCGGCGGGGTGCCGCCGGAGTCCGCCCACCCGCAGGCGTGGCGGGAGTACCTGGAGTGGCTGGGCCGGTGGGACCGGCTGGCCCGCATCGGGGCCGACCCGAAGGGCACCCCGGCCGGGTGGCGGACCTGCGGAAGCGGATCACCGCCGCCGTCCGCC
>JALHQU010000230.1 GCA_022841795.1 Fimbriiglobus sp.
CTGGGTGTGAACACACCCAGGCGGCTCACGCCGCCGGTTCACTTTTTATTGCTCGCGGCGGTACAATCCCGCCATGACCGAGTCGCAGTGGCTGAAGTCGAAAGACGGCGACGCCATGCTCGCCCTCGTCGCCGATCGGCTGAGCCTGCGGCAGTCGGCGCTGCTCTACTTCAACGTCCTACGGCGAGTATGGGACCTGCTGCCCGACGACTGTCTCCTGAAAAAACTCGACGGACTGGAACGATCTGCCGCGACCTGCCGACATCAGATGCAATTCCCGAATTTCGACTCGGACGCGATCCGTCGATCCGTCCGCCAAACCCAGACCGACATCCTCAAATCTTGCTCCCCTGACGCCGACCCGAGCCAGTTTCAAAACGAATACCCGCTCGTGCCGCTTGACCGGGCAGCGTGCGAATCGGCCCGGCTCGCAATTGGCCAGATCGAGGAGGCGTCCGACTACGCGAATCTAGCGGTGCATTCAGGATTCATCATTTTTCAAGAGGCGCTCGGCCACATCCGCACGGCGAAGGCCGCACAGGTTCGCGGTACGATCAGCACCGCCCTCGCGCTCGAACTTAAGGCCCGGTCGGACGAATTGGCCGACCGCGTCACCCCCCGCAACGCCCGCCTGCTCGCCGCCCAGGCCGAGGAGATCGCGCAAACGCTCGGCGACCGGGCCGAAGCCCGCACCGACCGGGCCGAGGGGCAGGTGACCCGGTCCGAGAACCTCGCCCTCGCCCGGCTGCTCCGCGAACAACTCGGCAACCCGTTCCGTCCGTTCCGGTTCGAGGACCGGTGGCGGACGGAAACGGTGGTGGCGCTGGCCACCGGCATCGAGGCCGAGCGGGCGTTCGACCGCATGCCCATCCTGGCCGACGCGATCGAAGAGGCCGGGTGCGACGACGAGGCGGTGCTGCGGCACTGCCGCGGTCCGGAGCCGCACGCCCGCGGGTGCTGGGTGATCGACCTGATCCTGAACCGCGAGCCGGGGTGGTTCGCCGCCGAGCCGGTCGAATCGCGGAAGCGGCCGCAGGGCCGCAGCCAGCGGATGGGGCCGTTCCGCCCGCCGCCGGAAAACATGATGTGAGGGCCGTCTGGTAAGTAGTAGGCACACTCCGTGTGCCGTTCCGAACGGCACACGGAGTGTGCCTACTACTTTGGTCACGCCCCGGCGATGATGATGAGCGGTCGCTTCTCCGGGTTCGGCTCGGCCTTCCGCAGCAGCTCCCGCACCATCCACGGCACGTTCCCCTCGCCGAACAGCAGGAACCCGAGTGTGCCGCTCACCGGCGACTCGTCCGTCCAGCCGAAGTGGATTTCCGGCGGCCGGCCGACCTTCGCCATCTCCAGCGCGAGCGCCGCCAGGGTGTGCGAGATGCTGGCGGCCTCCGTCACCTTCAGCACGTACCGCCCCTGCTCCTGGTACACCTGGATGACCGGGTCGTGGGTGAAGTCGCTGGCGTCGTCCAGCTCCACCTCCACGAACACGACCATCAGGTCCCGCGGGATGCGGTGCTCGCGGCGGATGGCCGCCTCCTTCTCGGCGAGCGTGCGGCGGCCGGGGCGGTGCGGCACCAGCACGGTCAGCTCCAGGTGGCGGATGCTGTCCCACAGCAGCTTGGACGACGGGTCGGCCAGCTTGAACCCGGCGAACCGCAGCTCGCGGGCGCGGGCGATCCGCGACCACGCCGAGGTGATGAGGATGGCCAGGATGAAGAACAGGGAGATGAACAGCCCCTTGAACTGCTTCTCGATCTCGTTCACCACGAACGTGTAGATGAACACGGCGGTGATGATTGCGAACGGCCAGCTCACCCGCTTGTACCACGCGCCGGTGCGGGAGCGGTACACGTCGATGACGGCGGCCACGCACGCGCTGGTGATGAGCGCCAGCACGCCGGTGGCGTACGCCCCGCCCTGGGCGTCCACGTTCGCGTCGAACGCCCACGTGACGAACAGGTTGATGGCGGTGAACAGGATGACCAGCGGCTTCACCGCCCGCGCCCACTCCGGCGCCATGCCGTACTTCGGCAGGTACTGCGGCACCAGGTTGAGCAGGCCGACCATCGCGCTCGCCCCGGCGAACCAGAGGATGACGATGGTGCTGATGTCGTAAATCGTGCCGAACGTGGCCCCGAACAGCGGGCTGACGCGGGTGCCCTCGCCGTGGGCGATGTACGCCAGCGCCCGCCCGCCGGCCTTCGTCTTCGGCCACTTCTCGATCTCGTGGATCGGCTTGCCGGCGGCGTCCGTCGGCAGCTCGCCGGTCACCGACACCGGGGTGATGTCGGCCGGCGGGATGAGCGTGCTCACCACCACCGACGAGGCGATGAGGAACACGGACATGATGACGGCGGCGACGAGCAGCAGCTTCCGCCCGTTGGCGATCCGCCCGGCCGGGTGCTTCGGGTCGTCGTCCGGGTGGCCCTTCACGTTCGGCAGCACCGCCACCCCGGTCTCGAACCCGGAGAGGCCGAGGGCCAGTTTGGGGAACAAGAGCAGGCTGACGGCGATCACCGGCAGCCACCCGCCGCCGGACGAGCCGAGCGGGTTGTGCGGTAGGTGCCACTGGCCGGCCTGCACCATCCCCCACCAGTCGGCGAACAACTGCGGGTGCTCGACCAGGTACTTCAGCCCCAGCCCGACCACC
The DNA here is from genome assembly GCA_022841795.1 of Fimbriiglobus sp. Classification (GTDB taxonomy): domain Bacteria; phylum Planctomycetota; class Planctomycetia; order Gemmatales; family Gemmataceae; genus JALHQU01. The sequence continues at coordinate 2,654 of JALHQU010000230.1, forward strand.
ACCGCGTTCAGCGTCAGGTAGATGGCGACGATGACGGCGGCGATGCCGATCACCTCCCGGAACCCCCGCATGAACATGGCCCCGAGCAGCACCAGTAGGCCCATCGTCACGCCCACCTGCTGGGCCAGTTCGCGGCCGTGGAACGGCCAGTTCGGGTTCTCGATCAGGTGGACGGCGGCGTCGGCGGTGGACAGCGTCTTGGTGATGACGAACCCGGTGGTGGCGAACCCGAGCAGCACCAGCACCAGGATCTTGCCCGGCCAGCCGCCGAGCAGGTCGGCCAGCATGCCGATGCTGCCCTGGCCGGTGAACGACTTGCCGGCCACGTACCTGTACACCGGCAGGGCGCCGAACAGGGTGAGCAGGACGAGCACCACCGTGGCGAACGGGGCGAGCAGACCGGCGTTCTGCACGGCGATGGACGGCTGGTACCCGAGGGTGGAGAAGTAATCGACCCCGGTCAGGCACATCACCCACAGCCAGAACGACTGGTGGTGCTTTCCGCCGTGGGCGGAATCGGAAGCTGCGGTCATGGAGGGGAAAGCGAGCGGGGCGGTTCGACACCGGAACCGCCCCAAAACCGTCCGGTTATGATACGGAGTGTGGTCCGGCAGCAGGTTGTCGCCGGTGGTGCCGACGAACACCCCGCCGTAGAAGAAGTTCTCGTACGCCTGGAACTTGCCGAGCTGGCCGAACGTGAGGCCGTTCAGCAGGGTCACCGTCGGCAGGTCGCCCGGCCCGTTCCCCAGGATCAGGTCGGCGATGCCGTCGTTGTTCAGGTCTTGGGCGGCCACCCGCATGCCGTACAGGTACCCGTTCTCGGCGCGGATGGACCGCCCGTTGGTGAGCACCGGCAGCTGGTCCGGCCGCACCGCCGGCGGCAGCAGGTTGAGCGGGTAGTTGCGGCTGATCACCGCCTGGTCGATGTTCGTCTGGTCCACCACCAGCCCGGCCGCCTCGCCGCCGGTCGGGGCGATCTGGGCGAGGACGCCGAGCGACTGGCCGTCGTACACCCGCACCGCCGGGGTGCCGGCGCCGGCGCTCACCACGATGTCGGCCAGCTTGTCCCCGGTGAAGTCGCCGGCGGCGACGAACAGCCCGCTGCGGTTGTTCATGTCGCCGGCGAAGAACTCGCTGGCGGCGGTGAAGTCGCCGGCCCGCACGCTGTTCCCGCGGAACACCTTGACGTGCGGCCCGCCGCCGAACCCGGGGGCGACGATGATGTCCGCCGCCCCGGGGGTGAACACGTCGCCCAGGGCGATCCGCACCCCGCCGGTGAACCCCGGGTCGTAGGCGAAGAAGTCGGCGATGGTGGTCGCGCCGAACGCCCCGGACCCGATGTTCGGCTTGAACGCCGTCACCCGCGGGCCGCCGCCCTTGTCGGCCGACACCACCACCTCCGGGATGCGGTCGCCGTCCATGTCGCGGACGGCCAGGAACAGCCCGCCGCGGAACTCGGACTCGAACGCGAAGAAGCTGGAGATCACCTCCAGCGTCTTGCCGTCGAACACCTTGATGTGCGGGCCGCCGCCGGCGCCGGGGGCGACGATGATGTCGCTGGTGCCGTCCCCGTTCATGTCCGCGGTGGCCACCCGCACCCCGCCGGTGAACCCGACGTCGTAGGCGAAGAACTGGGTGGTCGGGCGGCCGCTCCGCCCACGGTACACCTTCACCAGCGGGCCGCCGCCGGCGCCGGCGCCGGTGGCGTACGACAGCCCGCCGGTGCTGAACTGGCCGGCGAACGTGGCCCAGTTGCTGCCGTTCCCGGACAGTTCCTCGGAGAACTGGTTGAACGTCCAGAAGGTGAAGTCGTCCGGGTCCAGGACGGTGGCGGTGTAGTCCCCGTACCGCACGGTGCCGGCGGCGAAGTTGGCGAACGACTCGTACAGCGCCTTCCCGGCCACCAGTTCCTCGGACGCCTCGACCGTGCCCGTCTCCAGGTCGACGGCGGTGAAGTACGCCCCCGGCAGCAGGGCCGACCCGCTGGCGGCGAACCCGACCCCGATCTCGTTGTTGCTGTTGATCGCCACCGACGGGTAGAACGTGTGCGGGTTGCCGGGCAGGTCCTCCCCGCCGATGTACTGCTGGCGGAACAGGGACGGGTTGCCGCCGCTGATGTCCACCGTCATCAGGTTGACGGTCGCCTGGCCGGCGTTCGGCCCGCTGCCCGGGGTGGCGGCGTTGGCGAACACCAGCCGGTTGCCCCGCCACACCGCGTTGTACACCCGCGTGTCCCCGCCGTCGAGCAGGGTGGCGGTCGGGTCCGGCTGGTTCACCGGCTGGGTGGCCGGGATGGCCGCGTCGTCGATGTTCCCCAGGCTGAGGCGGGTGAGGGTGAACGTGGGGGTGGGGGACAGCGGGTTGTCCACCCGGATCACCCGCGCCTCGTCGTTCTCCGGGGCGCCGCCGAACCCGCTGTTCCGCGCGTAGCTCACCAGGTAGGTGCCGTTGAACCCGGGCGTCCGCACCCCCTGCAGGCTGGCCGGCTGGACGGTGAACGACTGCAGCCCGCCGCTGCCGGCGAACGGGTCGTGCACGGTCACCACGCTCGACCCGCCGGTGTACAGCCCCTTGTCCATCACCCACAGCTGGTTGTTGATGCCGCCGCCGCTGCCGGTGGCGAACATGTTGGCGGTGAAGTAGATGGCGGTGTCGTCCAGGGCGAACCCCGGGTAGTCCGCCCAGTACGTGTTCCCGCCCACCGTCAGCAGGGTGTTGATCTTCTGGAAGTTCCACCCGTCGTTCGGGTTGCTGGTGCGGGAGACGGCGATGAGGACCGACGAGTAGTTGGTGGTGTCGGTGCTCATGGTGAGCACCACGAACCTGTTCAGGTACGGGTCGTACAGCGCCTTGGCGTCGTAGATGAACCCGTTCGCGTTGTCGATCGGGGTGATGGAGGCGAAGAAGTCCTCCTGCGACTGCAGGTTCTGCCGCGCCCCGTCTTTGGTGTACCAGGCGATGGACGTGTTCACCACCACCAGCACGTGGTCCGGGCCGGCCGCCCCGTGCGTGTCCGGCGGGGCCACGTCGCCCCCGCCCGCCCCGACGTTGTCCCCGATGCTGATGGTCGGGAACCCGATGTCCAGGCTGACCGCGGGCACCTCCCGCGCCTCCAGTTGCTCCAGGCGGGGGACGGAGCGGACGGACGATCGTCCGGCATGAAACGCGGGCATGAGGAATCCTCTGATGATGTCGCTACGGGCCGCGGGCCGGCTGCGGGCGCACTCTCCTCGCCGGTAATCCAACAAATATCCCGCGCCACGACCCGCCCGGCGAGTGCTTTCCGGCCGATTCCCCCGGCTTCGCGGGAGATCGGGGGGTCCGGGTCGGTTCGGCCGGCGGCGCCGACGGTACCGCCGACGCCGGTTATGCCGCCCGCAGCGCGAAATCCGGCCGGTCCAGCCGGAAGTGCGGACTGTAGTACGGATCACCGGATTTCAGGAAAGTTCCCCATTTCGCGTGAAACAGATCGAACTCCCGCTTAAAGCGCGCCTGCTTTTCCGGCGTGTCCTCCGGCCCGCGGGTTTTGCTCTCCAGGTGATACAGTTCGGCCCCCGGCGTCCAGACGACCCGGTACCCCTTCGCCAACACCTGGAGGCACAGGTCCACGTCGTTGAACGCCAGCACGAACCCCTCGTCGAACCCGCCGACCGCCGTAAACGCCGCCCGCGGCATGAGTAAACACGCCCCGGTGACGGCGGCCACGTTCTGCGTGTACAGCAGCCGCTGCCCGTGCCCGGCGGCGGCGCGGGGGAAGTTCAGGTGCGAGTGCCCGGCGACGCCTCCCATTCCGACGACGATGCCGGCGTGTTGGATTGTGTCGTCCGCGTAGTACAGCTTCGCCCCGACCGCCCCCACCCCCGGCTGCACCGCGATCTTCACCAGCTCTTCCAGCCAGTCCGGGTTGATCCCCTCGATGTCGTTGTTCAGGAACAGCAGCAGTTCGCCCTGCGCCTGGTTGGCGGCGAAGTTGTTCACCGCCGCGTAGTTGAACGGCTTCGCCCACTCCAGGATACGCACGTGGGGCTGCCGGCGGATGTCGGCGTAGTAGGCGTGCGTCTCGGGGCGGGTGCTGCCGTTCTCGACCACCAGCACCTCGTAATTAGCGTAACTGGATTTGGCCAGCGAGTCCAGACACCGGGCGAGCACGTCCGGGTGGTCCTTGTTCGGGATGACCACCGACACCAGCGGCTGCTTGCGCAGATGGTAGATGGGGTGGTACGTTCCGAGGATCGGCCCGTCGTGGACGGAGGCATCGATGCCCAGCCGGGCGAGGTGTTCGGCCACCGCCCGCTTGCCGTTGTCGAACGCGTAGTTCTTGCTCCCCTTGTTGCTGGCGGTGCTGGCCGCGTGCATCCGCCAGTGGTACAGCACCGCCGGCAGGTGGACCACCCGCCGCGCCTGTTCGGTGGCCCGCAGCACGAGGTCGTAGTCCTGGGCGCCGTCGAACCCGGCCCGGAACCCGCCGACGCGCTCCACCAACCCCCGCCGGATCACCGTCAGGTGGCAGATGTAGTTGCGGCTGCGGAGGGTGTCCGGCGACCAGTGCGGCTTGAAGTTCGGCTCCACCCGCTCGCCGGCCGTGTCCAGCTTGTCCTCGTCGCTGTACAGGAAGTCGGCGTCCGGGTCGGCGTTCACCGCCGCCGCCACCTCGTACAGGGCGAACGGGGCCAGGGTGTCGTCGTGGTCGAGCAGGGCGACGAACTCGCCGGTCGCCAATTCGAGCGCCGCGTTGCTGTTCCCGGCGATGCCGCGGTTGTCCGGCAGGAACTGCACCTTCACCCGCTGGTCTTGCCGGGCGAACGCTTCCAGAGCCGGGCGAACGTGCGGGGCGGTGCTGGCGTCCGCGAGGCACAGTTCCCAGTGCGGGTACGTCTGGGCCAGCACCGACTTCACCATCGCGTCCAGGAACGCGGCCGGCGGGTTGAACACCGGCACCACCACGGAGATGACCGGGGCGCGGGGGAAGCGGTGCGCCCGCTGGTGGTCCAGGTCGGCCGGCTTCGGCTCGTGCCGGGCGATCCACCGGCGGTACTCGTCCGGCGGGGCGGCTTCGCTCAGGTGCCGCTGCTCCGGCGGCGGGCCGTTCCGCGCCGCCCGCCGGCCCAGCACCCACCCGACCGCCCCGAACACGCTCTTGGCCGCGTTCCGCACCACCGCCCGCCGCCGGGTGTGGATGGGGAAGAAGCGGTTGAGCAGTTTCTGCACGCCGTGTGCGAACTGGAACGCGCGGCCGGCCTTCACGTTCGCCAGTTCGGCCGTCCGCTGCTCCAGCAGTTCGGTGCGGCGGGCGAGGGCCGCTTCGAGCTGCTCGATGCGGCGGCGGGCGACGGTCAGGTCGGGCTGCGGGTCGGGCACGGGCAATTCTCGGGGCTGAGAAGTCACCGGCCCAACGTACCGGAAAAGTGGCGGACGGGGAAGCCGATTGAGAGTGTGGTCCGCACACGCCGTGTGCGGTCTTGAACCCGCACACGGCGTGTGCGGACCACACTGAAACGAAAACAGGCGGGGGAGCCGATCCTGGCTCCCCCGCCCGGGGGTAGTTGTCCTGCTCGGCCGTCGTCACCAGCTGAAGATGCCGCCCCAGATGAGGGCAATGATGATCAGGATGGTGGGGGCGCCGAGCAGCCACGCGGCCAGAGCGTACCGCACTTTGCCTTCGCGGATATGGGTCTTCGGGGTCATGGGTCTGCCCTCGGTTGTTTTCGGGTTCGCGACACCTTGTCGCTTACACCCAACAACAGAGCAGCCCCCGTGCCAAACCGCGGTCAGATTTCCTGTGGCGAGCCGGGAGCGTGAGCGACCGGAGGTTCGGATGCTCCGGTCGCTCACGCTCCCGGCTCACCATTCCGTCACTTCGCTTCCAGATCGACCTCGGCGGCGTTCAGGATTTCGCCCGTCTCGTCGTTCTGCACGAACGCGATCAGCTTCAGGTTCCGCAGCGCCAGCGGGCGGTCCGCCTTCGGGAACTCGGCCTGCTCCTTGGCGAACGCATCCAGGTACTTGGTCAGCGCGTCCCGGATGTCGTCGGCGTTCACCACCACCGCCTGCTCGTGCTCCTTCTTGGTCAGCGGGAACCCCTTGATGCCGCCGGGCATGGCCCGCACCACCCGGTGGTGGAACCGCGCCCCGTTCCCGCCGGCGTACCGCACCCGCTCCTCCACCACCGCGAACCGCAGCGCCACTTTCTCGCCCGGCTTCTCCAGGTCCGTCACCTTGGCCGTCGCTTTCAGCCCCTTCTCGTCCTTCGCCACCGCCAGCGCGAGCTTCGCCCCGGCCGGCTTCTCCAGCTCGGCGTCGATGGCCGTCACCAGTTCGGCGTACTTCGCCTTGCCCGCCGCCGCCGGCCCGCCGCCCTTGCCCACCGCCTTGCCGTTCACCAGCACCGCCGGCGCGCTCAGCCGCTCGCCGAACAGGGCCACCCCGCGGTCCATCGCCTCCGGGCTGGTGAGCGGGTCCGGGCCGGGCACGTGGATGTGGTACTGGACGAACGCCACCTCCGTCGGCTTGTACGACTTGAGCAGCCCGTCGAACGCCACGTCCACCGCCACGCACGGCGGGCACTCGGCGCCGGTGAACACCTCCACCACCGCCACCCGGTCGGACTTCGCCTTGCGGCCCTTGAACGCCGGGGTGTCGAACGTGAGCACCGCCTTGGCGTAGTCGGCCGCGTCGCGGGCTTCCAGTTTGCCCAGGGTGGCGGCGTACTTCTTGGCGTCGTCCGCCTTCCCGGCCTTCGCCAGCGTCCGGGCCAGGGTGTCGATCACCTCCATCTGGGCGACCACGCTGGCGTCGTCGGTCAGCAGCCGCTCGGCCCGCTGCGCCTGCGCCAGCGCGATGTCGGCGAACCCCTCCTGCTCGGCGAAGGCGTTCGCCAGCCGCACCGCCACGCCCCGCTCCCACCGCGGGCCGTACCCGGCGGCGGCTTTCGTCAGCCGGTCGGCCACCCCGCGGGCGTCCTCCGGCTTCAATTTCTTCTCGGCCGCCTTGCCGGCGATCAGGAACCCGGCGTCGAACAGCGGCTGCCCGCCGTCCAGTTGGGCGAAGTCCTCGCGGGCCAGGTCCACCGGGTCGGTCAGTTTCTTCAGCTTGGACGGGTACATTTCGGCGATGGCGAGCGGCCCGCCGAACTTGCTCACCGACCCGACCATCTTCTTCCCGTCCTTCGCCAGCACCCCCTCGAAGTTGAACGCCTCCCGCCCGCCGAGGTCGATGCCGAACTTCACCTGGTCGTCCTTCACGCTCAGCCCGGTGACTTTCGGCTCGGCCCGCAGCTGCGGGTTGCTGCCGATGAAGTCGCCCACCCACTTGCCGTCCTCTTCGGTGAAGGCGAGCAGGAAGGTGATGGTCTGCCCCTCCTCGAACCGGAACTTCCAGTTGCCGGACGGCTTGACGGCGTCAGCCGCCGGGAGGGGGAGTGAAAGCAGTGCGCCGAGCGCAACGGCGGAGAGCAAACGGGTCATGGTGGCAGCGTTCCCGGATGAAGGGCG
>JALHQU010000231.1 GCA_022841795.1 Fimbriiglobus sp.
GTTTGAACCACCCCGCCCCCGTCTGCTACACTATCATCCTGCCTGCCGCCTCGGTTCTCTCTGCTGAGGTCTCGTCTATGCCGATGGTCCGCCTCTTGGCGCTGGTCGCCGGGTTGTTGCCGTTGGCGGCGACCGCCGCCGACCCGCCTCCACCCGACCCGAACGCCAGGGTCAGCTACTTCAAGGACGTCCGCCCGATCCTGCAACAGCACTGCCAGGGTTGCCACCAGCCGGCGAAGGCACAGGGCGGGTACGTGATGACCGACCATGCCTCGCTGCTCAAGGTCGGCGACGGGGGCAAGCCCGGCGTCACGCCCGGCAAGCCGGACGCCAGTTTCGTACTGGACGAAATCCGGGTGAAGGACGGCAAGGCGGAGATGCCGAAGAACGGCGCCCCGCTGAAGGCCGAGCAGTACGCGACGATCGAACGGTGGATCAAGCAGGGGGCCGCCGACGACACCCCGGCCAGCGCCCACACGAAGGCGATCGACGCCGACCACCCGCCGGTGTACCAGTCCCCGCCGGTCATCACCTCGCTGGCGTTCAGCCCGGACGGCGAGCTGCTGGCCGTCACCGGGTACCACGAAATCCTGCTGTATTCGGGCACCGGGGACAAACTGATCGCCCGGCTGATCGGCCTGAGCGAGCGGGTGCAGTCGGTGGCGTTCAGCCCGGATGGGAAGTGGCTGGCCGCGTCCGCCGGCGATCCGGGGCGGTTCGGCGAAATCCAAATCTGGGACGTGAAGAAGCGGCGGCTGAAGATTTCGTCGCCGGTCACGTTCGACACCGTGTACGGCGTCAGTTGGGCGCCGGACGGCAAGACGGTGGCGTTCGGCTGTGCGGACAACACCGTGCGGGCGATCGACCCGGAGTCGGGCAAACAGGTGCTACAAATGGGCACGCACTCGGATTGGGTGCTGGGCACCGTGTTCAGCCGCGACGGAAAACACCTGATCTCGGTGTCCCGCGACATGAGCACGAAGCTGACGGACGTGCCGACGCAGCGGTTCATCGACAACGTGACCAGCATCACCCCCGGCGCGCTCAAGGGCGGGCTGATGGCGATCGACGTCCGCCCGCACACCGAGAAGAAGACGACGAAGGTGCCGGACGACGAGGGCGGGCGGTTCCAGGAGATGAACTACGACGAGGTGGTGATCGCCGGGTCGGACGGGGTGCCGCGGCTGTACAAGGTGCACCGCGAGACGAAGCGGGTGATCGGCGACGACGCGAACAAGGTCCGCGAGTTCGAGCCGATGCCCGGCCGCATCTCGGCGGCCCGGTTCGACACGGACGGCAAGCGGTTCGCCGCCGTCAGCAGCCTGGACGGGAAGGGCGAGGTGGCGGTGTACGCCACCGACACCGGGAAGAAGGCGGCGAAGGGCCAGGGCGTGACCGGCCCGGCGTTCGCGGTGGCGTGGCGGCCGGACGGAAAGGCGATCGCGTCCGGCGGGTTCGACGGCAAGGTGTGGGTCCACGACCCGGCGACCGGGCAGTTGATCCGCGAGTTCGTGGCCGTTCCGCGAAGCCGCTAGCGGCTTCGCCTCTTCCCCGACGCGGAGCGTCGGACCCGTGCGTTCCCACGCAGAGCGTGGGAACGAGAACCAAGACCAACCGAGCGACTCCCGATGACCTCCCGATTCGGCCTGCTCCTGCTGTTGCTCACTTCCCCCGCGTTCGCCGCCGAGGCGCTGCCCGCCGGGGCGAAGGTGGTCGATCTGTCCGCCCGCCCGGCGGTCGTCGAGTTGGCCGGCCCGTCCGCGTACAGCCAACTCGTTCTCACCGCCAAGCTAGATACCGGCGAGAGCCTCGACGCCACCCGCATCGCTACGATCGGCACGTCCGGCGTTGCCACCGTCACCCCGACCGGGCTGGTGCGGGCGACCGGCAACGGCACGGGCGAGCTGATCGCACGGGTCGGCGGGAAGACGGTGGTGGTGCAGGTTCGTTCGATCGGCTCCACCTCGGCCGGGCCGGTCAGTTTCACCCGCGACGTGCAGCCGGTGCTGTCCAAACTCGGGTGCAACGCCGGCACCTGCCACGGGGCGGCGCAGGGGAAGAACGGGTTCAAGCTGTCCCTCCGAGGGTACGACCCGGTGTACGACCACCGCGCGCTGACCGACGACCTGGAGGGGCGGCGGTTCAACCGGGCGGCGGCCGAGCGGAGCCTGATGCTGATGAAACCGGCCGGGGCGGTGCCGCACGCCGGCGGGGTGCTGTGGCAGCCGGGCGACCCGTACTACGAGGTCGTGAAACGGTGGATCGCCGAGGGGGTGAAGCAAGACTTGACCATCCCGAAGGTGAAGGCGATCGAGGTGCTACCGCCGGTAGTGTCGATGAACGCGATCGGCGGGCGGCAGCAGTTCGCCGTCATCGCCACCTACACCGACGGGTCGAAGCGGGACGTGTCCGCCGAGGCGTTCATCGACAGCAGCAACACCGAAGTCGCCACCGTGGACAAGGCCGGGCTGATGGCCGGCGTCCGCCGCGGGGAGGCGACCATGCTCGCCCGGTACGAGGGCGCCTACGCCGCCGCCGGGGTGGTGGTGATGGGCGACCGCAGCGGGTTCGCGTGGGAGCAGCGGCCGGTTCACAACTACGTGGACGAGCTGGTGGACGCGAAGCTGAAGAAGATGAAGATCGTGGCCAGCGAGCTGTGTACTGACGAGGAGTTCGTCCGCCGCGTTCACCTCGACCTGACCGGCCTGCCGCCGACCGCCGACGAGGTGCGGGCGTTCCTGGCCGACAGCCGGCCGGGCCGGGCCAAACGCGACGTGCTGGTGGACAAGCTGATCGGCAGCGACGGGTTCGTCGAGCACTGGACGAACAAGTGGGCCGACATGCTCCAGGTGAACCGCAAGTTCCTGGGCGACAAGGGGGCGGCGGCCCTGCGGCAGTGGATTCGGGATGCGGTGGTGAAGAACACGCCCTACGACCAGTTCGCCTACGCCGTGCTCACCGCCAGCGGGTCGAACCTGGACAACCCGCCGGCCGCGTACTTCAAGGTGCTGCGGGAGCCGGACGCGGTGATGGAGAACACCACCCAACTGTTCCTGGCCATCCGGTTCAACTGCAACAAGTGCCACGACCACCCGTTCGAGAAGTGGACCCAGGACCAGTACTACGAGACGGCCGCGTTCTTCGCCCGCGTCGGCCGGAAGGAGGACCCGAAGTACAAGGGGCAGAAGGTCGGCTTCCAGACGGCGGTGGAGGGGGCGAAGCCGCTGGTGGAGGTGATCGACGACGCCAAGGCCGGCGAGGTGAAGCACGACCGCACCGGGCAGGTGCAACCGCCCAAGCTGCCGTTCACCCACGCCGGGGCGAGCGGGAAGGCGGACGAGCCGCGGCGGGTGCAGTTCGCCAGGTGGGCGACGGCGAAGGAGAACCCGTACTTCGCCAAGTCCTACGTCAACCGCGTCTGGAGCTACCTGACCGGGGTGGGCATCATCGAGCCGGTGGACGACATCCGGGCGGGCAACCCGCCGACCAACCCGGAACTGCTCGACCGCCTGACCGCCGAGTTCGTCGGGTCCGGGTTCGACACCCGCAAGCTGATGGCGACGGTGTGCAAGTCGCGGACGTACCAACTGAGCATCAAGACCAACCCGTTCAACAAGGACGACGACGCGAACTACAGCCGTGCCCTGCCGCGGCGGCTGCCGGCCGAGGTGCTGTTCGACGCCATCCACCGGGCGACCGGCGCGCAGTCGCGGCTGCCCGGCCTGCCGGCCGGGTCGCGGGCGGCGATGCTGGTGGACAGCAACGTGGACCTGCCCGGCGGGTTCCTCGAACTGCTCGGCAAGCCGGTGCGGGAGTCGGCGTGCGAGTGCGAGCGGTCGAACAGCATGATGCTCGGGCCGGTGCTGGCGATGGTGAACGGGCCGATCGTGGCCGACGCCATCCGCGATCCGGCCAACCACATCGTCAAGTTCACCGAGGCGACGAAGGACGACGCGAAGGTGGTGGAGGAGGTGTACCTGTCCGTGCTGAACCGCCTGCCGACGGCGGCCGAGTTGAAGGTGGGGGTGACGGCGATCCGCGGGGCGGGTGTCGATCACGCCGACCTGAAGGCGGACTACGAGAAGCGGAAGTGGGCGTTCGAGACCTACGCCAAAACGGTCGATTCCAAGCTGCCGGCGTACGAGGAGTCGCTGCGGCAGCAGCGGCCGACGGCGTGGTACCCGCTGCTGCCGAAGACGGTCGAGTCGAAGGCCGGGGCGACGCCCGCCGCCGCCTCCACGAAAGATGGCAGCACGCTGGCGGTGCGGCCGTTCGGGGCGGTGCTGGTGTCCGGCAAGCTGGAGGCATCCGACACCTACACCGTCAGCTTCCAGGTGAAACAAGCCGCGCCGCTGGTCGGGCTGCGGCTCGAAGCCCTCTCCGACCCGTCGCTACCGGGGAAGGGGCCGGGGCGTGCGCAGAACGGCAACTTCGTGCTGAACGAGCTGAAGGTGTACACGAAGGGGCCTGCCGACACCGGCGACGTGGGCAAGCGGGTGAAGCTGAAGAACCCGCAGGTCACGTTCCAGCAGGACGGGTTCCCGATCAACAACGCCATCGACGAGAACGCCGCCACCGGCTGGGCCATCGCCCCGCAGGTGGGCAGGACTCAGGCGGCGGTGTTCCTGTTCGAGAAGCCGGTGGACGCGAAGAACGGTGTGACCATCACCGTGTACATGGACCACCGCTACGGCACCGGGCACAACCTGGGCAAGTTCCGCTACTCGTTCACCACTGAGAAGAACCCGAAACTGGCGTCGCCGGTGGCGGCGGACGTGGTGGCGATCCTGGACACGCCGGCCGAGAAGCGGACGGCGGAGCAGAAAGAGAAAGTGAAGTCGATGTTCATCGCCCAGGACGGCGAGTACCAGCGGCTCCAGCGGGACATCCCGGTGCCGCCGCCGGCCGACCCGCGGGCGGTCGGCGCCCAGGACCTGGCGTGGGCGCTCATGAACACCCCGGCGTTCTTGTTCAACAGGTAAACTCGGCGAGCCGGGAGCGTGAGCGACCGGAGGATTCACACCCTCCGGTCGCTCACGCTCCCGGCTCGCCCGCCCGCCACTCGTACACCGCCTGCTGGCCGACGTTCTCCTCCACCTCCACCCGCAGCACCGCCGGCCGGTAGTGGTGCTGGCGGTGCAGCACGTCCAGCAACCGCCCGGCCAGCCACTTCGCCAGCAGTTCGGTGGTCGTGTTCTCGATCGGCAGCAGCACGCAGTCCTCCCGCGGGAACGACCACCGCTTGCCCGCGAACGCCACCACCACGTTCGCCCCGTCCTCGGTCACGGGCAGCTTCGGGTTCTTCGTCGCCACCAGCATGTGGTGGTCGAGTTCGTCCACGATCTCGCGGGTGCGGGTCTTCAGGGCGATGAAGTCGAACACGTACTGGTTCTCGTCCAGCGACCCGTCCACCTGCACCGCGACTCGGTAGTTGTGCCCGTGCAGCCGCTCGCACTCGCTGCCGTCGTAGGTGATGAAGTGCCCGCAGCAGAACACCAGGTAGTCCTTGGTGACGCGGACGGTGTACCGTTCGGACGGCATGGTCACAACCAGTCGGGGACGTTCCACCGGAACGGGGCGGAGGGTTTCACCTTATTCTCCCGCAACGCGACGAACAGACAAGCGGCGACCAGGTCGGCGGTGGTGCCGGGGTTCAGTTTGTTCCCGTCCGACCGCAGGTGGGCGTCCAGTTCGACCCCGGCCCGCCGGCCGTCGGCGGTGCCCAGCCCGCCGAGCGACAGGACGTGTTGCACCTGCCGCTGCACGTCTTCGGCGATGGTCAACCCACGCTTGCGGGCGATGAGCGAATCCGGGAACGCCGCCATCCACGCCAGTTGGCACTCGATGACCGCCGCCTCGACGCACCCGTGCTTGTCGAACCCGGCCACGAACGCCGGCACGCCCAGATCGAACACGTCGGCGTACCCGTTGGCGTACTGCCGGGCGATCAGATCGCGGTCGGCGGCCAGCTTCATCGCTTCGAGCAGGGTGACGGTCGGCTCGGAGTGAACGTCCTGCTCTGGAGCGTCGCCCAGCCCGCCGGGGTTGGCAAGGCGAATGGCCTGATACACCAGGTCTGCGTCCTGTCGGTTAGACCGCGACAGCTTTCCGGCAACCGCCTGCCGCAACGTGTCTTCGCCTTCGGCGGTCACTCCGAACAGAGGCGCTAGCAGCAGGACGATTCCGAGGTTGGTGTTTGTGCCCGCAACCTCTTTCGTGTCCCGAACCGCCTCGTACACATACCCACCGATCCGTTTCACACCCCCGTTGTCGAAGTTGACCCAGCCGATCGACAACGCACTGGTAACGAACTGCATGTACTGCGTGTCGTGAAACGATGCCGCCGGGTGGACGTTCCCGACCTTCCGTGCGGTCGCTTCCCAGATGCAGGCAAGCTGGAAGCATAGACTTCTGGACGGGTTCATCGATGCCCACCTGCGGTCAGGAATCGCACCACCCTGCACGATGGGGCAAGCCCGTAGGTCGTGGTCGAGTCGGTCCGGCAGGACCGCGAGGCCCGACGCCGAATCACCTATCCGAAATGCGGTCGGCCGTCGGGCCTCCCGTCCCCTGCGGGGACTGTTCGACCGCGACCTACACCGAGACCGCCCGCACCACCTCCGCCGCAACATCCACCCCACACGTCGGGGCCAGTGCCCGCCAGCCGGGGACGGCGTTCACCTCCAGCACGAACCACTCGCCGCGGTCGTCCGGCAACAAGTCTACGCCGGCGACGATCGCCCCGGTCGCCTTCGCCGCGGCCACCGCCAGTTTCGCCTCCGGTGCGGCCAACTCGAACCGCTCGGCGGTGCCGCCTTGGGCCACGTTCGTCCGCCAGTCGCCGCGGGCGGTCCGCTTCATCGCCGCCATCACCCGGCCGTTCAGTACGAACGCCCGCACGTCCCACCCCGGATGCCGGACGAACCGCTGGAGGTAGATCACCCCGCCGGTCTGCTCGACGGCGAAGAACGTCCGCCACGCCAGCTCGCGGTCCGTCACCCGCACCATGCCACGGCCCTCGGACCCGAACAGCGGCTTCACCACCACATCCCCGCCGAGCCGGTCGAACGCGGTCATCGCGTCTTGCCACGTCTGGCACACCGCCGACGGCACGACCGGCAACCCGGCCGTCCGCAGCCGGTGGTCGGTGAGGAACTTGTCCACGCAAGTCTCGACGGCTTTGGGTGGGTTCAGCACCGGCTGTCCTCGGCCGACGGCCTGTTGCAGCACGTCCATGCGGAACACGACTTGTTCGAGCGACCCGGCCGGCATGGTACGGATGAGGACGGCGTCGAAATCGCTGAGCGAATCGGCCGGCACCTCACCGGGGAAGTGCGTGGACGCGATCCGCCGGAAATCGACCGGCTCCGCGGTGTGCCCGAGGTCGTCGGCGGCGCGGATCAGGTCCTGGACGTGCCAGCCGGTGCCGCCGGAGAGGATGGCGATCCTCATGCCTGTGGCTCGGGCTGTTCGTTCGGCTCCGTCGGCTGGTCCGGCAGCGGTTCGGGGAACAGGTCGGCCACCCGCACGCGAAAGGAGGGGAACAGCGGCTCGCCGGTCAGCTCCTGGTCGGCGGTGAACCGGCGGATGCCGCCGTCCGGGGTGTAGGTGTGGACGGTGCGGCGGTCCGGGTTCACCACCCAGACGAGCGGCACGCCGACCAGCAGGTAGTCGTTCAGCTTGTCCTCGACCTCGTAGTATGTGTCGTTCGGCGAGATCACCTCGACGGCCAGGTCGGGCACCAGCCGGGCGAACCCGCGGGGCGGGCGGTTGTTCGGGAGCCGGCCGGTGCGGACGAACGACACGTCCGGCTTGCGGACCAGCCGCGGGCGGTGCGGGAAGCAGATGTACCCCGTGTCGGCGGGGAAAAGTAGACCCGATTGAGTCGCACCACTCTCCAGCAAGTGCTGGAACACCCGACCGCCGACGAAGCTGGATTCGTTCCCCACGTCGATCTCCTTGATGTCGCCGTCGATGAGTTCCGC
The DNA here is from genome assembly GCA_022841795.1 of Fimbriiglobus sp. Lineage (GTDB taxonomy): Bacteria > Planctomycetota > Planctomycetia > Gemmatales > Gemmataceae > JALHQU01. The sequence continues at coordinate 7,986 of JALHQU010000231.1, forward strand.
TCCCTCGGCTTCGGACATCAGCTCGAACACCTCCGGCGTCAGGTTCGTCCGCAACGACACGATCATGGCTGGCCTCCCGGCGGGTGTACTCTCATTCTCCCAGAAACGACTTCCGCAACAAGCTCGGCTCGCACTTGCCGAACGTGCGGGCACGGCCGGTCTTCAGGTTCACGAACGTCACCTCGGCCGGGGAGAACAGCAGCGGGTCGATCTTGTAGAAGTCGCCGTAGCGGGCGAACAGGTCGGCGAACAGCGACCCGTGGTCCTTCGATCCGCTCGACGGCACCTTCGGCCCGACGGCGTCGATCACCTCGTCGTCGGCCCGCACCCACAGCGTCACCCGCCCGCCGTACAGGATGGCGTCATTCGTGCGGCCGATGGCGACCAGCTCCTCGGCGGCCACCGGCGGGAGCGGGGCGACGCCGTGCCCGCTCAGCACCTGCCGCACGTCGAACTTCAGTTCGTGCAGCTTGTGCAGGGCTGTTTCCACAGAGCGGGCGACCACCTGAATCGTGCCCGCCATGCTGCTCGCCGGGGCGACCAATAGCGTCAGCTTCTCCACCTCGCTCGGCAGCTTGCCGACGATGCCGGACACTACCTCCTCGGTCGGGTGCTTCCGCGTCTCGATCACCCCGACCGCACACGGCGGCGCTTCGTGGATGCCCAGTTCCTTCAGCACCTCCTCCCGCCCGGCGGCCGCCCGCATCGGCCCGGACCCCATGCCGAAGAAGTGCTCGCCCTTCACCTGCCAGCCGGCGTACTGCGACCCCAGGCACGCCCGCACCGGGTCGTCCGTCCACACCTGCACCGCCGGGCCGAACTCGCCCGGCACGATCTCCACTTCGGCCAGATCAGCGAGGCACGCGCGGGCCATCAGCACCCCGGCCCGCAGGCTGCCCGTCACCGCCCCGCCGCAGTCGATCACCCGCGTGCCCGCCACCCGGCCGACGTGCACCCGCAGCCGCTCGGCGTCCGCCTCGATCGCGTCGGCCACCGCCCACGCCCGCTCGTTCATGGTGGTCACGGTTCGCCCTCCGGGGTCGGCACGCCGAACAGCCGGTCGCACGCGGCGGCCTTCGCCCTCAGTTGGTGTATGCACTCGGCTTCGGTGGCGGCACCGGCAAACAGGGTGAACACCGGCTGGCCGGGTTCGACGGGCGTGCCTGGCTCGGGGATGTCGGCGAATTCCGGCAGCCGCCACACGTCTGTGCAGTGGGCGAGCGACTCATCCCACGGCCCGGACGCGGGGAAGGGGATCGGCTTCGCGGCGTAGTAGATGGCTTTGCCGACGACGCGGTCGGTGGAGAACCCTGTCGGTTCAATCCATGGCGTATCGGGACCAGCATTGATGCACCTGGCACAATCGACATGCCAGCGAAGAGAGGCAGTTCCAGATGCCAGTTCGTACACCTCCACCGAAGCTGGGTATCGCGGGTTCACCTCAATCGGCATCAGTCGTCCACCGCGGCGGATCATGTCGATTCCGAAGTATCCAAATTTCAGGGCACACTGCGTGACTACGAACCCCAAGTATTGCAGGCTGTCTCGTTCTCCGTCCGTTGGGGAGATTGGACCGACGTTGCCTGCGTACTCGAACGGTCGGGCGTGGAGCCACGGCGTGCCGATCAACTGTTTTGCCAACCCGAGGAAATACACCCGCCAGGGCATCGAAAGGAAGAGGGCGGATGACGGGTCGCCCGCGATGTATTCCTGGAGGTAGTCGCCGGGAGACTGTCTGACGGGACAGTACTCGAACTCCGAGATGCCCCGTCCGCCACCACTGGAAAACCGCTTGGCGAGCCACTGCCGATCGTCCGGCCCAGGCCCGGCGATCGGACACACGAGCGGACAGTTGATGCCGTACGCGGTGAAGCTGGCGAACAGGCGGAACGGGTCGCGAACGTTGAGCAAGTTGTCCGGCCCGTTCCCCCACAACGGTCGCGTTTTCGAGATCGCCGCCACAACGTCCGGGTGATTCTCCAGCCCGCCGGTGTACATCCACGGGCCGGGCGGGGCTTGCTTCGCCAGCTCGGTGAACCCGTGCGGGTAGTCGTCGAACGGGCACCGCAGCACCGGGCACAGACGCCTGGTGT
>JALHQU010000232.1 GCA_022841795.1 Fimbriiglobus sp.
CACAGAGGGCGGCCCCTACGAAAACAGGGTCTTGTAGGGGCCGCCCTCTGTGGCGGCCCGTGGTCCGGCATCGCCGGACCGCTTCTTCTGTGTGGGAAAAGTGTCGGACGGGTGCGGCTACCACCCGACCTGGGACACCGAACGCTCACGGTCCCGCCGTGCGCACCGCCTGCGCAATTGCGGAGGAACCACGAACCGCGGGGTTGTTCCAGGCCTCCGCAATTGCGCAGGCGGTGCGCACGAAAGCGGGACTGGAACAGCGTTCGCTGGGAGGCACGGCCAGCCGTGCGCTCGGCCGACGCAACATCGGCCATCACTCCGGAGAGTGAACATCTAGCCGCACCCCGTCCGACACGCCCGCAGGGTATCAGACCACGCGGGCGGGGCCAAGCATTTTCGGCGAACGGCGCGACGTGAGTCCGTCGGTGGCATGTCGAAGACCTCACCCCCGGCCCCCTCTCCGAGCCGGAGAGGGGGTGTTCAAGTGAGGCATGTTCCGGATGAGGCGGTTCGTCTCCGAACTGCCGACCCCGACTCTCGACCACGATCCGCCGTTGAACACCCCCTCTCCGGCTCGGAGAGGGGGCCGGGGGGTGAGGTCTCTTCATCACAAGTCAGCCAATCCGCCCGCCCCCCATCCCCGTCGTAAGATCAGCCCTGCGGACGCCCCGTCCGCTCATCTCTCTCCTCGTGTCACGGGAACCTGTCATGAAACGGCGTCGCTGGCTGTGGGCCGTGCCGGTGGTCGGCGCGGCGGTCGGGGTGGGGGCGGCGGCCAAGTTCGCCGTCCCGGAGAAGGCGGCCGGGGCCGCCGGCAAGCAGGACGTGGACCCGAAGCAGGTGGTCACCCTGCCGGTGTCCCAGGTGGTGCTGTTCAACAGCGGGGTGGGGTACTTCGCCCGCAGCGGGGAGGTGGAGAACGAGGCCCGCGTGGACCTGGCGTTCCCCGAGACGGACATCAACGACCTGCTCAAGTCGATGACCCTGCAAGACTACAACGGCGGGCACATCAGCGCCGTGTCCTACGACAGCCGCGAGCCGGTGTCCCGCACCCTGTCCAGCTTCGCCATCAACCTGAGCAGCTCGCCGACGCTGGCGCAGATCCTCGCCCAGGCCCGCGGCGAGCGGGTGGAAGTGGTGATGAACCCGACCGTCACCACCCAGCCGGGGACGTTGCAGGGCACGGTGGTCGGGGTGGAGACGCAGAAGGTGCCGGTCGGCCAGGCGCAGATCGACACCCAGGTGCTGAACATCGCCTCGGCCGACGGCCTCCGCAGCCTGAAGATGATGGACGTGCAGCGGGTGCGGTTCCTGAACCCGGCGCTGGAGGCGGAGCTGAAGCGGGCGCTGGAGACGCTGGCCCTGAGCCACGACACGCAGAAGAAGGCGGTGAGCATCCAGTTCAGCGGGGAGGGCAAGCGGAAGGTGAAGGTGGGGTACGTGATCGAGGCGCCGATCTGGAAGACCAGCTACCGGCTGGTGCTGGACAAGGAGGCGAAGCCGTACCTGCAGGGGTGGGCGGTGGTGGAGAACCCGACGGACGAGGACTGGACCGGGGTGAAGATGGCACTGGTGAGCGGGCGGCCGATCTCGTTCAAGATGGACCTGTACAACCCGCTGTACATGCCGCGGCCGACGGTCGAGCCGGAGCTGTTCGCCAGCCTCCGCCCGCCGGCGTACGAGGGCGGGTTCCGCGAGCAGGAGAAGATGGCGGCGAAGCCGAAGTCGGCGGCCCCGCCGCCGGGAGCGCCAGCCGGTCCGGGTGGCGGTGGCGGCGGCCGCGGGTTTGTTGGGGGCGGCGGCGGGTTCGGCGGGATGCCGGCGGCCGATGGCGTTCAGGCCGAACTCCGATCGCGGAACCTGGAAGCGGACAAAGCGTTCGCCAACCGGTTCGCCAAGGAGTTGAGCGACCGGGCGGAACTCGGGGCGTCGGTGCAGTCGGCCGCCGCCGCGTCCAAACTGGGCGACTACTACCAGTACCTGATCAAGCACCCGGTGAGCCTGGCCCGGCAGAAGTCGGCCCTGCTGCCCATCCTCGGGGAGGAGATCGAGGGCACGCGGGTGAGCATCTACAACCCGGCGGTGCAGGCCAAGCACCCGCTGCTCGGGTTCAAGTTCAAGAACACCACCAAGGCCAACCTGAGCCAGGGGCCGGTGACGGTGCTGGAGGGCAGCACCTACGCCGGCGACGCCCGCATCCAGGACACGGCGGCGAACGACGAGCGGCTGCTCGCCTACGCCATCGACCTGGGCACCGAGGTGATCCCGCAGACCGGGCCGGGGTCGTCCCGCATCACCAGCGTGAAGGCCACCAAGGGCATCGTCACCATCAGCCGGCGGAACCGGCAGGAGCAGGTGTACAAGATCAGCAACAAGGGGGAGGCCGACCGCACCCTGCTGATCGAGCACCCGAACCGCACCAACCAGCAGTTCAAGCTGGTGGACACGCCCAAGCCGAGCGAGGAGACGGCGGCGGTGTTCCGGTTCGAGACGAAGGTGGACGCCGGCAAGTCGGCCGAGTTCAAGGTGACGGAGGAGCGGGACGACGGCCAGCAGATCTTCCTGAGCAACGCCCCGGACGACACCGTGCGGTACGTGATGAACCTGACCGAGACGTCGAAGGAGCTGAAGGCCAAGCTGGACGAGGCGCTGAAGACGAAGGCGAAGTGGGACGCGGCGCGGGTGGACCTGCAGAAGACGACGGCCGACCTGCAGCGGATCACCGTCGATCAGGACCGCATCCGCAAGAACCTCCGCGAGACGCCGGAGAAGGCGGAGGTGTACCAGACGTACCTGAAGAAGCTGTCCGCCCAGGAGAAGGAGATCGACGCGCTGACGGAGAAGCAGAAGAAGCTGGCGGACGACGAACACGCCACCCGCAAGGCGTTCGACGAGTTCCTGGCGAACCTGACCGGGTGAGGTGAAGAGAAGAGTTCACCACAGAGTCACAGAGAAGCAGATTTCACCGCCGAGGGCACATGAGGGCGCGGAGGAAGACCGGAACAAAGAGTATTTGATGAACTCTCTTTCTCTTCCCTCCTGTGCCCTCTCGTGCCCTCGGCGGTGAAATCTGCTTCTCCGTTGTCTGGTTCTGTCATTTCCGGGTCGCCCAACTCACCCCCACCAGCACGGCGAAGCTGAGCGGGATGGTCACGATCCCCGGCTGGCTGAACGGCACCGGCGAGCCGGCCGGGTCCAGCCCGTACACGTCCTTGAACGTGTCCCCGCTGAGCAGGATCCAGCCGAGCGACGACGCCATCCCCACCGCCACCGACGCCACGATCCCCTGCTTCGTCGTCCCTTTCCAGAACAGCAGCATGACGATGGCCGGCAGGTTGGCCGACGCCGCCACGCTGAACGCCCACCCGACCAGGAAGTTGACGTTCATCTTCTCGAACAGGATGCCCAGCACCACCGCCACCGCCCCCACCCCGATGGCCGTCAGCTTGCCGATCCGCACCTTGCCGATGTCGGTGAGTGGGAGTTTCAGGAACCCGCTCAGCAGGTCGTGGACCACCGCCCCGCTCGCCGCCACGATCAGCCCGCTCACCGTGCCCAGCACGGTGGTGAACGCCACCGCCGAGATGAGCGCGAACGGCAACTCGCCGAACGTCTTCGCCAGCAGCGGGGCGGCCATGTTGCTGTTCGACACGTCCAGGTTGCCGCCGGTCATCGCTCCGAGGCCGAGGTACAGGGTGAGCACGTAGAACCCGCCGATGGTGGCGATGCCCACCACAGTGCTCTTGCGGGCGGCGGCGGCGTCCTTCACCGTGTAGTACCGGATGAGGATGTGCGGCAGGCTGGCGGTGCCGCAGAACAGGGCGAGCATGAGCGACACGAAGTTCCACTTCGCCGCCGCGTCGTCCTTCTGCAACCCGGCGAACAGGCTGCTGTTCCCCGGCCGCAGCACGTCCGCTCCGCTCGTCGGCTTCGGGGTGTACGTCGTGGTGGCCCCGTCCTTCTTGGCGGACCACAGCACCACTTCGCTCTCCCGCAGGGTGCTCAGGAACTCGACGGGACCGAGCGGGCCGGTCTCGCTCACCCCGCCCGGCAGCTTCGACACATGCCCGGACGGGCGGACGTTCCCGGTCGATTGCGGCTTCATCGCCTCCGCGCTCGGGTCCACCTTCAACCCGCGGTTCAGGATCATCACCGTCAGTCCGGCGGCGAACAGCACCAGCAACGCCCCCTTGATGAACTGCACCCACGTCGTGCTGGCCATGCCCGCCGTCGCCACGATGACGGTGACGACCGCCCCGACGATGCACACCCCGGCCCAGTGCGGGAATTTGAGCAGTGGCTGGATGAGCACCCCCGCCCCGACCATCTGCGGGATGAGGTAGAACACGCTCACCACCAGCGTGGAAATCGCCGCCGTCAGCTTGATCCCGCGGCTGTCGAACTTCTTGTCCAGGGCGTCGGCGAACGTGTACTTGCCCAGCCGCTTGAGCGGCTCGGCGATGACGAACAGGGCCACCACCCATCCGGCCAGGTAGCCGATGCTGTACAAGAACCCGTCGTACCCGGAGAAGGCGATCATCCCGCAGATGCCGAGGAACGAGGCGGCGGACAGGTAGTCGCCGGCGAACGCCACCCCGTTCACGAACCACGGCACCCCGCCGCCGGCGGCGTAGTACCCGCTGGCCGTGCGGGTGCGGCGGCCGAGGTAGAAGCTGAGGCCGACGGTGACGAGGACGAACGCCAGGAACACGACGACGGCTGGGGTGGACCGTTCGTAGTTCACCGGCGGCCTCCGTTCGGGTTGCGGCACAGGGCCGCGTACACAACGGCCAGCACCACCGCCTCGCCGATGAGCGCGAACCCGGACGCGGTGGCCGCGTTCAGCCCGCCGACGGTTTCGTCCATCAGCCGCGGGGCGAAGGCGTTCACCAGCACGAACGCGGCGTACCCGGTCAGGTACACGGCGAACAGGATCAGGCCGAGGCGGGCGTTCCACCGCTCGGCGGCCGGATCGCGGGGTTCAGGCGGCGTGACGGGATAATTGTCGAGGGACGGCATGGGCCGGGACCGGAGGAGAGGAAGTGAGAGCGTAGCCGAAGGGGGCGGGAGTAGCAATGAGATGTGCCCGAGCCGATCCGGGCGAACCCGGCCCGCGAGGGCCGTGGGTGCGTGTTGGCTGGCTCGCACCCACGAGCCTTACGGCTTGGGTTCGCCACATGGTCAGTCGTGGTAGCCCTTCATCTCGGACCGGCTGGGGAACGACAAGGCGAGCAGGACGGCGCCGAGTGAGCCGACGACCAGCCCGGCCCGCCACGCCCCGAGGATGAAGAAGCCGACCGCCACGGCGCACGGCACCAGCGCCACGGTGGTGCGGATGTACGGCGGCTGTTCGACCCACCACCCGAGCATGACGGCGCCTCCCGCGGATGGTGCCTTTGTTAGCCCGACGCGCCAGCGAGGGGTGCGTGCTGACCCTCGCTGGCGCGTCGGGCTAACAAACCCGCGGAAACCGAGACACCGCAATCCCGCGGAGGCATCCGGTATTCGCCCGCGGGCGGCCAGGATTCGCGGCGTCACCCCGGAATCAGTTCCAACAAGTTGATCTCCGGCGGGCAGTTCAACCGCACCGGCACGCCGGCTTCCCCCAGCCCGCGGGAGACGAACACCGCCGACGCCGGCCCCTGCACCAGCCCGGCCCGGTACTTGTCCCCGAACTTCGACGGCAGCCACGCCGCCCCGACCCCCGGCAGATACGCCTGCCCGCCGTGGGTGTGCCCGCTCAGCACCAGCCCGACCCGCGGGTCCGGGTGCAACTCGGCGAAGTCCGGGTTGTGCGACAGCAGCACCACCGCGGCTCCGGCCGGCACGTCCCGCAGTGCGGCCGCCGGGTCCGGCTTGCCCCACCACAGGTCGTCCACCCCGGCCAGCCACACCGCCTCCGACCCGAGCGGCACCCGCACCGCCCGGTTGGTCAGGTCGGTGATCCCGGTACCGGCGACGGCCTCGCGGTACAGCCGCCCGCCGTCCGGCAGGTCGTGATTGCCCGGCACGGCGAACACCCCGAGCGGAGCGGTCAGCCGGGCCAGCTCCCGCACGCACGGCGGCAGTTGCTCGGCCGCGTGTGTGCCCTTGTGGGCGAAGTCGCCGACCAGGGCGTAGGCGTCGGCGGCGAGGTCCTGGGCCAGCGCGACCGCCCGGCGGATGAACTCCAGGCCGACGAACGGGCCGTGGTGCAGGTCGGCCAGCACCGCGATCGTCTTGCCGGCGAAGCGGTCCGGCAACCGCGGCACGGCCACCGCCTGCCGCCGGACGCGAATCTGCGACGCCTCGTAGAACCCGTACCCGGCGGTCCCGCCGACGAGTGCGACGCTCCCCCACAATGCGCGACGGAGGAACCGGCGACGGGTCGGCTTGGCCGGCGGGGTCGGGTCGAGCGCGTCCATCCGGATGCCCCGAAACGAGGGTGTTGTAGGTCGTGGTCGAGCGGTCTGTCAGGACCGCGAGGCCCGACGCCTCACGATGTCGGGCCTCGCCGACCTGACGGCCGGCTTCGACCACGACCTACGAAGCGTCGTGTCGGCGGAAAGTGTACCCGTCGCTTGGCGCAGATTCAGCGCGAGGTGAAGTTGCCCCGGAGGGAGTCGAACCCCCGTCTCTCGGGTGTGGGCCGAGTGCCTTGGCCGTTGGACCACGGGGCAGCGGAAGGGGTGGGAGTCGAACCCACAAGGCTCTCGCTCGACTGTTTTCGAGACAGTTGCCGTCGCCAATCGGCTGGCCCTTCCGTTCGTCGGAAGGACACGGGCGGTGGGCGGCGGGTTCGGGGGTGAAGTCTCTTCGCCGCGACCTCCGGGAGCGGCAAAGCTGCCACCGCTCCCGGAGGTCGCGGCGAAGACAGTTATCCCCACCCCACGATCGCCCCCCGCAACTCATCCCGCCACTTTCGGCACTCGTCCGGCGATCACTACCGGCCTATCTGCGGTTGTCAAAGATACCCGCAACTCATCCCGCCACTTTCGGCACTCGTCCGGAGTGGCCGGATGCCCGGCGAACTTCACCCGGTCGCACGCTTCCAGCACTGCCGCCACCCGCCCCCTTGTGTCGGCCGACCACACCCCGGCGGCGTCGGCGGCGGCGAGCAGCTCGGCGGTGGTGAACGGGTCCGGGGCGAGGGCGAACCGCCGGCCGACGAACCCGCGGACCACCGCCGTCAGCCCGTCGGTCAACTGCCGCGGGGTCAGCCGGTCCGGGTCGAGGTCATCCAGTTCGGCGAGTGCCCACTCGGTCGGCGGCACCGGCTTCGGCTTCGCCCGGTGGCGGAGCAGGGCCGCCAGCACCGCGATCAGGAACAGCCCGACCACCCCGGCGGTCAGCCCTAACCCCCAGCCGAACCCGGCGGACGGCAGCGGCGGCAGCAGTTCGATGTCCGTCACCGGCCGGGCGTCGTCCGCCTTCGCCGCTTGCAGGCTCGTTTCCACCTTCACGGTCAGCGGGTCCGGGGTCACGTCCGCGCCGTTCATCTTGAACGGGTTGAACGCCACCGGCACCGCCTCGCCGGGCACGAACGGCGACAGCTTGTACGCCTGCTGCCACCGCTGATCCGGGCCGCGGTCGGCGAGCGTGGCCGGGCCGAGTGGTTCGACCTTCCACACCAGGGCGGACTCGGCGGCGAGCAGGTCTTTCGGCGGGTCCACCCGCAGCGGGGCCGGGCCGTCGGCGGTGACGACCACGGTGAGCGTGTCGGACAGCCGCAGGGCGGGCTGGTCGGCGGTGGCGCGGACGGACGGCACGGTGGACTCGGATGGGGAAGACCTCACCCCCCGGCCCCCTCTTCGAGCCGGAGAGGGGGTGTTCAAGCGAGGCAGGCCCGATCAACCCCCTTCAGCATACCGACTCCGTCAGGTGACTGCCGGTGGCGATCGGCCGTTGAACACCCCCTCTCCACAGTGGAGAGGGGGCCGGGGGGTGAGGTCTTGGGCTGGCGGCACATTTGCCGCCTCTCCGTTCGATATTCCCCTTGCCGTGGCGCGCAACTTTCCGTATGGCCCGCGTGCTACAATTGACTGACTGGCCGCCGGACGCCATCCACCGGCCGGCGACCGCTCTCCTCTCCCGCTGCCACACCTTCGCGGAGGGCTTGTTATGTGGACCACCCCAGCCGACCACCCGCTGCGGCGGCTGTTCGCCGGCATCACCGAACACGCGTTCATCACCTCCCTCGGGGTGGCCGACCCGCCGCTGGTGGACTACGTGTCCGACCTGCTGTCCCGGTTCGTGCACGTGGACGCCGTGTTCCGGCTGAAGGACGCCGGCGGGCGGCCGATGCACGAGCTGGCGGAGATGGCGATGGAGGCGGAGAGGCTGCCGCCGGAGGGCCGCACCCGCCGCGAGTACCACCGGCACATCGGCGACTTCGCCCTGTACTGGTCCGGCCTGTTCCCGGAGGAGGTGAACCGCTTCCAGTACCGCCCGTGCAAGGACCACCTGGTGAACTTCGCCGTTCTCGGCAAGCGGTCGTACCGGCTGGCCAGCGCGTGCGACGCCGAGCGGTTCCCGGAGGACGCGCAGGTGCTGCGGCGGCTGGGGGACGAGTTCGAGCTGTGCGCCGTCGGCCTGCACGAGGTGCGGAAGGAGTGGGACGACCTGCGGCGGCAGCCGCCCGGCGGCGACGGGCGGATTATTCGGTGAACGAAGAGCTAACCACAGAGGCACAGGGGCACAGAGAAAACCAAAAACAGGTCGGTTCAGAGGTCAGTTTTTCCTGTCTTCTCTGTGCCCCTGTGCCTCTGTGGTTAGCTCTTCGGCCTCCAACCGCTCGTCCGCCTTCTCGTACTCGGTCAGCTTCTTGTGCAGGGTGTTGCGGTTGATGCCGAGCAGCTTGGCGGCGTTGATCTGGGTGCGGCCGCACGCCTCCATCGCCTGCTCGATCACCTCGCGTTCGACCCCGCCGACCACGAAGTCGTACAGTTCGACGCCGGCCGGCAGCGGGTGCTGCAACCCCACCCGCACCACCTGCCGCAGCAGGGTGTGGAAGTCGGCCGCCGCCGGCGGGCCGTTGCCCGCTTTGACCGCCCGCGGGGCCACCCGCGGCCGCTCGGTGAACAGGAACGCCGCGTTCAGCGGGCCGTCCCCGCTCAGCACCACCAGCCGCTCGATGGCGTTCTCCAGCTCGCGGACGTTCCCCGGCCAGTCGTGCCCCAGCAGCGAGGTGAGGATGTCCGCCGGCAGGTCGGGCACGGCGGCCAGGCGGTTGGCGTCGGCGTACCGCTTGAGGAAGAACTTGGCCAGCAGCGGGATGTCGTCGCGGCGGTCCCGCAGCGGCGGCAGCACCACCGGCACCACGTTCAGCCGGTAGTACAGATCCTCGCGGAATTCGCCCCGCTCGACCAACTCTTCCAGGGTGGCGTTGGTGGCGGCGATCACCCGCACGTCCACCCGGATGGTGCGGCTCTCGCCCACCCGCTCGAACTCCCGCTCTTGAAGCACCCGCAGCAGTTTCACCTGCAGCTTGGGCGACATGCTGTTGATTTCGTCCAGGAAGATGCTGCCGCCGTGCGCCGCCTCGAACCGCCCGGCTTTGTTCTCGATCGCCCCGGTGAACGCCCCCTTCACGTGGCCGAACAGCTCGCTTTCGAGCAGGTTCTCGGGCAGCGCCCCGCAGTTCACCCGGATGTACGGGCCGTCCTTGCGGGAGCTCAGCTTGTGGATGGCGCGGGCGATGCCCTCCTTGCCGGTGCCGGTCTCGCCGATGAGCAGGACGTTGGCGTTCCGCGGGGCGGCCAAGCGGACCATGCGGTAAACGGCTTGCATGGCCGGCGCCGTGCCCACGATCTCGGGCAGGGGCGGCTCGATCTGCTCGGTTTTTGGCATTCGCGGCGGCTGCCCTGGGAGAGGAAGCCACGGAACCCGGTCGGTCTCACGGGGAGGCTAAGATAGGATACCCGATCCGCCCGGAAATGCCACACGAAGTGCGCGGGAACAGGGCACGCCGGGTCTTGTAGGGTGGGTCCGTCGGCGACAGCCGCCGTGACCCACGTCGAGCAAGCCCGTGGGTCACGGCGGCTGTC
>JALHQU010000233.1 GCA_022841795.1 Fimbriiglobus sp.
CCTGAGTCACCACTGCTCCTCGCTGAACTTGAGCGGGGCTTCGGTCACGCAGCGGTAGACCGCCACGGCGACCGGGAGCGCGACCGCCAGCACCTTCACCGGCGTGGCCCAGTACCGTCGGCCGAACTGGGTGGCGGGCGGGAACAGGAACACCGCCAGCACCAGCGGGGCCAGCCCGACCAGCCAGTAGCACATTACCGGCACCTTCGTGTCCCCCTCCGGATCGCGGTGCAGGAGGAGCAGCGTCGCTACCGGCACCACGGCCACCGCCCCGGCCGCCCCCACGTCCGTCCGTGTAATCCAAGCCAATACGCTCAGCACCGCCAGCCCCGTCAGTAGGAACGTGGACACGTCGGTGAACCCGGCCGCGGCGTCGTGGATGAGCACCGCCGCCGCCCCGAGGCACACCACCGCCATCGCCGCCGACACCGCCCCGCCGGGGTTCCGCCGGCCGACCGCATCGACCACCGCCCACGGCCCGGCGATGCCGGCCGCAGCCAGCGGCAGCCACCACCGCGTTTCCGGCTTCAGCAGGTCCGGCGGCACCACCGCCGCCGCGATCACCCCGGCCGCCGCCCCGCGGAGCAGGTACCCGACGCCTACCCCGACCCCCGGCAACCGGGCGACGAACTCGACCGCCACCGCCAGCCCGATGGCGTACCACCCCCAGTGCCACCACTTGCCGTCCGGCACCCACGGGAACGGGGCCTCGAAGTGGTAAGTTTCCGTCAATCGCTCAACCGTCTCGGTGTCCTCGGCCGCCTTCGCCGCCGCCACCTTCCCCTGCACCCAGGTCGCGATCAGCGGGCTGGCCGCCAGCCCCGCCGCCAGCGCCAGCACGGCCAGACTCGGCGCCGCCTTCCGCCAGTCGTGCCGTAGTACCGGCCGACCAGCCCCCACGCCAGCAGCAGGCCGACGGCGAACACCGCGGCCGTCGCCACCGCCGCCGGCAGCACGGCGAACAGCAGTTTCTCGCGGACGATGTCGGGCGGGGGGAATTCGGACATGGGGTGATCCCAGGTATGAATGACGAGCCGGGAGCGTGAGCGACCGGAGGGGGTGAATCCTCCGGTCGCTCACGCTCCCGGCTCGCCGGAAACGGCCCCCAACTCACTTCTTCGCCTTCACGTCCACCCGCAGGGCCACGTCGTTGTCCACCTTACCGGCCCCGTAGGACATGCCGAACTCGGTGCGGTCGATCTTGAACGCCGCGTTCAGGGTCAGCCCGCTCTTGGTGTCGATCTTGGCCGGGAACGAGATGCTCTTCGTCTTCCCGTTCAGCGTCAGGTCGCCGGTGACGGTGTACCCGTCCTTCCCCTTCTCGATCTTGGTACTCTTGAACGTGGACGTCTTGTTCGTCTTCACGTCGAAGAAGTCCTTATTCTTCAGGTGGGCGGTCAGCCCGGGGTTGTCCGAGTACAGCGAGTCGGTGTCGATGGTCACTTCGATGGTCGCCTTCGTCGGGTCGTCGCCGGGCACGGTGACGGACCCGACCAGCGTTTTGAACCCGCCGTCGTGCTTGCCGTCCTTCTTGGTGCCGGTGAACTCGACCTTGGTGTTCTCGCCGGTCAGGGCGAACTTGGCGTCCGCGGCGAACGCCGCCGACCCCGCCGCCGCCAGCACCAGCACGCTCAGGAACCGCATGGCCGACCTCCGATCGTCGATGGGAAATGCCCCGCCCGGCCCTCGGACGGGTACCCATCATTACTACAGGGTGCGGCGGCGCTTACACGGGGAAGTTTCGCCCCGGCGGGCGAACCGCCCGGCGGCCGGGGGCGTAGCACCGGGTATTGCACCGTCCTGCGCCGCCGGAGGTTTGCCACACATGGGCCAGAACGTCGTCGAAGCTCACACCGGGGGCAAAGGAGACAGGCACACCGGGTCTAGCCTGCCGCACGTGGCCCAGAACGTGGTCGAAACCCGCAGCCTGACCAAGGTGTACCGCGACTTCTGGGGGCGGAAGAAGAAGACGGCCCTGAACGCCCTCGACCTGACCATTCACAAGGGCGAGATTTTCGGCCTGCTCGGGCCGAACGGGTCGGGCAAGACCACCACCATCAAGCTGCTGCTCGGCCTGCTGTTCCCGTCGTCCGGGGACGCGCTGGTGTTCGACCAGCCGGCGGCGAAGGTGGAGAAGAACGAGCGGATCGGCTACCTGCCGGAGGAGTCCTACCTGTACCGCTTCCTGAACGCCGAGGAGACGCTCGACTTCTACGGGCGGCTGTTCAACATGCCGGCGGACGTGCGGCGGAAGCGGGCGGACGAGCTGATCGAGGTGGTCGGGCTGAAGAACGACAAGAAGCGGATCCTGCGGGAGTACAGCAAGGGCATGCGGCAGCGGATCGGGCTGGCCCAGGCGCTCATCAACGACCCGGACCTGGTCATCCTGGACGAGCCGACCAGCGGGCTGGACCCGCTCGGCACCCGGTGGATGAAGGACCTCATCCTGGACCTGAAGAAGAAGGGCAAGACCATCCTGATGTGCAGCCACCGGCTGGACGACGTGCAGGACGTGTGTGACCGCATCGCCATCCTGTACAACGGCGACCTGCAAGAGCAGGGGACGGTCAGCCGGCTGGTGGAGGATCAGAAGCGGGTGAACGTGAAGGCGAGCGGGCTGCAGATGACGGACGCGCTGGAGCGGGAGCTGACGGCGGTGATCGAGAAGCACGGGGGCAAGCTGGAGTCGGTCGGCCACCCGACCACCACCCTGGAAGACCTGTTCCTGCGGATCATCGAGGAGTCGAAGGCCCGCCCCGGCCGCCGGTACCTGCCGACCGGCAACGGGAATTGATCTGCTCCCTCTCCCCTCGGGGAGAGGGCCGGGGTGAGGGGGTCACGGCCCAGCGGGCGCTCACCCTGAGACTCACCCCCTCACCCCTAGCCCCTCTCCCCGAGGGGAGAGGGGAACGGACCCGGGACCCCCCGCGATGACGACCCCGTTCGCCGCCCTCATCCTCGAGCGCGACCCGTACGTGCTGGCCGACCTGCCCGGCCTGTTCCAGGCGTACCTGCAGGACGCCGGCGGGTTCCTGTTCAGCGGCCTGCTGGCCTTCTTCCTGATCGTCCTGGTGAAGCCGACCCAGCAGCAGCAGACGGCGGTGGGCAAGTCCCTGTCGCTGTTCATGCTGGTGTGCGTGGCGGTGGCCATGCTGGCCTACGCCGGGTACGGCGCGCTGGTGATCGCCGAGAAGACGCGGCCGCAACTGTTCGGGGCCGACCTGCTAAACGTCAAGCCGCCGCAAGACCCGACCGGGTACGTGAAGACGGTCACCCCGCGGTTCTCCCTGCTCGGGTACACGCACGAGGAGCTGCCGCCGTACGTGCGGCCGTTCATCCCCCCGCCGGACAAGGCGGGGGCGAAGATGCCGTACCCGTGGCAGGCGCTGCTGCTGTCGCTCGGCGGGCTGGCGTCCCTGCTCGGGGCGGCCGCCCCGTTCGCCGC
Source organism: Fimbriiglobus sp. (assembly GCA_022841795.1). Classification (GTDB taxonomy): domain Bacteria; phylum Planctomycetota; class Planctomycetia; order Gemmatales; family Gemmataceae; genus JALHQU01. The sequence continues at coordinate 3,446 of JALHQU010000233.1, forward strand.
CGGGGTGGGCAAGCTCCGCTGGCGGCGGATCTGGGCGATCGCCGTGCTGAGCATGAAGGAGGTGTACCGCAACCGGGTGTTCCTGGCGTTCCTGATCGTGCTGGTGCCGTTCCTGTTCCCGATCACCATGTTCCTGCCGTTCAAGGCGGAGGACGAGCTGCGGATGGGGGTGAAGTGGGTGTCGGTCATCACCTCCGTGCTGCTGCTGCTGGCCGGGGTGCTGCTGGCCGCGTTCGCCCTGCCGAACGACGTGAAGAGCCAGAACATCTACACCATCGTCACCAAGCCGGTGGAGCGGTTCGAGATCGTCCTCGGCCGGTTCCTCGGGTACGTCGCCCTGTTCAGCCTGGCCCCGCTGCTGGTGGGCGTGCTGTCGCTCCTGTTCCTGTCCGCGTCCAAGCCGTCGGAGGCGTCCCGCCAGCAGACGGAGACGGCGCGGGTGGCCGTCCGCGGCAAGCTGCTGTTCCTGTCCCGCAAGGCGGACTTCGACGGGACGGACGTGGGCCGCGAGTTCAACTACCGGCGGTACATCGGCGGCGACCCGAACAGCTCGCAGCGGGCGGTGTACCAGTTCGCCTCGGTGCCGTCCGGCATGGCGTCCGCCCCCGGCCAGCAGGTGCCGGTGGAGTTCACGTTCGACATCTACCGGCTGACCAAGGGGGAGGAAGGCAAAGGGGTGGACGTGAACATGCGGATCACCTCGTGGCAGTGCCAGCAGCGGCCGCCCGGCCTGCGGGAGGGGACCGGCGAGTGGGAGTGGTCGGACCCGGCGGCGCAGGCGAACTACAAGGCGGAGGCGGTGGCTGAGCTGCTCAAGCTGCCGCGGTACGCCAACGACCCGTCGTACCAGGGCGAGCCGACGGCGGTGGCCAACCGGGCGGTGAACCGGCTGCGGAACGTCACCCCCAAGGACCCGGAGTGGGCGGTGGTGAACACCCTGGCCCGCAAGTACGGGTTCTACGAGTTCGCCGGCAAGGAGGTGTTCGACTACCGGCCGGAGCGGGTGGTGGTGCCGGCCGCCCTGTTCGAGAACGCCACCGCCGGCAAGAAGCCGGCGAACGCCCCGGCGGTGCAGGTGTTCGTCCACTGCACCACCACCTCGCAGATGCTCGGCATGGCCGAGGGCGACCTGTACCTGATCGAGAAGGAGCAGTCGTTCGCCCAGAACTACCTGAAGGCCACGTTCGGCCTGTGGTGCTGGCTGGTGCTGGTGATCGGCCTGTGCGTGACCCTCAGCACCTACCTGGACGCGGTGGTGACGCTGCTGTGCGTGGTGTTCCTGTTCGGCTGCGCGTTCTTCACCGGGTACATCCAGGAGCAGGCGCAGAACATCGGCCAGGGGCAGGCCGGCCCGTTCGCCGCCCTCAACCAACTCCTGCAAGCGAAGTCGCCGACCGCCCAGGCGGACAACACGGCGGTGGAGAAGGCGGCCGACACCATCGACCTGGTCGGCGCCAAGTGGGGGTTCCGGCGGCTGCTGAACGTGTTCCCGGACGTGGAGGCGTTCTACTGGACGCACTACGTGTCCGAGGGGTTCAACGTGTCGTTCGAGCACCTGGCCATGAACTTCGTGATGCTGGTGGCGTACCTGTTCCCGTGGTTCCTGCTCGGGTACTACCTGATCCGCGGGCGGGAAGTGGCGGCATAAAGCCGGGGTCGCAGGTCGTCAGGTCGGAAAGTCGAAAGTCCGCGGGCCGGGCGATGCTCGGTCGAGGTGCTGTGTCAGTGACGGGGACGGGTTTGGAGGCCCGAAGGGCCGGACTCCCTCAGCCCAGGTCGGAGCGAGCCGACAGGCGAGCGCAGGCCTGGGAAGCGTGGTGAACGAGAACAAGCCCCGAAGGGGCGGGCTACCTGAGATCGCCCCTTCGGGGCTTTGAGATGGTGGCCGGGTGTACCCAGGGCGACGTTCGCCTGCGGCTCACTTGCCCTGGGCTGAGGGAGAACGGCCCTTCGGGCCTGAAGACCCCGATGACGTTGCGACCCGCCGACCGCCGGACCTGCCGACCTTCGACTGGATGACCTTCGACCTGCGATTTGCCGACCTCCGCGAGGGGTGAGCGATGAGCGACCAGCTACAAAAGAAGGCGACGGTGCGGAAGGCGATCTACCTGGGGGTGATCGTCGGCCTGTTCACCCTGAGCATGTTCTGGCGGGGGGTGATCCCGCTGCCGGTCGGCGACCCGCTCCGCGGCGGCGAGGCCGACCCGCGGGCGGTGGACAAAATCGCCCGCTGGCCGGTGCGGTACCAGGCGGACGACCTGGAACTGCGGGAGCTGGACATGGGCGACCCGGAGATCGCCGGGTCGGCCGCCCAGATCAGCCTGGTCGGGTTCCGCGGGGTGGTCGTCACCCTGCTGTGGAAGCACGCCATCGACAAGCAGAAGCGGGGCGAGTACCACGACATGGAGTTGGCCGCCCGCATGGTGTCGCGGATGCAGCCGCACTTCATCGAGCCGTGGATCTTCCAGGCGTGGAACATCGCGTACAACGTGTCGGTGGAGAACGACAAGCTGGGCGACCAGTACTTCTACATCGCCCGCGGCATCAGCCTGCTGGCCGAGGGCGACCGCATCAACACCCGCCTGCACCGCCGCGGCGGGGCCGAGTTCCGCGTCGGCTCGCCGGACATCCGCTACCAGCTCGCCTTCTACTACCAGAACAAGTTCACCGTGTCCGACAAGGTGGCCACCCTGCGGTCGCTCGCCCAACTGAGCTGCATCCCGCCGGCCGAACGCGACCCGACCAAGCTGGTGGACCGGGACACCGGGCGGGTGGACCCGGCCCGGTTCCTGACGTTCTGCCAGAAGCACCCGCAGCTGGTCCGCCGCCTGCAGTACTCCCGCAAGAACCCGGACAGCAAGCAGACCGAGGGGATGAACCTGAAGACGCCGGAGCAGGTGGTGCAGTTCCTGGCGGCCAACCAGACCATCCCCGCCCGGTACGACGCCGCCGGCCGCGACCTGCCGGACGAGGACGCGTTCCCGGTGTTCCCCCGCACCGACCCGCTGGCCAACCCGGAACTGGACACCTACGTGCGGGGGGCGCTCGGCCGCGCCCGCCCGACCGCCGACCAGAAGCCGGTGGACAACCTGGACCCGGTGCAGGCCGCCCACGCCTGGTTCGAGTACGGCCAGGAGGTGGTGCCCCCGCCGGTGCGGGCGGGGGAGACGACCGGCACCCCGACCGGCATGATCCGCAAGGGCGAGTACGACGAGTTCCGGTACCGCATCCCCACCCGCCCGGCGCTCATCGTGTTCCGCAGCGCCCCGGCCCGGTCGCAGACGTACCTGGCCGAGCGGCTACAGAAGGAAGGGTGGATCGACTCCACCTCGTACTGGGAGCCGGACGCCGCCGCCGACGTGAAGTGGTTCCCGAAGGCGAACGAGAACGACCCGCCGGTCCGCCTGTTCGCCGGGCAGAACGCCAAGGAGGAGTGGGGCCGCACCCGCAACCTGTGGGTGCGGTACGGGCGGCTGAACGGCATGAACGTGGAGGACCGGCAGAAGCAGGAGGAGCTGGCCGAGATCACCGTGCGGGCCGGCATGGGGCCGCTCGGCGGGCCGCCCAACCGGGACTACACCCGCGAGGACCTGGAGGCGATGGGGGTGCCCGAGTCGGCCATGCGGGCGCGGATGGCGGTCATGTACTTCGACCAGAACCGGCAGATCACCAACTACCAGTTCTTCCTCGACTCGAGCGCCCTGGAGACCGACCCGCGGGTGGCCGAGGTGCGGCAGATGCTGTGGGACGCCGACCGCCTGCACGAGACCGGCGTGTTCGCCCGCGAGATCGAGGTGCGGGTGGCGGCGGCGGCCAAGTGGCGGGACGCCGTCGGGTCCGGGCTGCACCAGGCGTTCTACGCCGGCGACCGGGCCGAGACGTACCACGAGTTCACCCTGGAGCAGGAGAACAAGCTGACCAAGCTGCTGGAGGACACCGACCCGGTGCTCCAGAAGCGGATGGAGGACGCGCGGCTGTCCACGCTCATGCTCGGCGGGCAGGCGGCGGACGTGTACCCGCTGTTCCAGCGGAACCTGCCGTACGAAGAAGCCGTCACCCGGATCGCCATGGCCATGCCGTCCGCCCAGGTGGAACAGCGGGTGGCCGAGCTGATGAACGCGGCCAAGGATCTCCAGGGCGTGAAAGCGACCGCCGAGGCCACCCGCCGCGGGGTGATCGACCGCGAGTTCGCCTGGATGAAGGAGTACGCCGAGCCGCCCCCGCCGCCGCCCGGCCGCCGCCCGTGGGTGCGGCAGAGCGTGCGGTTCACCTACCTGTTCAAGATGGGCCTGGCCAGCCCGACCACCGCGTACTCCGACGAGCGGCGGCCGGGCACCCCGTCGCAGGGCATGACCCGCGACGGGGGGAACTAGTCAACAGACAGTACGGGGTGGGCTGTTGGAACTGACCCGACGAGAGGATGTGGTCTTCCCCGCGAAAAGTGGAGCCGAAGTTCAGGGCGTTTCGGGTTCCGCGCCCGTCCGAACTCGGCCGGCGGACACGGTGGTGGAACACCTCGACGTCCTCGAAGATGCTCGCCCTCGCTCGCTCCCGGCGGGTGTGCTGCTCGTCGGGAACCAGTTCCCGCTTGAGGCTGGCGAAGCAGCTCCCCACCGGGGCGTTGTCCCTGCACTGCGCCACCCGGCTCATGCCGCAGGTGATGCCCGACCGCTCGAGCGCCGGCTGGGGTGGTCGCTGGCGTACTGACTGCCGCGATCCGAGTGGACCACCAACCCCTCCTCCGGCAGTCGGCGGCGGACGGCCCTGTCGAGGGCATCGCCCACCCGCCGGCTCGCCATCGCCCACCCGGCGGTCATCCGGTCGGCTGGCGAAGTACGCGGCGGCTTTTTTAGCAGCTCTCGCCCGGCCCGCAGGCGGACGTTCTCGGCCCGCAGGCGTCGCAATTCGTCGTCGGCCGGGCTGGGGCAGCCGTGACCGGGGAAGGCGTCGGTGCCGCGTTCGCGGTACGCCTCGGCCCAGGTGTGGAGTAGGTTCTCGCCCACGTCGAGTCGGCGGGCGACCTCGGCCACCGACAGGTGCTGGTCGGCGATCATCCGCACCGCCTGGAGCTTGAACTCGGCCGTGTACGTCGTTTCGCCCTGGTGATCAACTCGACTGAGGGAAGCGCGTTCAACACCACGAAGGGAAGCGCGTGAGTGAGGTGGTGGGGGTCACTTCTTGGCCTTCGCGGGTTTGGTTGTTCTACCCGCCTTGGCCTGTTTGGCCTGCATCGATTCGCGGAACCGGTAGCTCTCGCCGGTCAGCTCCAGGATCTCGCACTGGTGGGTCAGGCGGTCGAGCAACGCCGCCGTCATCCGCTCCCCCTGGAACACCGTCCCCCACTCGCCGGACGGCAGGTTGGTGGTGATGAGCAGGCTCCGCCGCTCGTACCGATCGGCGAACACCTGGAACAGCCGCTCGGCCCCGCTGCGACTGAACGACAGGTAGCCCAGCTCGTCCACGATGAGCCGGTCGAGGCGGTCGAGGGCGGCGCGGATGCGGGCGGCGGTGGCGTTGGCCGTGCGGGCGGCCACTTCGAGTTCGGTCAGGCGGAGCAGGCAGGCGTGGTACGACTCGTTCTGGCCGGCCGCCTCGCCGGCCAGCTTGTCGTGCTCGGCCAGCATGGTCGGCAGCTTGAGCTGCTTCAGGTGGGCCTTCAGCAGCAGGGCGTTCGGGTCACTCATCGGGGTCCTCCTCGGGGGTCGGGTGGGAGGTGAGCAGGCGGTTGAACCGGCTCAGGTCGGGGAGGGCGGACGGGGTCAGTGACGCCGGGGTGTCACTCGGCCCGGACGGTTGACGGGCGAGCCGCTCGACGCACGCGGTGATCGCGACTGCCGTCGGGTCGCCGCGGATGCGGACCGAGTGGCCGGCTTGCTCCACCCGGTCGAGCGGGTGGGCGGCGAGCAGTTGCAGCACGCGGATGAACTGCCGCACGCCGGCCCGCACCCCGAGCCGCATCTCCAGGTCGCGACGCAGGTCGGTGAACGCGGGGGGCAACGCCCAGTCGCGGTACACCGGGGCGTGGTCGAGGGTGGCCGGGCGAGTCTCCAGAATGGCCAGGAAGTGCAGGGGGTCGAGCACCCGCTCGCCGGTGGCGTAGGTGCGGGCGTGGGTGGCCACGACGCGGTGGTCGGCGACGATCTCGACCCGGTCCACGTACCCCTTGACCGTCACCGGGCGGAACGCCCACCGGCGGGGCACGCTGTACCGGTTGCCGTCGAACGCCGCCGTCTGGTACTTGTCCACGCTGCCCGGTTGGAGGACGCACGCCTCGAACGGGCGGGCCGGCACCGGCAGGGCGGCGGCCAGGTCGCGGGCGAAGCGGGCGCCCACCGTCTCCACACGCGACCCGCACGTCCGGCCGCGGGCGGTGACACGGCACTGTCGCAGGTGGGCGTTCAGCTCGTCGAGCGAGGCCACCCGCGGCACCGGGGTGGCCCAGGGTGGGCGTCACGAATGTCGGTGGCTTTTTGGTCGCCTGGACGGGAGGATGAGGGTGAGTCCGAAATCCCTCCGGCAGGAGCCGTCCGATGGCCCGACGCACGCCACCACCCGCACT
>JALHQU010000234.1 GCA_022841795.1 Fimbriiglobus sp.
GTCGGCGACGGGCTGGCCGGCGACACCTGGAACTTCTTGATCACCACCTGCTGCCCGAACGCCAGGGTGCCGGCGGCGGTCGCGGCGGCCAGCCCGAGCAGGAATCGGAGGGTCATCGTCGGCTCCGGAGAGGGCGGACGTGCGTGCGGATTCGTCTGAATAATTTACGGCGGGGGACGGCCGGCGGGCAAGGGAATCGGCCGTTCTTTATCAATCCGTTACATTCCCGACTCGACACCCAGGTCCGGGCGAACCAACTGTTCGCCCCGCCCCACCCGGTTTAACACCGCCTCGGCCGCCAGATACCCGCTCCGCACCGCCCCTTCCATCGTCGCCGGCCAGCCGGTTTGAGTGTAATCCCCGGCCAGAAACAGGCCCGGCACCGGGGTGAGCTGCGGCGGGCGGAGCGAATCCACCCCCGGCACGGCGCTGAACGTGGCGGCGTGTTCCGTCACCACCCGCGAGCGGACCACGGCGGCCGCCCCCGCCGCCGGGTACAGCCGGCCGAGTTCGTCCAGAATCCGCCGGCGGATTTCGTCGTGCCCCAGCCCCCGCAGCGGCCGGGCGGCGCTCACCACCACTTGCAGGTAGTGTTCGCCGGGGCCCACCTGCCCGCGGTTGAACACCCACTGGCCGAGACAATCGACCAGCACGACGTGCGGCAGCTTCAACACCGGCCGGTCGTACCACACGTGCACGCTGGTGATGGGCGACGGCTGAAGCCGGCCGATGCGGGCGAAGAATGGGTCGGCTTGTAACTGTGGCGGCAGCAGGACGAGGACGCGGTCGAAGGGGACGGCGAGCACCACCGCTTCCCCGCGCACGGTCGTTCCGTCTCGCAACACCACCTCCGAAAGCCCCGGCATGGCCATGCCGGGGCTTTGAACCGCCGCCACCCCCGCCCCCTCCCGCACCGTCACCCCGTGGCGGGCCAGCCACCCCCGCAGTTCGTCGCCGTACAGCCGCGCCAGCGGCACCGTCGGCACGTGAACGGTGAACGCATCCCGGTGGCGGACGAACCCGTCGCGGAACACCTTGCGGGCGTACTTCAGCCCGACGCGGTCCACGGTTTCGTTCAGGGCGCTCGTCAGCACCACGCCCCAGAAGCGGTCGATGGTGCGGGCCGTCTGGCGGTGACGGAGCAGCCAGTCCTTCAGCGGCGGGTCGGCATCGGCTGATTCAGCCAGCATCCGGGCCAGCCCGTACCCGATCCGCACCTTCTCTGTCGCGGTCAGGTAATGAGCCGACGCCAGCGCCCGGCCGAGGTGCAGTGGCGCCGGCCACGGGTCGGGTTTGAACACGCTGACGCGGCGGTCCGGGGTCTGGAAGTACAGCGTCGGCTGCGGGGCGAGCAGCCGGCCGACGCCGACGGTGTCGCAGAAGTGGTGGAAGTTGGTGCAACACCCCATGCTGACGTGCTGGCACGCGTCGACCAGTTGCCCGCTGGCCGCGTCCTGGAACGAGCTGGCCCGCCCGCCCAGCCGTGGCCGCGCCTCCAGCACCGTCACCGCGAACCCGCGGGGGGCGAGGGCCACCGCCGCCGCCAGCCCGGCCAGCCCGCCGCCGACCACGATCACCCGGTCCATCGGTACCCCCACGCCCGGCCGGCCAGCGCCGCCTTCCGCCACCACGGCAGCCGCACCCGCCGCGTCAGCACCGCCGGCCCGGCCGCCGCCACCCGCTCCAGCAGTTGCCGGTACGCCGCCGTCATCAAGGTGAAGATGGCCCGCCCGTCCGCGGACAGCAACCCGGCCAGCGGTTCGCACTGCTGATAGTAGGCACGCGCGCGGGCCACCTGGAACGCCACCATTTCAGCGAACCAGCGGTCAGCATGGTCCCACGCCTCTGGGGGGCAGTCGAACCGGGCGAGTTCGTCAGCCGGCAGGTACACCCGCCCGCGGCCGCGGTCCTCGCCCAGGTCGCGGAGGATGTTCGTCAGCTGGTAGGCGTACCCGGCGGCCTCGGCGAACGGCTCGGCCTGCTCGAACGTCGCCCCGGCCCGCACCCCCCAGATGCGGACGCACGCCAGCCCGACCGCCGACGCCACCCGGTAGCAGTACGCCCGCAGTGGCTCGAACGACTGGAAATCTAGGGGTTCCAGGTCCGTTTCGCACCCATCCAGGACGGCGTGCAGGTACGCCGGCGGGATGGCGAACGTGCGGACGGCGGCGTGCAGCGCGGCGTGGCAGCGGTGCGAATAGGTGCCGTTCAACGCCGCGTCGAGCCGCCCCCGCCAGCGGGCCAGTGCGACCCGCTTCGCCCCCACTTCGCCCGGCTCGTCGGCCAGGTCGTCCGACGCCCGCAGGAAGGCGTACAGGGCGTGCATGGCGTCCCGCTGGGCCGGCGGCAGCAGGCGGAAGGCGAACCGGAACGAGCTGCGGGAGCGGCGGCAGACGCGGCAGCAGTAGGCGGCGGACGACACGGCGGTAACTTACGAGGCGGGGCCGCTTACTTCTCCTTCACCCGCTTGAACACGAAGTATTGCACGCCGAGTCCTGGTTTGCACTCCGTGATCGTCCGCTCCGCATCGGCACACGCCGCCCAACGAAGGGTGTCGCCGTCCAGTTCGAAGACGGCCGAATGGACTATGCCGTCGCTGTCCACCATGGCCCGCAGAGACGGTCGGTCCGGGTCGCTGAGCCGGAACGTGTAGGCGTTCGTCTCTCGCATCTGTTTGGCGAGCTCGTCCAGCGTCTCGCACCCGTATGACATGTGCTCGCCCGCGACTTTGTAGTAACGCAGGTGGAAGGGCACCTCCTCGGCCCGACCATCGAGGTTGTGCTCGACGCACTCCCACACCCCGTCGGCGGACGGCGGTTTCTTCAAACTCTTCGGCACCGGGGCGGCTGGCAGCGAGCCGACAAGCAGGAAAATAGCGAGTAGTCGCATGACGTACCTCCGTTCCCGACATGATAGCCGACGGCGGGCGTGGGCGAAACCGGGTTCCCCTGGGCGCCGCGGTCGGCACGCGGGTACAGTGGGGTGGTTGTCTCACGCAACGGGAGGGAGTCCGATGCGGGTGTTCCGATTCCTGGCGGCCGGGTGTGTGGTGGGAGCGGTGGCGGTCGGCGGGTTCACCCTCGGGACGTGGGTGGCCCGGCCAAAGCCGGCGGTGACGGCGGTGTCGCTTCCGGCCACGCCACCGAAGCCGCAAGAGATGCCCAAAGCCCAGGACAAAGCGTCCACGGTCGTGCGGCCGGTGACATACGAAACGCCGCAGTCGCCTCGCGACATGGCTCCGGTCCCCGATCTGCCGAAGCCGGGTGAGTTCGCCGCACTGCCGCCGACCCCGGCCGGGTTCGGCGAGGCGAAGTTGCCGCCGCTGCCGTCGCCGGCTCAGCCGGCCGGGGCACACCCCATCCCGCCGCCACCCCTGGGCGGCGTGGGCACCCTTCCGCCGCTGCCGCCGGCCGGGAACAGCGCCGGCTTCGCCATGCCGCGCATCGAGAGACCCGAACCCGCCGGAAGACTGCCCGCGCCCGAGTTACCCCCGGTGGACAAGCCGGCCGTTCCGCCGCTCCCGAAGCCGGCCGAGCCGGCGACGCAGTACGTCAACAAGCCGGACCTGGCGTTCGACTACGAGGTGACGAAGCAGGGCAAGTCCGGGGTGAAGGCGGTGGTGCTGTTCGCCAAGCCGCTACCAGACACCGCTTGGGCGGAAGCCGCGAAGGCAGAGGTGGGCGGGGCGGAGCGGCCGAAGCTGGCGTACACGCTGCCGAAGGAGGGGCGGTACGGGTTCCGCGTCGGGGTGTCGAGCGGGACGGTGACGGCCACCCCGCCGAAGGCGACGGACGAGCCGGAAATGGTCGTGGTGTTCGACAAGACCCCGCCGACGATCGAGTGGTTCAAGCTGATGCCGACACCGCCCGCCGCGCCACACCCGAACATCCTCGCCTTCCAATGGCGGGTGACGGATGCGAACCTGGCCGAGCGGCCGGTGTTTTTGGAGTACCAGGTGCCGGGCAAGGAGCAGTGGGCGCCGATCGGCGAGCGGACGGGCGAGTACCTGGCGACGTGGGCGACACCCAACGACGTGCCCGCCACGGTGCGGGTGCGGCTGACCGCCATCGACCGGGCCGGGAACACGTCGCACAAGGTGATCGAGGCGGTGAACACCGACCACACCGTCCCGCGGGGGCGGCTGACCGGGGTGAAGGCGGTCGAGGTGAAGAAGCCGGAGTTGCCGGACCTGCCGCCCATCCCGAAGAGCGACGAGCCGAAGTAGGACCCATCTTCGCCGCGACCAGCGGGAGCGGAACCCGCTCCCGCTGGTCGCGGCGAAGACCGGAGCAGTGCCGCCTACTTCTCCTTCACCCGCTTGAAGACGTAGTAGTACACGTCGTCGGCCGGCCCGCACTCGGTGATCGTCTTCGCCGAGTTGGTACACCACGCCCAGCGGAGACTGTCGCCGTCGGGCACGAGGACGGCGGAGTACCGCACTTTGTCCGACACGCTCATCTCCAGTTGGTGCGGCTTCGCCGCATCCACGACGCGGAAGGTGCTGTTGTAATCGCCCTCGGCGAACTCGTCCGGCGTCGGCTTGCCGACGGACATCTTGTCCCCGGCGATCTTCCAGAAGGTGCCGGTCACGGTCGCCTTCACCCGCCCGTTGTACCCGTTGAACTCGACGCACTCCCACACGCCGTCGGCGGTCGGCGGCTTCTTCTGGATGGCCTTCGGCACCGGGGCGGCGGACAGCGAGACGACGGACACGACGAGGGCGAGGACGGACCGCATGATGCACCTCCGTTCCCCGCATGATAGCCGAACGTGGTTCGCGTCACCATCACTCCGGGGCGAACACGGTGCGGCCGCCGTCCACCGGCAGGATCACCCCCGTCACGAACTCGTTGTCCACCAGCGCCAGCACCGCCTGGGCGATGTTGTGCGGGCTGCCCTCCCGCTTCACCAGCGTGGCGTCGATCGCCTGCCGCTTCTCCGCCTCCGGCAGGTCCGGCGGGAGCATCACCGGGCCGGGGGAGATCTGGTTCACCCGCACCCGCGGGTTCCGCGTGCCCAGTTCCACCGCCAGCGTGCGGGTGATGACCGACACCGCCCCCTTGCTCGGGAAGTACGCCGCGTAGTGCAGGTACGGCCGCACCTCCGCCCAGTCGCCGATGTTCACGATCACCCCGCCGTCCGGCTGCTTCGCCATCTGTAACCCGACGTGCTGGCCCATCAGGAACGTACTCAGGGCGTTGGTGTCGAAGTGCATCCGCACGTCCGCCGCCGTCACCTCTTCCAACCGCTTGCTCTTCCACACGGCGGCGCAGTTCACCAGCACGTCGATCCGCCCGAACCGGGCGAGGACCGCCGCCACCAGCTTCTTCACCGCCGTTTCGTCGGTCAGGTCGGCCGGGAAGGCGGCGACTTCGACCCCGTGTTTTCGTAACTCGGTCGCCGTCTCCTCGGCCTCGGCGGCGGAGCTGCGGTAGTGGATGGCGACGGCGTATCCGCGGCGGGCCAGGGCGTCGGCCACCACCGACCCCACCCGTTTCTTCCCGCTGCCGGTGACGAGTGCGACGCGAGCAGACATGGTTGGAATCCCGCTCAGAAGCGTTCCGGCGGTGCCGGACCGGGGGCCGCCACGGAGGGCGGCCCCTACAAACCCGCCCGCCTGTAGGGGCCGCCCTCCGTGGCGGCCCGCCGAACGCTCAGAACACGTCCGCCGGGTCGGCCCGCAGCAGGCCGACCAGCGCCACCAGCCCGGACAGGCAGCACATCACCACCGTGGCCGCGAACACCATCGTCGCCCGGTCGAACGTCATCCGCATGGGCAGGCCGGTGGTGGCCGTCAGCAGAGTATAGGCCCCCCACGCCACCACCAGCCCGGCGATGTACCCGATGACCGCCAGGATGAGCGCCTCCTGGATCACCACCCACGCCAGGTACCCGTTCCCGTACCCCATCGCCTTCAGGGTGGCGTACTCGGGCAGGTGGTCGGTCACGTCCCCGGACAGGATCTGGTAGCAGATGACCAGCCCGACGGCGAACCCCATGAACATGCCGAACCCGAACGCGAACCCGATGGGCGTGTTGTTCAGCCAGAACGCCCGCTCGCGGCCCTTCAGCTCGTCCAGGGTGAACACCTCCACGTCCGGGTCGGGTTCGCCGGTGGACACCGCCCGGCGGATGGCCGCCATCACCGCCTGCGGGTCGGCCCCCTGTTCCAGCCGGATCAGCCCGTAGTCCACCGTCGCCGCCGGCGAGTCGGACGGGAAGGTGAACGGCCGCCGCAGCACGTCCAGGAACGTGTCCTCGCCGACGATGAGTGTGCCGTCGGTGGTAAAGTCGGTGCCCAGCTCGAAGCTGCCGACGAACCGGATGCGGCTGCCGGCCAGTTCGGACTCCACCCCGGCGGCGAGCGGGCCGTACAGGGTTTGGCCGGGCCGGTCCGGGTCGGGCTTGGTGCGGCGGTCGAACAGGGCGGTGCCGCGCTCGGTCAGCCGGCGGGCGGCGTTGGAGCCGGGGGCGAGTTCGGGCAGGGCGAGCAGGCCGGCGGCCGGGTCCACGCCGATCACCCGCACGTGACGGGCCGGCTGGCGGGCGGCCGGGTCCGGGTTGGTGTCGCGGAGCAGGGACACCGCCTGTTCGAGGTACAGCGGGTGGACCTCGGCCACGCCGGGCACCGCCCGCACCTGCTCCAGCCGCCGCCGCGGGAACGCCTCCCGCATGGCCGCCGCCTGCCGCCCCGGAGCGGTGAGCACCAGGTCGCACCGGAAGGCGTCGTGCAGTTGGGTGTTCGAGTCGAGCAGGGCGTTGCGGAACCCGAGTTGGACGAACATGAGGATGACGGCGAACGCGATGCCCAGGGCGAACAGGGCGAACCGCAGGCGGTCGTGGGTGAGGTTGCACCAGGCGAGCGGGACGCGGGGCATGGGCGGCATTGTGCCGCCGTCGGCGGCGCGTGGGAAGGGCAACTCAACAGATCACTTCGGGTTCGGGCGGTACACCCGGATCCACCCCTCGCTCAGGTGTTCCAGCGTCAGCGCCCCCGGCAGCGTCTCCTTCTTCCCGCCCATGTTCTGGTGGTAGATCTTCACCACCTTCCCGCCGGCCTCCGCCTCGCCGACCACCGCCGTGTGGTGCGAGAAGGCGAGGGTGTAGGTGCCCTTGCCGTTCGCCTTCTTGCCGGCGAATTTGGTGTCGCGGAACTGGATCACGTCCCCGGCCTGGATGTCCTTCAGCTTGCCGGTCAGCTTCTGCTTGCCGCTCTCGACCTCCAGCAGCACCAACTGCTCGCCCCACACGTAGTCGCCCTTGTTCGGGTAGTTCTTGTACTTGAACTCCGGCCTGGCGCCGGCCGCGGCCAGGGCGTGCTGGGCCAGGTCGTAGCAGTCGCCGTCGCCCACCTTCTTGTTCAGGTTCTCCTTGCAGAACTCGGCGATCCTGGCGTTGATCTTGTCGTCCGCCCGGACCGCGGCCGGGAGGAACACGGCGACGACAACGAGAGGGAACAGCGACCGCATGGCGGCTACTCGGGGGGTGATTGAGAACAGTGTACCGCGGACGGCTGCTATTCGTCGTCGAGGTCGATCTCGAACTCGATGCCGTCTTCGGCGGCGTCGCGGAGGGCGTCGATCAGGTTCTCGGCGGTGGTGCGCTCGCGGGTCGGCTGGGTGGCGGGCGGCGGGGGAGCGTGCTTGCGGCGCTCGGCTTCCCGAGCGGATTTGTTCTCCTCCTCGGCGAGTTCTTCCTCGGCCTGCACGAGCGCCGACGCCACGACCGCATCGTCCACGTCCTCGACCGCTTGGCGAGCGACCAACGTCGCCGGCTCTCGCGTCTTGGCCTTCGCCCGCTGAATCAGACCGCGGAGGTGGGCCAATACCAATTGCGGGTCGGCCGGCACCGGGTCGTTCGCCGTCAGGCGAACTTCCTGGCCTTCGATCACGCCGCGGTCGGGGGTGGGGTCGAGGGCGTCCATGTCACACCCTCACCCGAGTTTCTTCGAACACCAGCCGGTCGAACTGATCCCGCGTCAGGAACGTGCCGTACTTCTCCAGGAAGTGTTCGTTCAGCGCCTTGTATACCGCCACGAGGTGCTTCCGCACCGTGTCGGCGGACACCCCCTTCTCGGCGACGGCCCGCAGTTTGAGCGACAGCAACTTCTGCAACTCGACGACCTCTTCCGGAGGCGATGCGGGTTGCAGTTCGACCGGCGACTCCTCAATCGGTTCGAATACCGTCGGCGGAACGTTTCCCCGAAGTACCAATCCTTCGCCCCAAGTTTCTGGTTCTTCAATTGGATCGAACACGGTCGGCGGAACGCGGCCATCAGCCGTCCTTTTCAGCCGCCGGCGTACATCTCGAATTCGTTGGAATTCTTTAAGGATCACCGACACCGGCACTCCGGCATCGACAGCGGCACGGGCAGCATCATGAGCGGCGTTGTAGGTCTCGACGTCATTAAAGCAGGTGTCAAGGTAGTCGGCGGCATCGGCCCGGCCCATACTTGAACAAAACTCGCGGATTCTATCGGCGTCGTCGTCTGCGAAGGCGGCGTTGGCGGCGCGGGCAGCGTTGGCGGCGGCGGCGTAGGCACCCACGACATCCGCATAGCATTTGACGACAGCGCGGGCGGCTCCACCGGCGTCAGACCAGAGCCGACCACGCAACTCCTCTAGGTGGCGGCGTGACGTCCACCACCGCTGGTGTACTTGCGTAGCAGACTGTTCGGCTACCTCAACTGCTCGCTTCAGTGTCTCCAACTGCTCGACAGGCGTATCCGGACAGCGTATCTGAAGTTGCGACAGCGCCCGCCGGGCGCAGCGGGCGGCGAACGCCACCTGCCCCCACCGGCTCAACTGGCGGATTTCCTCTTCGGTCGGCAGTGTGGCGTCGTCGGCCATGATTCCCACTACGCGGCGGTTCGGGTCGGTTCGTCGTCCCATTCCACCATCAGCCCCGAGATGGGGACGTTCGGTTCGTCACACACCTTCAGCAGCAACCCCACGAGGCGGGTGCGGAGATCGGGCACCCGCCGCGTCGGCGAAATGGCAAAGGTCACCCGCCGCTGGTCGGGGGGTTCGACGGACCGCTCGTCGTCGTACTCCAGGCCGAGGTCTGGGGCCAACGTCTTCAACTTCTCGATGAGCACGAAGGCGTGTTTCGCCACCACCTCTTTCGGCGTGTCCGGCGAGTAGGTCGTCCGCACGACGATCCGTGCCGACGGCTTGTGGTCCCAGGTCGAGCAGTCGGTGGTGGTGCCGGGGATGCCTTTGGCGGCGTTCACCGACCGCCCCACGCTCCACTTCTCGGCCGGGACGTCCGACTCCCAAGCGGAGCAGTCGGTGGTGGTGCCGGGGATGCCTTTGGCCGCGTTCACCGACCGCCCCACGCTCCACTTCTCATCAGCCACGGTCACACCCTCCGTTCGGGATGGAGCATCGACAGGTCACACGTCACGCCGCTGAGCGGGACGGTGCCACCGCCGGCAAGAACTGCCAGCAGGCGAAACTCGTATGTACCTTCCTCGCGGAAGGGAAGGAGGGAGAACCCGAACACGGTCTCCCGGATCGTCAGCCTGGACTCGTTCCGCTCGAAATCGATGCGAACCGCCGCGCTCACCCCGACGGAGCGGTAGGACACTCGGTCGGTGTCCTCGTCCAATCGCTGGCGGAACTCGACCACCACTTCAACCGGGCCAAGCCCTCCCTGGAGTTGAGTATACACCCACACTTCCGGCTCCCGGAAGGGAAAGTCCGCCCCCGGTGGGAGGAACCTGTGCGTGCCGAACGGTTGCTTCACTTCCCACTGCTCGTCGGCCAGATCAAACACCGCTTCCTGCACCGGGATGACGAGCAGAACTCGCGGCAGGATGACTTGCGAAGTCGGGTCCGTACTCATGGGCGACCTCCGATGGCGGTGGGAGTATAACCACTCATACCGGATCACATTGATTCGTTACCGTTCGAGTCGCTCAGCCCAGTGAAAGCCGACGACCGGTTTCACCACCTCTGGGTGTTCGGCGAGGTAGGCCAGCCGGCGGCGGAGGATG
>JALHQU010000235.1 GCA_022841795.1 Fimbriiglobus sp.
TCGTCGGCTGTCGCCGACGGACCCACCCTACGGAACCAGGCATCGTCACCCCGCGCAAGTTCCCCCACCCGCCGCGTCCATCCGATGACAGGGGCAATTGACCCCGCTCTTCCCCCCCTCCGCCACGGCCGCAAGCCGATCCCATACACTGACCCGGCTCGTGGGGCACGACGCCCGCGAGCCGGGTTTTGTGCGTTCCGGCGGGTGTGCCATGACGTTCGGCAGCCGCGACAAAAAGCCGTCCAACCGCCTCGTGCCGGTGTGGCAGGGGTCGGCGCCGGACCACGCCATCGACCTGAGCTGGTCATCCGACGGTCGCACCCTGGCCGTCGCCACCGTCAGCGGGCCGGTGGTGCTGTTCGACACGGCCACGGGGAAGGCGACCCACGAACTGACCGGCCACGGGTTCGGCACGGCGGCGGCGGCGTTCCACCCGACCGAGCCGGTGCTGGCCACCTGCGGGCAGGACGGCAAGGCCCGCATCTGGGACGCGGTGCTCGGGCAGGAGCGGGCCAGCTTCGATGGCGGGGCGGCGTGGGTGGACCGGCTGGCGTGGTCGGCGGACGGCTCCATCCTGGCGACGGCGGCGGGGAAGAAGGTGCGGCTGTGGGAGTTCGCCACCGGCACGCAGCTGCGGGAGTACGCCGATCACGGCGGCACGGTGGCGGACCTGGCGTGGCGGCCGAAGTCGAGCCTGCTGTCCGTCGCCGCTTACGGGGCCGTTTCGATCTACGACCCGGCCCAGCCCGAGGCGGTGCGGAAGTACGAGTGGAAGGGGTCGGCGCTGAAGCTGGCGTGGTCGCCGTCCGGCGCTCTGCTGGCGCACGGCAACCAGGACGCGAGTGTTCACTTCTGGTACGCCGACCGCGGCGAGCAACTGCACATGTCCGGGTACCCGTCGAAGGTGCGGGAACTGAGCTGGGACTTCAGCGGGCGGTTCCTGGCCACCGGCGGGGGCGACGCGGTGTGCGTGTGGGACTGTGGCGGGAAGGGGCCGGAGGGGACGACGCCGAAGATGCTGACCGGGCACGCCGGGGCGGTGTCGGCGGTCGGGTGGCAGCGGCGGGGGTTCCTGCTGGCGTCCGGCGACCGCGGCGGGCGGGTGATCCTGTGGCAGCCGGCCAACCGCACTCCGCACCTGGGCGGGGCGACGTTCGAGGGAACGGAGGTGTCGGCGCTAGCGTGGTCGCCGTACGACAAGCTGCTGGCCGTCGGCGGCGGCAACGGCGGGGTGGGGGTATTCCGGGTCGGTTAACGTGTTCCGCTCGCGGTGCGAGCGGCTACTTTGCTCTCTTCGCGAACTGCTCTTTCCGCAGCGCCTCCTGCTCCCGCAGAAACTCTTCCCACTTGTCACCGTCGATGTAGTTGACGCCGTACCCGACGAAGAAGACCAGGTGCCCGCCGTCCGACTGCCGCTGCCCGTTGTGGCCCAGCCCGACCTTGTCCCAGAACAACGCGAGGCGGCGATCGTCGTCCCGCCGCAGGCCTTCGACGTAGTGCCACCCACAGGTGTCCGGGCCGAGCCGTTCCCCCCGCTCCAGGACGGCCCGGACGACCTCCAGCGGTACCGTCTTCCCCTGGAGGACATGTTCGTTGGCGAACACCGGGTACAGCAGGCTCAGGGACGCCTCCGGGGTCGCTTCCCCGGCCGGGTAAGCCCCGCCGTGGGCTTGGGCGTAGTTTTCCAGGGCGAACATCAGCTGCTTGTCGCACGAGTGGCTGTACCCGTACGGGAACAGCCACCGATACCACTGCCACCCGCCGACCCCCACCGCCCCGGCCAGCACGAGGAATATGCCGAGCAGCCAGCGGAGCTTCTTCTTCGCCATGATCGGCGTCCTCACCCCTTCACCGCGGTGGCGGTGGCGGTGGCGTACAGCCGCGAGTAGCTGAACGCCACCAGGATGCGGGCGGCGCCGCGGTCCTGCATGCGGTCGCGGGTCGGCCCGGTCACCACCGCCCGCGTGCCCGTCCCGGCGTCCACGTCGGCCAACCCCCGCGCCCGCAAGTACGCCTTCGCCATCGCAGCACCTCCCGCAGACGCCCTCCGCACTGGGATCGGAACTGGGTCTCGGCGCCTAACTTGTGGTGAAGCAAACGGTGAGGCAGAATGGCCTCGTGCGCCGAACCCGTGGTCAGCCCCTGGGCAGGGTGCTCACCCACTCCTGCCGCAACGCCGCTTCCAGGTGCCGGACATACCGCGGGGCGTCGCACAGCGGGCTGGCGGCGAGCCGGTCCCGCAGCCCGGCACGAATCTCGGCCAGCTCCGGCCGGCGGGCCATCCACACCTTCGCCGCATCGGTCAGTTCGCCCGGCGACGCCACCACGAATTCGCCCAGCCCGAGGGTGAGCATCTGCATCACCCCCTGGCGGGCGACGTAGCTGGTGCCGGCGACGGTGAGCACCGGCACGCCCATCCACAGCGCGTCGCACGTCGTCACGCCGCCGTTGTACGGGAACGGGTCGAGGGCCGCGTCGATGTCGGCGTACTGCTCGAAGTACTTCTCCCGCGGCAGGCGGTTCACCAGTTGGATGCGGTCGCGGAGGATGCCGGCCTTCACGAACCGGTCGCTCAGCCGCCGCAGCCCGGCGGCCGACTGCCCGGCCATCAGCACCAGCCGCGACCCCGGCGTGGACTGGATCAACTTGGCCCAGGCGTCGAGGCACCCGTCCGAAATCTTGGCCGGGTTGTTCAGGCAGCCGAAGGTGAACGGCCGGCGGGTGAGGGCCGGCAGCGGGGACACCGGCGGGGCGTTCTCCGGCGGGCGGTACACCCACCCCACCTCCGGCAGCCGCAGGAGTTGCTCGACGGACAGGTGTTCGGTCGCCCCCGGCGGGTCGGAGATGGGGTCGGTGATGCGGTAGTCCATCGCCCCCAGGCCGGTGGTGGTCGGGTAGCCGAACACGGTGGCCTGCACGCACGCCGGGCGACTGGCGAAGGTCATCAGCCGGTTGCCGGCGGTGTGCCCGCCCAGGTCGATGAGCACGTCGATCTTGTCCGCGTGAATCATGCCGGCCGCCGCCGCATCGGACAGGCCGCCGATCGGCCGCCAGTGGTCGGCCATCGGTTTCAGCATGTCGGTGGTGTCGTCCGGCCGCTGCACGCTCGGGTACGCGAACACCTCCACCTGTTCGCGGTCGTGGTGGCAGAATACGGCGGCGATGAACCCGGCCACGGTGTGGTTGCGGAAGTCGGACGACACGTACCCGACGCGGAGGCGGCGGGCCGGGTCGTGCGGCGGGTGCGGGGCCGGCCGCGGCGGCACGGGTGTGGCGAACTTCTCCGCCCACGCCCGGTGTTCGTCTCGCACCTGTTCGGGGGTGAACCGGGACGAGTAGTTGAGCAGCAGCACCAGGTTGCTGTGAATGGCCGGGGCGTTCGGCCGGTGTTCGAGCGAACGGGTGAGGGCGTCGATCGCCTCCTCGCTCCGCCCCTGCTCGCACAGGTTCACCCCCAGGTTGCTCCAGGCGTCGGCCAGGGTGGGCTTTAGGCGCACCGCCTCCTGGTAGTGGTGGACGGCGTCGTCCTTCCGCCCGAGCAGTTCCAGCCCCAGCCCGAGGGCGTTGTGGGCCTCGGCGTAGTCCGGCTTCAGCTTCAGGGCGGCGTGCAACAGCGGGGTGGCGTCGGCCGGCTTGTTGTCGTTCGCCAGAGCTAAAGCCAGGTTGTACAGCCCCTTCGGATCGTTCGGCTTGGCGGTGGTGTACGCGCGGAAGGCGTCCACCGCGTCGGCCGGGCGGCCGAGCCGGAGCAGGATGTCGCCCAGCCGCAGGTGCGCTTCCCCGACCTGCTGTTCCAGTTCGGTGACTTTCCGGAACGCCGCCTCCGCGTCGTCCAACTGACCGGCGGCGGAATACACCACGCCCAGGTTGAAGAAGGCGTTGGCGTGCTTCGGGTTGTGGCGGATGCAATCGCGAAGGGCGGCCTCGGCCTCGGCCAGCTTGTTCGCCCGGCGGAACACGTTCGCCAGGTTGAAGTGGGCGTCGGCGAACCGCGGGTCGGCGGCGATGGCCCGGCGGTAGCACCCCACCGCCTCGTCCTCCCGCCCGGCCTTCACCAGAATCGTGCCCAGGTTGGACAGCACCGCGGCGTAGTTCGGCTCCTGCTCCAACACCCGGCGGTACGCGGCCTCGGCCCCGGTCAGGTCGCCGGCCGAGTGCAGGCGGACGGCGGCGGCGAACGCCTCTTCGACACGGGGGGAGGGCATACCGACCTCCGGACGGAAAAAAACCCGGCCGCGGGGCCGGGTTGTGTGGCTTCGACCGCGGGTCGGTCACTCGCCGACGTAGGGCACCAGGCCGATGAACCGCGCCCGCTTCACCGCCGCCGACGCCGCCCGCTGGAACGGGGCGCACAGCCCGCTCCGCTTGCGGCTGAACAGCTTGCTCTGCGGGGACATGAGCTTCTTCATGGTGGCCACGTCCTTGTAGTCCACGAACGCCGGCCGGGGGCACCCGTCCTTCGTGCAGAACTTGCACCGGGCCTTCTTCGACCGCAGCTTCTTGGTCCGAATCATGGGGAACGAATCCTCGCCGATCTCGCCGGGTGTGCGGGTGGGTCCGAATTTTCGGAAGGTGGAATCTTACGGGCGACCGCCGGGGTGTCAACGGGCGGATGGCAGATTCACACGCCCTCACCCCCCCGGCCCCCTCTCCCACGGACGGTTCCCGCTCCGCGGACCCTGGGGTGAGGGCGCTTCTCCGTCGAATCATTTCGCCGGTGGTTGTAGTGGCTCGAAGATTGACTCAATGCGGTCGGGGCAGAAGAACCGCCTTTCCCAAGACGTGTGGTCGTCCTTGCTCCCGCGAATGCCAAGTTGCCGCTTCCGAGCCGCGACCTCGTGATTCCATTCGTCATTGGACGTTTTTTCTCTTGCACCCCCGCCGGCCGACGCTATCGTCCTCCCCCTTCGCACGAATTGGGGGAATGCACATGGCGCGGTGGATCGCGGCGGCGGGGGTGACTCTGGGGATGACGGCAACGGGGCTGGCCCGGCCGCCGGTCGAGGTGGTCCCGCAGGGGAAGGAGCGGACGCAGATCGAGCGCGACCTGTACCTGACGGAACAGCCGGCCCAGACGGTGACGGCGATGAAGCTGACCCGCCCGACGGCGGACCCGGAGCCGGCGGCGACCCCGTTCGAGACGATTTGGGCCGTGGCCGTGCGGCTCACCTGCGGGCCGCTCGGCACGGTGCCGCTGGTGCCGCGGGAGAAGTGGTGAGCGATCGGGTGAACCGCGGGCGTCAGCCCGTGGGTGGGATTCACCCAGGCGGCTCACGCCGCCGGTTCACTAAAAAGACTTGAACCCATTTCCCCTCTTTTCGGCGAAGTTCTCACCGCACCCGGCCGATCTTTCCGAGTAGCACGATTCTGCCGCCGGGGGTTGGGGATGCGGATCGCCGCGGGTTCCGTCGTCGCCGTTTCCCTGCTGACAGCCGGCTGTCAGTGGCTGGGGCTGCCCGACCTCGGCACCCCCAAGCCGACGACCGCCCACCTGCTGCTCTCGCCCCGCCAGGTTCCCGCGCCAGACGCCACCGCCATTCTTGAGGTGCGGCCGGACCCGCCGCCCGCCGGGTACTACCGCCTGACGGCCGACGAGTGCTACTCGCTGGCGTGCCGGAACAGCGCCGCCGCCAACCTGATCGAGAGCGGCGTCACCGTCCACCCCGGCTGCTTCGCCAACCTGACCGGCCGCACCTACGCCGACTGGGTCCGCGTGACCGCCGCCAAGCACCTGAGCCGCGAGGCCCGCACCCGCACCGCCGCCGCCGCCCTCACCCTGTACTACCGGCTGCTCGAACTGGAACTCAAGTCGGACGTGCTGAAGGCGAGCGTGGACGAGCTGGACGCGCTGGTGAAGACGAACGACATCCTGCTGGCGAAGGGGTTCAAGGAGACGGCCGACACGTACGCGCTGAAGAAGCAGCGGATCGACCTGACCGGCGAGCGGGCGAAGCTGCGGTCCGGCATCCAGCGACTGAACGCCGAACTGAAGTCGCTGCTGGCCATCGACCCCGGCGCCGCCGGGTTCCTGCTGCCGGCCGACCAGGTGACGGTGGCCCCCGACCCGATCGACCCGGCGGCGGCGGTGCAGGTGGGGCTGCGGAACCGGGCCGACCTGAACCTGCTACGGAGCCTGAGCGGGCTGGCCGACCACCGCACCCTGCCGGCGGTGCGGCAGGTGCTGGTGGGGGTGACGCCGGTGCTCGGGGCGGTGACCCCGGCCGGCGGGCCGGACGCGGTGCCGCTCGCCCCGTTCGTGTCGGCGGTGGCGAAGGCGGAGGCGGCCGGGGTGCGGCGGCAGTTGGGCGGGCTGCTGCAAGACCGCGAGCGGGAGGCGGCCAGGGACATCCGCACGGCGGTGGACGAGTGGGCGACGGCGCGGGACCTGGTGGCCGTCGCCCGGCAGAAGTTCGAACTCGGCCAGCAGCGGGTGACGGAGCTGGAGAAGCGGCAGAAGGTCGGTCAGGGGGTCGAGCTGGAGTTGCGGAAGGCGCGGCTGGAGTTGCTGCAAGCCGAGTCCGATCTGATCGGCGAGATCACCCGGTGGAAGCTGGCGGACGTGAAGGCCCGCGAGGCGATGGGGCTGCTGGGATGTGATTAGGGTGGCCGACTGTCTCCGACAGTCGGAATCAGACACCGACTGTCGGAGACAGTCGGCCACCCGATATCACGGCCCAATCGCATCGGGGCCGCTCTCGCCGGTGCGGATGCGGACGGCGTCGTCCAGGGCCAGCACGAAGATCTTGCCGTCGCCGATGGCGCCGGTGTCGCCGGTGCGGGCGGCGTGGACGATGGCCTCCACCGTCGCCTCGACGAACGCCTCGTTCACCGCGATCTCCAGCTTCAGCTTCGGGATCAGCCGGCTCTGCACCTGCTGCCCGCGGTACACCTCGGTGTACCCCCGCTGCCGCCCGCACCCGCGGACGTCGGTCACGGTCATCAGGTACACGTCCCGCTCGGCCAGCGCCTGCTGCACCTCGTCCAGCTTGTCCGGGCGGATGATGGCGACGATCAGTTTCATGGCAGGGGCCAGGAGGGGAGTGGCCAGTGACCAGTGGCCAGTGACCAGTGAAGAATGAGGGATCGATCCAGGTTCCGGATGAACGCGGCCGGGGTTGGAGTTCACGCTTCAGCGTGAGAGAGGTTCACTCACGCTGAAGCGTGAACTCCAACCCCGGCAGTCATGTTCGGCGTGCCGGTCTCTGCCGTCGGTCTTTTCTGCTCTGGCCACTGGTCACCGACCACTGGCCACTGCCGTCAGTGTTCCACCCGCGTGGTGACGGTCAGGTCGGCGGCGTTCTCGAACAGGGCGGCCAGGCTCTTCTTGACCTCCACCGGGTCGCCGCCGCTGAACCGGAACTTGTTCCCGCTCACCGTGGTCAGGTGCTTGTACACGGCCACGAACTCCGGGGCGGGCGGCTGCTCGCCCGGCTTGCACAGGTCCGACCACACCTTGTGCAACTCCTTCGGGTCGGCCCCGTCCACCACCACCGCGAACCGCTTGCTCCCGCCGTTGAACTGGGTGGGCGGCTTGGCCGCCGCCTTGGGCTCGGGCATCGCCAGCTCCTCCTCGATCTGCCCGACGTCCAGCCCCACCTCCCCGTGCTGGCTCAGGTCCAGCCCGGCCGCCTCGTCCTTCGGCTTGACCGTGAACCCGATGGTCTTGTCGATGGCCAGCACCAGCAGGGCGGTGACGACGAACGCGTACACGGCCGAGGCGGCGGACGCGATCACCTGGATGGTCACCTGGGCGGGCAGGTCGAACGTCCGCGGGGCGGACCCCTCCGGGGTGAGCTTGCCGGGGAAGGTGTCGAGCGGCATGCCCGACCCGTACACCCACAACGGCAGGCTGACCAGCGCCCCGGTGAGGATCGCCCCGAGCAGCCCGCCGACGCCGTGGATGCCGAACGCGTCCAGCGAGTCGTCGTACCCGAGCAGGGTCTTGGCCGCCACCGCCCAGTAGCACACGAACCCGGCGGCCACCCCGATGACGAGCGCCCCCTTCGGGTCCACGAACCCGCTGGCCGGGGTGATGGCCACCAGCCCGGCCACCAGCCCGGACGCGAACCCGAGGGCGGTCGGCTTCTTGCGGTGCACCCACTCGACCAGCGTCCAGACGACGCCGGCGGTGGCGGCGGCGACCTGGGTGACGGTGAACGCGCTCACCGCCTGGGCGTTGCTGAACAGGGCGGACCCGCCGTTGAACCCGAACCAGCCGAACCACAGCAGGCCGGCGCCGAGCAGGGTCAGGATCATGCTGTTCGGGTGGAACGTCTGCTTGCCGTACCCGATCCGCTTCCGCAGCAGCAGCACCGCCGCCAGCCCGCTGAACCCGGCGGCGATGTGGACCACCGTGCCGCCGGCGAAGTCGATCGCCCCTTCCTTGCCGAGCAGCCCGCTGGCCGCGTTCACCGCCGCCTTCGGGTCGCTCTTCACCCACTCGAACGACCACACCCAGTGGGCGATCGGGTCGTACACCAGCGTCGTCCACAGCAGGGCGAACAGGCAGTACGGCAGGAACTTCACCCGCTCGGCGAACGCCCCGCTGATGAGCGCCACCGTGATGATGGCGAACATGCCCTGGAACATGGCGTGCAGGTACAGCGGCAGGTTGGTGTTCGGGAACGTCTTGAACCGGCTCTTGGTCGCCGCCGCCTCCTCCGCCTCCTTCTTCTGCGCGTCGGTGGCCGACGCCGGGTCGATCTTCTTCGCCTTCAGCTCGTCGTCCGGGGTGCTGCCGACGGCCGCCTCGGCGCTCAGGAAGCACAGCTCCGGGCTGAACCCGACGAACCCCTTCTTGGATTCGCCGAACGACAGGCTGTACCCGCAGCACACCCACTGCACGCCCACCAGCCCGAGGGCGATGAACGTGTGCATCATGGTGCCGAGCACGTTCTTCCGCCGGGCCATGCCGCCGTAGAACAGGGCCAGCCCCGGCATCATGAGCATGACCAGGGCGGTGGACACGAGCATCCACGAGATGTCGGCGTAGGTGCCGGCGGTCTTCACCCCGGCGGCGGCCTCCGCCTTCACCGCGTCCACGTCCGCCTTCATGGCGGGCGTCTTGGTCGGGTCGGGGTCGGCCGCCTTCGGCGGGTCTTCGGCGAACGCGGCAGGGGTGAAGAACACCAGCGCTGCGAGGAAAGCGAGCAGCACGGACAGACGTGGGAGCGTCATGCGGGCACCGATGCCGAGGAAAATGACACCAATGCGGACGGCCATTGCAAAGGGGGTGCCGAAGCCGGGCACTCCGGACAAGCTGGTGATTTCACGCAGGAAAATGCACGATACGGCCGGACTTTTCTTCGACCGGCTGGACGCTTCAGCGGTGCCGGGTGCCGCCACTTCGGGCGGACGTGCATCATCCGTGGGCGTTCGGGTCGGGGGTGTTTGCTCGAAATGCGGGCAGCCCGCTCAACGAAACGGCTGGTCCGAGAGGTACACCGCGCTCCGTTCGATCAGCAGCCCGACCCCGCCGGTCAGCACCCCCGCCCGGCCGAGGACGAACGGGCCTTCGGCCCGTGTCGGTCGCTTCCACAGGTGACTCACCATCTGGTTGAGCCACCCGGATTTCGAGGTCCGTTCGGTGGGGTAGAAGCAGTCGACGCGAAGGGATCGGTTCCCGATCTGGGTGCTGACGTGTCCCCATCTCCCGCTGAGGGTGCCGCCGAAACTGGTGTGCGTTTGCGTGACCGCCACCGCCGGGTCGTAGCCGATGAGGCGATGTCGCTGGGCGTACGAAGCGGGGATCATGGTCACGTCCGCCCCGGTATCGACCACGAACCGAATCGGATACCATTCCGGAACCCCATTGCGGATCCGCCGGACGGACAGCGTGACCTCCGGCCGCGGGGTGAAAATCCGCCGGCCGTCCGCGCGGCGGATTTGCCGGTCCGACAGCGGCTCTCGAACGGGT
>JALHQU010000236.1 GCA_022841795.1 Fimbriiglobus sp.
GGCCGTCACCCACCTGACCGCCGAGCCGACCCCGGCCGCCCCGCCGGTGGCGGTGGCGTGCGAGCCGGCGGCCGAACCGACCGTCGGTGCCCCGGCGCGGGCGGCCCTCGACCCGCACGACAACCCGATGCTCAACCCGATGGGCATGACCGACCGCAGCCCGCTCGCCGGCCCGCTGCTGCCGAAGCTGCCGACCGACCCGCCGACAGCCACCCCGACCGTCCCCATGCCGATGCCGTCCGCCGACCCGCGGGCCGACGGCACCGCCGACCCGACTAACCCGATGGTCGGCACCGAGGTGGGGACGAAGAAGGGGTGAGAAGCCCTCTGTAGCCGGGGTCTGTCACCCCGGCCCGGCCTCACAGAGGCCGGCTACAACAGGTGGCACACCCACTTGACCCGCCCGGATTCCAGACACGCCCGGTCCGCCCGCCACATTCCCCGCGGTCGGTGGTTGACTCCGGCCCGCCGCCGGCCGTACCCTGTGCGGTAGAGTTTCCCCAGTCCGCCCCACCGGACCGCTGTGACCCCCCGTCTCCGCCTGTGTGTTGCGCTCACGGCCGCGGTCGTGCTGACCGCCGGCCACCGGGCCGCCGCCCAACCCCCTCTGGGCGGCGGCCCGGGCACCACACAGGCGTCCAGCCTCGCCGCCCGCACCCTGATCGTGTCCGACGGCGGCGGCAACATCTACCTGAACAGTTTCCTCGGGGCGACGGCGTTCTACTCGGCCGGGTACACCGGCACGTCGGCGGTGATGGTGAGCATCGAGGGGCACCACGCCTGGAACGGGCACGAGACCCTCCAGCACGTCACCCAACTGATCACCGGGCCGGGCGGGAACGGCGGGGTGTTCACCCACGCCACCGGGGTGGCGCACGTGATGGGCGGGCGGGCGACCGGCACCACCACCACGGTGAACCAGCAGCGGGGGGTCGCGTATAACGCCACCCTGTGGTCCGGGGCGATCGCCACCACCGCCCCGGGGAACGACTTCTCCATCACTTTCCGCTCGTTCTACCAGCCGTACCTGACCGCCCTCCAGACGGGCATCGGCGGGGTGCGGGCGGACGTGGTGAACGGCAGCTGGGGGGACGACGCGGGCGCGTCGAACGGGCGGACGGTCTTGCCGCGGGCGCTGGACGCGCTCGCCTCGGCCACCGGCCGGGTGATGGTGTTCGCCGCCGGGAACAGCGGGCCGGGACCGAACACCGTCATCGCCCCCGCGTCCGGGTATAACGTCATCTCCGTCGCCGCCCTGGGCACGGACGTGTCCAACCCGCCGTACAACACCCCGTCCGGGTTCAGCAGCCGCGGCCCGCAGGACGTGTTCATCCCCACCGGGGCGGCCAACGGCACCACCGGCAGCACGATCACCGGCGGCCGCGTCCGGGTGGATCTCGCCGCCCCCGGCGAGCTGATGACCGTCGCCCGCGCCTCGGGGGCCACCGACTACGGCAGCGGGTCGGGCACCAGCTACGCTTCCCCGCTGGTGGCCGGCGGGGTGGCCCTGATGATCGACGCCGGCCGCACCCTCGGCCTGACCAACTCCGGCGACGTGCGGGTGGTGAAGGCAGTGCTGCTGGCGTCGGCGGACAAGACCGGCGGGTGGGACAACGGCCAGGCCCTGTCCGGCGGGGTGGTCCGCACCACCCAGGCGCTGGACCAGGCGGTCGGCGCCGGGCGGATGAACCTGGCCCAGGCGCTGCCGTTCTACGCCGACCCGGCGTCCACCCGCGACGTGTCCGGCACCACCGTCCTCGCCCCGGTGAACGTGGCCGCCCGCGGGTATGACTACGCGGCCGTCGTCCGCACCGCGCAGAACGACTACCGCCTGCCAGCCGCCGCCACCGCCACCCAACTGGCCGTCACCCTCACCTGGCTGGCCGAGCGGGGCATCTCCGACTTCCAGGTGGTCAGCCCGACCGCCGCCGACTTCTTCGACAGCCGGCTGGCGAACCTGAACCTACAGGTGTGGCGGCTGGACGCGGCCGGCACCTTCGACGCCCTCGTGGCCGAATCGGCCGCCCCGTACAACAACACCGAGCACCTGTTCCTGGCCGACCTGCCGGCCGGGCGGTACGGGCTGCGGGTGCTGTACCCGGCCGACGTGTGGAACTTCACCCCGTCGTCGAACGAGTTCTACGGGCTGGCGTGGAACCAGTTCGTGCCCGTGCCCGAGCCGGCCGGGATTCTCGTGGTCGTCGCTATCACCGTCGCCGCCCGCCACCGCCGCCGCCGCCAAGCGGCGTGAGCCAAGTCCAATTGATTCCACCGCGGGCGCGCCACACCTCCTGTGGAATCATCCAGCTCGTGTGGAAGAAATAGCGTTGGAATGGGAAACCGATTGGTAGGCCACGGGTTACGGCCGGCACCCGCCTTGTTGAGACGTGGAATCAATTCGCGCGGCCCAAAATCACCACGGACTGGCCGCGACGTACTGCCGGTGATGTCGATCCGCGGTACACATTTGGCGGCAACCCATCCGGCGTGAAGGGCAGTTCGAGGCAGCAAGACCGCCTGAAGGCGGGACACCAGCGAAGACCCGCCGGATGTCGCTGGTGTCCCGCCTTCAGGCGGTCTTTCGGCTTCAGCCGGCGGACTCACGTCGCGCCGATCGCCGGGAAGTGCCTTGCGGCCTCTCGACACGCCGACTACCGTGGGACGGCATGGGTTGCTTGCTCATCCCGTTGCTGCTCGCCCTGTTGGCGGTTGCAAACGCGGCCACCGTGCGGCGATTCCGACGGTCGGCTGCGAACACGGGCTGGTGGACGGCCTTGTTGATGGCCTGGTTGGTCGGGGCGGCGCTGGGCGTTTGGGGCGGTTTCCTCTTCGAGTACCAGCCGTCGCCCCGCCTGCGGGTCGCCGGTGCCCCGGTGCCCGCCGCATTCTTTCATCTGGAGGGGCCACCTGGCGAGGAACGGTGGGTTGATTTCGTCACCCCGTCCCCGCAGTTCTTCGCCGGATCGAACGTGCCGATTCTGGCCATGCTGGCCGCCTGCCCGGTCGGGCTGGTGTTCTGGGTTTGGAGTTGGAGAGAGCGGCGACCGAGCGTGAACGCCGTGTAGGTCGCGGTCGAAGCCTCGCGGGAGCGAGGCGAGGCCCGACGCCCCACTTCGCCGCCGCCGCCTCCGCACCCGCCTCCGCCGGAATGACCAATGACGAATGCCCCACCAATGACCAAGGAAAGCACCGCCGTGTTTTCCTTGGTCATTGGTGGGGCATTCGTCATTGGTCATTTGCCCGGCCGGGGTCGCGGCTGACCACCGGGAAGAGCGCCACCACCAGCAGCAGCACCCCGACGGCCACCGCGTACGGCAGCACCCGCGACGGGTGCTGCTCGAACACCACGCTGCCGACGAACGGCCCGAGGATCCGCCCGAGCGCGGCGAACGACTGGTTCACCCCCAGGATCTCCCCCTGCCGGCTCGGGTCCGCCCGCTTCGACACCAGCGCCGCCACGCTCGGGTTGACGAACGCGAACCCGAACACTGCCACCGCCGCCGCCAGGTACAGCACCCAGGTGAACTGCGCCGGCGACCCGCCCGCCTGCCGGATCTGGTACGCCAGGAACGCCACCACGGCCAGCCCGCCCAGCCCGACGAACATCATCACCAGGCCGACGCCCATCAGCCGGGTGTCGCTCGTCTTGCCGGCGAACCGGCGGTAGAACCCGCCCTGGGCGACCATCAGCACCAGCCCCACCCCGGCGAACACCAGGAAGTTCTGCCGCACCCCGTACCCGAACACCTTGTTGGTGAACAGCGCGAGCGTGGCCTCGAAGTTGGCGAACGCGAAGATGGCCAGGAAGTACGCCAGGATGGGCGGGCCGACCGCCGGCAGCTTCAACACCGCGATGCTGCGGCCGAGGCTGAAGAACGCCCGCGGCTCGCGGTTCTGGTTCGCCGGGTCGAGCGTCTCGGGCAGCTTCAGCACGGCGATGACGGTGGCCACCAGCGACAGCGCCGACGCCATCGCCCCCGGCACCCAGGCGTACGCCGGGTCGATGTCCAGCTTGTCCGGGGCGGCCGGGCCGGGGGCGGGGAACAGGGTCAGCCCGGCGAACGCGAGGAGCGGGCCGAACGTGAACCCGATGCCGAACGCCGCCCCGATCAGCGCCATCCCCTTCGACCGCTTCTCCGGCGGGGTGCTGTCGGCGATCACCGCGCTGGCCGTGCTCACGCTCGCCCCGGCGATGCCCGCCCCGACCCGCGACGCCAGCAGCAGGGCGATGGCCAGCGTGGACTGGGTCGCCGGGATGGTGCTGGCGACGGCGAACAGGGCGTAGAACACCACCGACCCGCTCAGCCCGAGGATGAGGATCGGCCGCCGGCCGATGCGGTCGGACACCCGCCCCCAGATGGGCGAGAACACGAACTGCATCAGGCTGAACGACGAGTACAGGGCGCCGATGACGAACCCGCGGGCGGACTCGCCGTACCCGCCCAGGTACAGGTCGGCGTACAGCGGCATGAGCGGCAGGACGATGCCGAACCCGAGCAGGTCGATGAACACCACCAGGAAGACGACGAGCAGGGCGGACCGGGGGGACGGCGGGGCAGACATCGAGTGCGATCCGGGGTTGGCGGGTTCTTGGCGAACCCCGACCGCGAGGGAGGGGGTGCGGTCCAGTGGGGCAAGTTTCCAACTTGCCAGCCCTCCGAGGCAAGATGGAATCTTGCCCCACGCCCGGACCTTACAGAACATACGCCCCACCCGCTACAACCGCCACCGCCCGGCGTGCCCGCCCCGCCCCCCGCCGATTGACATTGCGCCCGGCGCGGCAACCCTGTCAAATTGCACCCGAGACTCCGCACCCGCTGGACCCGACATGATGGGACCCGTCGAAGCGACCGCCCGCGCCCACCCCGGCTTCCGCCCGGACGCCGCCGCCCGCACCGCCTTCCTGGTGTTCGACACCGAGAGCGTGCCGGACGGCCGGCTGCTGGCCGACGTGAAGTACCCCGGCGAGAACCTGACCCCGGACCAGGCCATCGCCCGCGCCCAGCAGGAGGCGAAGGCGGCCACCGGGTCGGACTTCCTGCCGGTCAGCTTCCACCTGCCGGTGGCGGTGGCGGTGCTGCGGGTGGGGGCGGACTTCGCCCTGCAAGACTTCGCCCTGCTGGACGCCCCGCACTTCCGCCCGCGGCAGATGGCCGAGACGTTCTGGCTGGGCACCTCCCTGCACCACCGGGCGAAACTGGTCACGTTCCACGGCCGGCGGTTCGACCTGCCGTTGATGGAACTGGCTGCGTTCCGCTACGGGCTGCCGCTGGGCGACTACGTGCAGACCAGCCGCAACCGGATGAACGGCCCGCTCGACTTGCACGACTGGCTGACCGACCACGGGGCGATTCGCATTTCCGGCGGGCTGGATCTGCTGGCCAAGCTGGTCGGCCGGCCGGGGAAGATGGGCGTCCGCGGGGCGGACGTGCACCGGCTGCACGCCGCCGGGTACGTGCGGGAGGTGAACGACTACTGCCTGTGCGACGCCCTGGACACGTACTTCGTGTTCCTGCGGACGCGGGTGATGGCGTGCGAGATCACGACCGAGCAGGAGGCGGAGATCGCCGGCCGGGCGGAGGAACTGCTGCGGCAGCGGGTGGCGGAGTTCCCGGTGCTGGAACGGTATCTCGGGTAGAAGCCGATCGGCCGGCGTGAGCCGGCAGGTGTGAACCCGGCGAGCGGGGTCCGGGTGAGTGACGAACCCCAGAATCGCTACACGCTCCCGCCGTCTGCTGTAGCGGTTGGTTCGGCGGCCTTTTCCGGGCGATACGGTTCGAGCCGCGCGGACAGCAAATCGACAGCCTGGACCGAGGCCCGGACGATGTCGTCCAGGTCGCTCGCGTAGTACTCCGGGAGTTTCTCCTGCCACGAGCGGTAAGGCACTTCGAGGTGGTCGGGAGCGACAGCGTAGTTCGGAGCCAGGCGGGCGCGGACCTCCGACCAAGGGACGGACCGGATGTGTTCGCGGTCGTACAGGATCGATTCGTCTCGCTCCAGGTAGGCGTTGAACCCGTCCAACGGAATGTACCTCATGGCGCGAAGCGGCGCATCGGGCGGGTTCCGCGGGGCCGGCGGGGCATGCCACGCGAGTCGCTGGTAGCGCGGCCGGAGCGGGCCGTCCGGCGCGTTGCCCCAGGCCATGTCGTACACCGCAAAGATCCAGCGGTGGAAATCGTTCTTGACCGCCACCGTCGCCGCGGTGACGAGCGAACCCACTCGATCGCCTGCGGATGCCACCAGCGCCCCCGCCTGTTCCGCGCACCGGAGGAACGTCTTCAAGTGCGGGTCGATGGACGCCTTCGAGTAGTCCCACTTTGAATAGGTGAGGCCGAACTGACGCTCCGCCGTTCCGAGGTCGGTCGCGGCGGCGTACTGGGCCTTGTAGACCTTCGCAAAGAAGAGCTTTGCTTTGCCGCCGCCGCTTCGACTGTCGAGCGGCAAATAGAACTGGCCGCCCCCTTCGTCGGGCTGCCCCAGTGCCGGGTTCCAGTGGAGCAAGCGGCAGCCCAAGGCGGACAGCGGGATCTGCCGTAGCTCCGCCACAATGGCTGCGAACCGGGGGTCGGAAAGCATGTCAATCTCCCGGACGATGCAACAGGCCGCCGAACGCCGAGCAGGGGCTGATGCCCACCGCTCGTCCGCATGCGGCCCTCACCCCCGCTCGCTCTGCACCACCGGCTTCGGCCGCAGGTCGCCGCACACCTGGTAGCGGAAGTTGCCGATGGTCAGCTCGTCGCCGGGGTCGAGCCGCCCCTCGATCATCCGCACGCCGTTGACGAGTACCCCGTTCGTGCTGCCCAGGTCCCGCACCACCAGATGATCCCCCACCTGAGCGATGACGCAGTGCCGGCGGGAGATCTTCTTCGAGTTCAGCTTCACGTCGCACTCCTCGGTGCGGCCGACCAGCAGGATGGGCTTATCCACCAGCAGGCTGGGGCCGTCGGCCAGGGAGAGCAAATGAACGGGCATGGCGGCGCTATTTTACCTCTTTCCCGGCGGGCGGGGTGGCGGCGTTCGCTTTGCTCACCGCCTCGCGGAACGCCTTGTAGTCGGCCCGCTTCCGCAGCGGGTCCAGGTCGGTGTCCTTGTCCAGGTGGGCGACCCGCTGTGGCACCTTAAAGTACCCGGCCGCCACCAGGTCGTTCAGCAGGCCCACCGCCTTCGTCGCGTACTTGTCCGCCGACCCCGGCCGTTTCGCCGACGCCACCGAGTACACGCAGGCGGTGTCGTACACCACCTCCAGCCGGTTCTCCTTGCGGCCGAGGGCGAGCAGGTCGTCGGCCTCGGCCTCGAACGCGACCGGGTCGCCGTCCCGCACCCGCCCGATCAGCCGGTTCACCTGGCGGCTGGCGTCCATCCCCCGCAGCCACTCCAGGTGCGGGTTGTCGGCGATCATCTCCCCGATCAGCCGGTCGGCCGCCTCGCCCGCCGCCTGCGCCGCCGCCGGATCGCCCAGGCCCCGCGACACCTGGGCCAGTGCCCGCAACCCGTGGTACTTCTGGAGCCGGTACGGGAACGCCTTCGGGTCCACCGCCAGCAGGCCGTCGTACAACCCCAGCCCCTTCCGCATCTGCGCCGCCCCCGCCCGCTTCCGCTCCAGGTCGGGGGCTGCCCTCACGGCCGCGAACCCGGCCTGGAAGGCGGCCATCGCGCGGGTGAACGTGAACTGGCTCCACACCCGCGCCGACGGGGCCGGCTTCCCGACCAGCCCCTCGGCGATCACCGCCGCCTCGTCGTACTTGGCCTTCGCCGCCGGCAGCCGGTCGGCCGTCAGGTCGTAGGCGCCGCCGACGGTGAGGGCGAACGCCAGGGCGGTGCGGTGGGCGAACGGGGCGGCCGGGTCGCCGCCCACCTCGCGGGCGAGCGGCAGCATCACCCCCACCACCGCCTCCCCCTTCGCCCGATCCGCTTGCAGGTAGAAGTACGCCAGGGACGCGCGGGCCTCGACCGCCCGAAGCTTGTACTCCGCCGAGTTCGGATTTCGGGTCCGTGCGGTGTCAGCCAACGCGACCGCCCGCATGTACTCCAGTAGGGCATCTTCGTACCGGGCGGACAGGGCGGCCTCGTTCCCGAGCAGCGAGTACACGTGCGAGGCGTCGGCCGGGAGGTCCGCGTCGTCCGGGAACTCGGCCATCAGCCCGGTGTACAGGCGGCTCGCCTCCCGCCCGGCGGCCACCACCTTGGGCAGGTCGCCGAGGGCCAGGTACGCCCCGGCCACCCGGGTGTGCGCCTTCGCCATCTCCCGCCGCACCAGCGGGTCGGCCGAGTCCTCGCCGGTGAACCCGGAGAAGAACGCCACCGCGTCCTCCAGCACCTGCCGCCGCTCGTCTTGCAACGCCGGGTTGGCCACCCACCGCTCGCCGTTCACCCGCGCCATCATCTTGTCCACCGCCTCGATCGCCTTCTCCAGCCGGGCGTGGGCCAACTGCCGGGCGGCGTCGGCCGCCGCCTTCTCCTTCTCCAACTGTGCTTGCTTCCGCCGCAGGCTCTTGACCGACCCGGTGAGCGTGCCGATCGCCACCCCGACGGAGATGAAGGTGAGCAGGATGAGGGCGTTCAGCGCCGGGCGGCGGCGGACGGAGCGGACGTACTTCTCCAGCAGCGACACCGGGCGGGCGACGATCGGCTCGCCGGTCAGGTAGCGGTTCAGATCGTCGGCCACCGCCCCGGCTGTCGGATACCGCTTCCGCGGGTCTTTGCTCAGGCATTTCAGGCAGACGGTCTCCACGTCCCGCGGCAGCTTCGGGCTGAACCGGGACGGCGGGACGGGGTCGTCCTTCAACACCTGGTGGATGGTTTCGAGCGGGGTGGCGGCGCGGAACGGCGGGCGGCCGGTCAGGCACTCGTACAGGATCGCCCCGACCGCGTACACGTCCGCCGCCGGGCCCACGTCCTTCCGCCCCTCCGCCTGCTCCGGAGACATGTAGCTCGGGGTGCCGAGGATGGCGCCGGTGGCGGTCAGCCCGCTGTTCGTGTCGCTCTTGCGGGCCAGCCCGAAGTCTGTCACCTTCGGCGTGCCGTCCGCGTCGAACAGGATGTTCCCCGGCTTCAGGTCGCGGTGGATGACGCCCACGTCGTGCGCCGCCTGCACCGCCCGGGCGATGCCTTCGACCAGCTTCGCCGCCTCCTTCGCCGGCAGCGGGGTGCCTTTCAGCTTGTCCGTCAGGCTGCCGCCGGGCAGGAATTCGAGGGCGAAGAACGGCCGGCCGTCGTGCGTGCCGAAGTCGAACACCTGCACCACGCCGGGGTGCCGCACCGCCGCCACCGCCTCGGCTTCGGCCAGGAACCGCCCCTTCTCGGTGGCCGACGCGTGGTCCCCGCTCAGCACCATCTTGAGGGCGACTTGCCGGTTCAGCCCGTCCTGCGTGGCGAGGTACACCACGCCCATGCCGCCGCGGCCGAGTTCCCGCTCCAGCCGGTAGCCGGGCACGGTGGCCGGCGGCGGGGCGGCATCGTGGGCGGTGGCGTCGCTGGTGCGGGTGACGCCGGGGTCGTCGGCGTCGGCCGGCACGAACGCCTGGGTGACGGCGTGGTCGTCGGGGGTCAGGTGGGACATGCCGTAATTATGGCAGAAAATCGGCACGCGGATGACGCGGATTCCAGCGCGGATCAACGCGGAAAAACAGGATTCACCGCCGAGGGCACATGAGGGCACATGAGGAAAATCAGGGACAGATCGGCCGGTCGGAGCTTCACACCCGGTCTTCCTCTGGTGCCCTCATGTGCCCTCGGCGGTGAAATCTCTTGGCTCATGAGGCGTCAGGGGTGAGTCCGAGCATCTGCCGCAGGTGGGCGGTGGTGGCGACTTTCAGGTTGTGGACCCACTGGAAGACGGCCACATACTGCCCGAGTCGCCACTTGCT
>JALHQU010000237.1 GCA_022841795.1 Fimbriiglobus sp.
GTGCAAGCTGGCCGAGGACCGCAAGGCGATCCAGACCGCGGCCGACGAGCGGAACAAGGCGGGGAACGACAAGGGCAAGCGGGACGCCGCCGAGAAGAAGTACCAGGACGCCCGCACCGTCCTGTTCCAAACGGCAACCGGGCTTGTGGATAAGGCTCCCGATTCACCGGCCCGCGGCCGCATGTGCTACGAGGCGGCGTGGGCGTTCCGCGAGCTGGCCGGCGAGGAGATCTATCACGCGACGGAGCAGGCCCGCAAGGAGGCGCACGCCAAGCTGCCGCCGAACTCGCCGTGGCCGACCGTCCCCCGCGGGAAGGTGCCGCCCACCCGGTGCGAGCAGCAGGCGTTCGCCGCCTACCGCAAACTGATCGCCGACCTGCCCGACACCGCCCTGGCCGTGGACGCCCGGTTCGAACTGGCCGAGTTGCTGGCCGAACGCGACGACCACGCCGAAGCGGTGAAGCTGCTGAAGGCGGCGCTCGACGCTGAGCCGACGGACCGGCCCACGCCCGCCGACCTGACCGAGCGCATCCGCCTGCGGCTGGGCGGCTGCCTGTTCGCCACCAAGGACTACCCGGCCGCCGCCGCCCAGTTCGACGCCGTGTCCGGGAACGACAAGTCCCCGCACCGGGTGCAGGCCGCGTACCGCGGCGGGGAGAGCCACGCCGCCGCCGGCGACTGGGCGAAGGCGATCGAGCGGCTCGCCCCGTTCCGCGACAAGGGGGAATGGCACACCGTCGGTGGAATCAGCGACCGGGCACTCCTGCGTCTCGGCCACGCCCTGCTGGCGACGAATAAACCGGACGACGCCCGCAAGACGTTCGAGACGCTGCTCACCCGCTTCGGCAACGGCAACCCGCACGCCGCCGACGCCCGGTACGCGGTCGGGCTGGTGTTCCAGGCGAAGGGCCAGCACGACGAGGCGGTGAAGGCGTTCGAGGCGGTGATCGCGGCCACGCAGTCCGAGACGGCGGCGAAGGCGCAGCTCGGCATCGGGCACGTCCGGTTCGCCCAGAAGCGGTACGCCGACGCGGCCGGCGCGTTCCTGGTGGTGCCGTACACCTACGACTACCCGGAGGTGGGGTTCGCCGCCGGGATCGAAGCCGCCCGCGCGTTCGAGGCGGACGGCAAGCCGGCTGACGCCGAGAAGGTGTTGAACCGGGTGCTGAAGGACGCCCCGCCGGACGGCGACTGGCACAAGGCGGCGAAGGAGCGGCTGGGGAAGTTGAAGAAGTGAACCCGGACGGAGGACGAACCACAGAGGCACAGGGACACAGAGAAGGCGGGGAACAGAGTTCTGATATCACCGTTCTGATGTCCTCTCTGTGTCCCTGTGCCTCTGTGGTTCGTCCGGTTCAAACGCACCTACCTCCGAGGCCCGTCATGCCCCGCTTCCGCCTCGCCCTCGCCTTCGCACTCCTCGTTGCCTCCCCCGCGGGCGCCTACGTCGAGGCGCCGCAGTCGCTCGGCAGCGTCGTCCAGCAGTCCACAATCATCTGCTCGATGGTGGTGGAGAAGGTGGACAAGGCGAACCAGCTCATCGTGTACCGCAAGGTGGCGGACATCAAAGGGAAGATGGATGCGGCCGTCATCAAGCACAACATCGGCAAGAACGGGCTGCGGCCGGGCGAGTGGCAGGAGATCATGACCTGGGCCGAGCCGGGCAAGTCGGCGGTGTTCTTCAGCAACGGCAGCGCGAGCGAGACGTGCATCGGCGGCAACTGGTACCAGTGCTACCCGAACGGCGAGTGGTGGGGGATGACGCACGCCGAGCCGTTCCTGCTGCGATCGTACTTCGGCAAGGCGGACAAGCTGGCCCAGGCGGTGAAGGACATCCTGGAGAGCAAGGAGGTGGTGGTGCCGTGCCTGGTAGACGGGGACAAAGAGTTGCTGCACAAGAAGACGGCGAAGGTGCAGCGGCTGAAGGCCAGCCTGAAGCTACAGGATTACAACCCGAAGCGGGACTTCGTCGGCTGGGGCGGGGCCGGGGACGACGTGCGGAAGCTGACCGGCTGGCCGGGGTTCGACAAGCTGGCCTCGCTCGGCAAGTCGGACGCCGACGCCCAGGCCGTCACCGTGCTGGACATCGACGGCGACGGCAAGCCGGACGTGTGCCTGTGCGGGGCGAACCGGGTGCAACTGCTGCTGCAAGGGGACGACGGGTTCAGCGAGACCGCCCTGCCCGGCTTCTCCGGCGGCGCCCGCGCCGCGGTGTGGGCCGACTACTCCGGCGACGGCCGCCCGGACCTGCTGCTCGCCACCCCCGCCGGCCCGCGGCTGTACACCAACCTGGGCAAGGCCCAGTTCCGCGACGACTCCCGCCTGCTGCCGACGGAGGCCGGGTACAACCTGACCGCCGCCGCCTGGGGCGACTTCGACGCCGACGGCAAGCCGGACGTGCTCTTGGCGAATGGGTTCCACGGCCTGCGGCTGTACCTGAACCGCCGCCCGGCCGACGCCGCCGCCAAGCTCGCCCCGCCGAAGTTCGGCGACTGGCACGCCGTCGGCCCGTTCCGCCACATGCCCGACCCGAAGAAGAACTTCGACACCGTGTTCGAGCCGGAGAAGGAGCTGGCGAAGGGCATCGACCCGGCGAAGGTGTACAAGGGCAAGCGGGACGCGGAGATCAAGTGGACGGCGAAGAAGTACGAGGACAACGGGGTGAACTCCCTGGCCGAGTTCGGGGCGAACTGCGCGACGTACCTGTACCGCGAGATCGAGGTGGCGAACGCGGTCGAGGTGCCGGCGTCGTTCGGGTTCGACGACACGCTGACGGTGTGGCTGAACGGCGAGAAGCTGCACGCCGAGAGCGCCTACCACGTCGCCGCGCCGGACCAGGCGCGGCTGACACTGAAGCTGAAGCCGGGCAAGAACCGGCTGGTGCTGAAGGTGTGCAACCTGGACGGTGATTACGGGTTCTACTTCGCGGCGGGTCAGGCGGCGGTCGGCGGCGACCCGTGGTTCGTCGATGCGACCGCGGCGTGGGGGCTGGGCGGCGAGCCGAAGGGCGACACCCTCGCCGTCGCCGACTTCGACAACGACGGCAAGCCGGACTTCCTGTTCGGCAGTGGCACCGGGGTGCTGTACCGCAACGTCGGCGGGCGGTTCACGCCGCAGTCGGACAGCGGCATCAAGTACACCCCCGGCCGGGTCGGACCCGCTCTCGGTGACTTCGACGGCGACGCGCTCATCGACCTGTTCGTCCCGCAGACCGACGGGGCGGGCAAGCTGTTCCGCAACCTCGGCGGCGGACGGTTCGAGGACGTGACCGCGAAGGCGAAGCTGGACGGCCACCTCGGGCACGCGGTCGCGGCAGCGTGGGGCGACTTCGACAACGACGGCCACCTCGACCTGCTGGTGACGTGCCTGAAGGGGCCGAACCGCTACTTCCGCAACACCGGCGACGGCACGTTCGCCGACCGCACCCAGGCCGTCGGCCTGCACCAGAAGGTGTTCAACACCCAGGCGGCGGCGTTCGCCGACCTGAACGGCGACGGCCGGCTGGATGTGCTGTTGCACAACGAGGGGCAGGAGTCGGGCGTGCTGTACGGCACGCCGATAGCCGGCGGTCGGGCGGTGCTGACGGTGAAGCTGCCGGCGTGGGCACACGGGGCCGGCGAGGTGGTGAGCCTGAGCCGGGCGGACGGCAAAGTGGCTGCGTACCGGCAGCTGCTCGGCGGAGACGGCCGCGGCGGGCAGGGCTGGCTCACCCCGCGGTTCGCCCTCCCGCCGGGCGAGTACACGGTCAGCGTCCGCGGCACCGACGGCAAGACGAAGACGGCGAAGGCGACGGTGGGCACGGACCCGGTGCGGGTGGCGGTGGAATAGAAGAAGGATTCACCGCAGAGGGCGCAGAGGGCGCTGAGGAAAACGAATGATCGGCACCAGCAAAGCAGTTCTTTCCCTCTGCGCCCTCTGCGCCCTCTGCGGTGAACTGTTTTCATCCGAACCGACACCCTGGGCCACCTACCGTGGCAACCCGGCCCGCACCGGGAACACCGACGGCAAGCCCGGCCCGGACAAGCCGACCGTGCTGTGGGTACTCGCGTCGCAGGACCACTTCATCGCCGCCCCGGTGCCGGTCGGCGATCAGTTTCTCATCTCCGGGTTCGGGGCGTTCAACCGGCCGACGCTGTCCGCCGTCCCGCTCTCCGACGGCAAGAAGCCGGTGTGGTCCCGCTCCGCCCCGGTGCTCACCCTGGCGTCGGTGTCGTCTCCGGCGGTGAGCGGCAATCTGGTCGTCCTCGGCGACGGGTTGCACCAGGACAGCGGCGGGGCGCTGCACGCGCTGGCCGCCGACACCGGCCGCCCGGTGTGGCGGCTCACGCTGCCCGGCAACCTGATCCACCTGGAAGGCGGGCCGACGATCGTCGGCGGGAAGGTGTTCGTCGGGGCGGGGTCGGCCGGCGTGCTGTGCGTGGACGCGGACAAACTGACGCTCGACGGCAAGGACGTGTCCGCCGCCGAGGTGGTGAAGTTGCAGGACGCGAAGTGGAAGGAGTTGCAGGCAAAGTTTGAGGAGGCGAAGAAGAAGGATCCGGACTTCGCCGTGCCGCCGAGCGAGGACCAACTGCCGCGGCCGGCGCCGAAGGTGGCATGGCAAGTCGGGGCGAAGAAGTGGCACGTCGATGCGGCGGTGAACGTGGTCGGCGACGTGGTGATCGCGTGCAGCGGGTTCCTGGACAAGGAGAAGGTGGGCGAGCGGGCGGTGTTCGCCCTCGACATCAAGACCGGCGAGGTGACGTGGACGCAGAAGCTGACCGCCAACCCGTGGGGCGGGGCGAGCGTGAGCGGCGACACGGTGATCGTGACGGGCAGCACCGTCGGGCTGTACCCGGAGCAGATCAAGGGGGCGAAGGGGGAGATCGCGGCGTTCGATCTGACGACCGGCACCCCGAAGTGGCGGAAGGACGTGCCCGGCGGGGTGACCGGGTGCGCGGCGATCGTCGATGATGTCGCCATCGTCACGGCCACCGACGGCAAGGTGCGGGCGTACTCGCTGACCGACGGCGACCGCAAGTGGATCTACGACGCGAAGGCGGCCATGTTCGCGCCGCCAGCGGTGGCCGCCGGGGTGGTGTACGCGGCGGATTTGGCCGGGACGGTTCACGCCGTCAGTCTGAAGGGTGTGCCGATGTGGAAACTGGACCTGGGCGCCGAACCAGCGGTGAAGGCGCCGGGCATGGTGTACGGCGGGGTGACGGTCCACGGCGGGCGGCTGTTCGTGGCGACGTGCAACCACGAGGGGCCGCACGCCCGCAAGCCGACGGCGGTGGTGTGCATCGCCGCGAAGTGAGTCGGTCACTTCGGCGGGTCGGCCGGCTTCGCCTTGTTCGCCACCGACCCCTTCGACGCCGCCTGCTTCGGCCGCGGGGCGAGCGCCTGAATCTCGGTGTACGACTTGGACAGTTCTCGCAGCTTCGCCCGCGCCCGCGTCAGCACCGACCCGATGCTGTTCACCGGCACGTTCAGCTCGGTGCTGATCTCCTCGTAGGTGCGACCCTCCAGGTAGAACTGCCGCACGATCTCCCGCTCCTTGCCGCCCAGCTTCCGCAACAGCGCCTCCACGTCCTCCAGCTTGTCCTGGGCCTTGGCCGTGGCCGCCGTCTCGTCCGGCTCATCCACCGGCAGTCGCGACTCCCCTTTGCGGATGGAGTCCCGCACCGCCTGCCGCCGCGACAGCTCGTGCACGCAGATCCGCCGGGCGATGACCGTCAGGTACGTCGCCAGGCTGGCCGTGCCCTTGAAGTCGCGGAGCACCTGGTAGTTGTTGCCCACGATCTGCACCAGCACCTCGGACGCGATGTCCTCCACGTCCTCCGGGGTGACGCGGGCGCTCCGCAGGTGGGCGGTGTAGTGGATGGCGTGGTAGATGAGCGTCAGATACCGATCGACGAAGTCGTTCCACGACCCCGGCTGTTTCGCCAGACACCGCTTGAGCAGGTCTTTATCGACGTCGGTGAGTGCCACGGCGGGTGCCCCGGAGGAGCGGCGACATCTTTACGGTAGCCGCCGCCGCCCCGCCGCTCAACCGCCGACTGGGAAACTTCCGCCCGCCGCACACCCCTCCCACCCGGCGCCACCGGAATAGCCGGCACGCCGGGACGCCGGGCCATCCGTAAAACACGCCCGTCGGTTTCGCCCGTTCCCCTTTGGCACTCCCGCAATGGCTCAACCGCTCACCGTGGTCATCTTCGGCGCGTCCGGCGACCTGACCGGCCGCAAGCTGATCCCGGCCCTGTTCAACCTGGCGATCAAGAAGCGGCTGCCGCCCGAGGCCCGCATCCTCGGCGTCGCCCGGTCCGAGTTCACCGACGACAGCTTCCGCGAGCAGATCGTGACGAAGGTGAAGGACGCCTTCAAGTCGTCCGGCGAGGAGTGGAAGGCCGACGAGTGGGCCGAGTTCGCCAAACGGCTGCACTACGTCAGCGCGGACGTGACCAAGCCGGGCGGGGTGGCGCCGATCCAGCAGTGGTTCACGGCGAACGAGGGCGGGGAGAACGGACGACGGGTGTACTACCTGAGCATCTCGCCGGAACTGTACCCGCAGGTGAGTACGGCGCTCGGCGAGGCCGGGTTGAGCCAAGAGAACGGCGGGTTCCGCCGGCTGGTGATCGAGAAGCCGTTCGGCCACGACCTGGCCACCGCGAAGGCGCTGAACGAGGCGCTGCACAAGCACTGGCGGGAGAGCCAGCTGTACCGCATCGACCACTACCTGGGCAAGGAGACGGTGCAGAACATCCTGGTGTTCCGGTTCGCCAACACCCTGTTCGAGCCGCTGTGGAACTACCAGTACATCGACCACGTGCAGATCACCGTGGCCGAGACGGTGACGGTGGGCAAGCGGGGGGCGTACTACGACGGGTCCGGCGTACTGCGGGACATGTTCCAGAGCCATCTGCTGCAGGTGCTGAGCCTGGTGGCAATGGAAAGCCCCGCTCGGCACTCGGCCGACACCCTGCGGAACGAGAAGGTGAAGGTGCTGGACAGCGTCGTCATCCCCAGCTTCGACCAGGCCTGCCAGAGCGTGAGCGTCGGCCAGTACGCCGGCTACCGGAGCGAACCCGGCGTGCCGGGCACCACCAAGACGCCCACCTACGCCGCCATCAAGCTGAACATCGACAACGCCCGGTGGAAGAACGTGCCGTTCTACCTCCGCAGCGGGAAGGGGATGAAGTCCCGGTACAGCGAGGTGTTCATCCAGTACCACTGCCCGCCGCACCTGCTGTTCCCGCTGCCGCCCGGCGAGACGTTGAAGTGCAACCACATGCGGCTGGTGCTCCAGCCGAACGAGGGCATCGACCTGAACTTCCAGACGAAGGTGCCGAGCGTGGACGGGGTGGCCCTCCAGCCGCGAGACCTGGCGTTTAAC
Source organism: Fimbriiglobus sp. (assembly GCA_022841795.1). Lineage (GTDB taxonomy): Bacteria > Planctomycetota > Planctomycetia > Gemmatales > Gemmataceae > JALHQU01. Next base: position 7,373 of record JALHQU010000237.1, read on the forward strand.
TACAAGGACGCGTACGCCACGAAGGCCCTGCCGGAGGCGTACGAGCGGCTGCTGCTGGACGCCATCCAAGGGGACGCCAGCCTGTTCATGCGGAGCGACGAGATCGAGCGGGCGTGGGAGATCATGGACCCGATCATCCAGGCCAGCGAGCGGGCGGAGACCCCGCAGCCGATGGAGTATGCGGTCGGCAGCCAGGGGCCGGACTGCGCCGACAAGCTGATGGCGGCGGATGGGCGGGCGTGGAACCCGATCATTTGACGGCGCGCCGCAGCCCGTCTCTCATTGATTCCGGTCGGGTGGGGGGACCCCTTTCCGGAATCATCTGCCCTCGGCCGGAAGAAACAGCGTTGGAATGAATGGCGCTGCCGGCACTGGGGATTGCGCTGAAGCGAGACCACCGAAAGGTCGGGGGCAAGTCATGACCGAAGCCGAGTGGCAGTCGTGCGACGACCCCACTGACATGCTGTTGTTCTTGCGGGGGCCGGACTCTCTTCGAGAGGAGGTGGTCAACGAGATCTTCATCCGACGCATCGAGGTGGACGCACCGGGGCTGACGAGCCAGCGGAAACTCCGACTCGCTGCTTGTGCGTGTTGCCGTCGCATCGAACACCTTCTACACAACATTCGCAACCGAGAGTTGATCGAAGTCAACGAGCAATTCGCTGACGGCGAAGCCAGCGCGGAACAGTTGCGCCTGACACATGACATGGCGCGTGACGCACTTGGCAGCCTGCGGGAAGGACTTTACCACGAAGCCGCCGTTGTCGTACTGGGGCTACGAGAGTGGCTCCATGCCGAGTTGTTCCGGGCAATGAGGGAGGTGGTGGGAAAAGAGTTGAGCGAATCCTTCGCACAGCACGAACTCACGCTCCAATGCGAATTGATCCGCTGCGTTGCCGGCAACCCGTCCCGCCCGGTCGCGTTCGATCCGGCGTGGCGGACCGAAACCGTCGTCGCGCTCGCGGCCGGCATCTACGCCGAGCGGGCGTTCGACCGCCTGCCGATCCTCGCGGACGCGCTCGAAGAGGCCGGGGGCGACCACCCGAATGTGCTCGCCCACTGCCGCGGGCCGGGGCCACACGCCCGCGGGTGTTGGGTGGTCGATCTGGTGTTGCAGAAAAGTTAGCCCGACGCGCCAGCGAGGTACAAACCACCTGTGCAATCGTGGTTGGCCCCTCGCTGGCGCGTCGGGCTAACAAGACAAGTTGCCGTTGCGGGTGCCGATGGCCGCGCATACTCTGCCAGTTCCGCCCGGTGAGACCCCATTGATGACCGCACCCGCCGTTGCCGCCGACCGCAAGCCCCGCCAATCGTCCATCAATCAGTCGCCGGATCAGGTCCGCAGCCGGATGAAACCGGAGCGACGGGTGCGGTCGATTCGCCTCGGGCTGCTGTCGCTACTCGGGGCCGGCGGGGCGTGGCTGCTCACGGCGGTGCTGGTGGCGGTGCTGCCGTGGTGGTGGGCACAAATCCCCCTCGCCCTGGTGAACGGGCTGCTCATCGCCGTGGTGTTCGTGGTCGGGCACGACGCCGCGCACGGCGCACTGTTCCCGCGGCGGTGGATGAACCGGCTGGCCGCCCGGTTCGGCCTGCTGCCGGCCCTGCACCCGCTCAGCTCGTGGGTGCATTCGCACAACCGGCTGCACCACGCCTTCACCAACATCCGCGAGAAGGACTCGTCGTTCCCCCCGCTCGACCCGGCCGAGTACCGGGCGTTCCCCATGTGGAAACGGTGGCTGACCCGCCGCTATCGGACTTGGTACGGCATCGGGCTGTACTACTTCGCCGACATCTGGCTGAAGTGGGAATTCCTGCCGGCGAAGGCGCACCGGCCGAAGAACCCGCGGGCGTTCCAGTTCGACCGGCTGTTCGTGGTCGGGTTCGTGGCCGTGTGGCTGACCGGGCTGGCGTGGGCGGCGGGCTGGCAGCCGTGGGGCGTCGCCTGGAACTGGCTGGTCGGGTTCGCCCTGCCGCAGTTCGTGTGGAACTGGCTGATCGGGTTCATCATCTTCCAGCAGCACACCCACCCGAAGGTGGCGTGGTTCTCCAAGCTCGACGCCCCCAGCCCGTCGTTCTTCCAGATGCAGGTGCAGGCCACCCCGTACCTACAGTTCCCCCGCGGGTTCCGCTGGCTGATGCGGCACATCATGGAACACACCGCCCACCACACCGACCCGATGGTGCCGCTGTACCATCTGCCCGAAGCCCAGCACGAACTCTCGACCAAGTACCGGACGGAGATGGTGCGGGTGATCTGGCGGCCGCACATGCTGATGGACACCCTCCGCACCTGCCGGCTGTACGACTACGCCGCCCACCGCTGGACGGACTACGACGGCACCCCCACCACCCCGGTGCTGTACACCCGACCGGCGTGATACTTTCTGGGTGAACCGGCGGCGTCAGCCGCCTGGGTGGGATCGACCCAGGCGGCTG
>JALHQU010000238.1 GCA_022841795.1 Fimbriiglobus sp.
CCGGCCGCCCCGCCGGACGCCGACAACCCGGCCGCCCGCGCGCTCACCTACCTGCGGCTGCACTGGCTCACCATCCTGTTCTGCGGCGCCCTGCTCGGCGGCGGGCTGGCCTACGCCGCCTGGCTGCTGCTGCCGCCGAAGTACGAATCCGTGGCCATGTTCCGGGTGTCCCAAGGCGACCGCTCCGTAACCGGCGGGGACGCCCGGACGGCCAGCCGGAGCGAGTTCACCACCTACGTCAAGTCCACCGCTTCGCTCATCCAGACGGAGGACGTGTACGCCACCGCCATGCTGGACGCCAAGTACCGGCTGAGCGAACTGCCCACCATCCGCCAGCACAAGGACCCGTACAAGTTCTTCGACGAGAAGCTGATCGTGTCGTCGAAGGAGGGGTCGGAGATCATCAAGATGACGCTGGCCGGGGAGAACCCGGACGACGTGCGGAAGATCGTGCAGGCCATCACCGACGCGTACATGAAACAGGTGGTGTACAAGGAGAAGGACCAGCGGAAGGACCAGCGGGACGCCATCGCCGCCGCCCGGATCGCGATGGAGAAGCAACTGCGGGCGAAGCTCGGGCTGGGCACCGATGTCGGGCCGGCGGTGGCCGGCGCCCAACAACCGGCGGGCGGGTTGGTGCAGGCCGGCGGGCCGCAGCCGCCCGACCCGAACGCCCTCCGCCCAGCCGGGGGGGGGGCGGTGGTGGAGAAGCAGCCGATCGGCGCCCCGGTCGGCCCGACCGGCGAGACCGAGCGGATGCAGCAGGCCAAGTTTACCAAGCTGAACGACCGGGCCATCGAACTGGAGCGGGGGCTGCCGACGCTGGCCGCGAACATCAAGCTGCTCACCGAGGGGCTGAACGGGCTGAAGAAGGAGCTTCAGGAGGCGATGGACGCCCCCATCCCGAACGAGTTGGAGAAGGCGGTGCGGGAGAAAGACCCGGACTACCTGAAGGCGGTGGCAACGGCCAAGAAGCTGGGCCGCGAGGCGGCGGCCAAGCAGTCGGAGGTGAACAACCCGAGCAGCGAGGCGGTGCGGCGGGCGCAGGAGCGGGCGGAGGCGGCCGAGGTGGAGGCGGAGAAGGTGCTTCGCACGAAGCTGGCCGAGGCGACCGACGCCGTCCGCAAGCCGGTGGTGGCCGAAGTCCAGACCCGGCTGCGGCAGGCCCAGAACGCCCTGAAATTGGAAGGGATCAAGCACGACCTGAACGCGGCCGAACTGGCGAAAACGAAGAAGGAGCTGGCCGAAATCCCGAACCCGCCGGAGGCCCGCCGCGACCTGGCGAACCGGGACAAACAGATCAGCGCCGACGCCACCGCCCTGCTCATGCTGGACGAGACCTACGCCAAGCTGTCCAAGCGGTTTCTGGAGGCCGACCTGGACGCCAACGCCCCGGACCGGGTGATCGTCCAGCAGGCGGCCTCCACCCCGATGCAGAAGGACACGAACAAGCAGATCCTGGCGACGGTGTTCGCCGGGGTGCTCGGGTTCGTGGCCGTCGCCGGGCTGATGGTGCTGGTCGAGATGCGGGCGCGGAAGGTGTCGTCGCTGGCCGAGCTGCGGGGGTCCGCCCCGACCGCGGTGGTGGGGGTGGTGCCGTGGCTGCCGGACGCGGCCACCGCCCGCGACCCGGCCAAGCGGGCGGAGGTGAACGAGGCGATCGACAAGCTGCGGTCGTATGTGGCGCAGACGTGGCTGGCCCGCGGGGCCACCACCGTCACCGTCACCAGCCCGCTCGGCGACGAGGGCAAGGGGTTCACCGCGTTCGGCCTGGCGAGCAGCCTGGCGCAGGCCGGGTACAAGACGCTGCTGGCCGACTTCGACCTGCGGAACCCGGCCCTGCACGCCTACGCCGGGGTGGGCAACGACCTGGGGGTGTGCGAGCTGCTGCGGGGCGAGGCGGACTTCCGCCGCACCATCCAGGTGCTGCCCAACGGCCTGCACTTCCTCACCGCCGGCAAGTGGACGGACGAGGCCCGGCAGGCGGCGGTCGGCGGGCGGCTGGAGGCCCTGCTCGGCCGGCTGAAGGAGCCGTTCGACTGCGTGGTGCTGCACGGGCACGCGCTGCTCACCGCCGCCGAGAGCGTGGAGGTGGCCCGCCGGTCCGAGGTGGTGCTGCTGTGCGCCCTGTACCGGGACACCCGCGTGCCCATGCTGAAGAAGGCGACCGAGCGGGTGGCGGCGATGGAGATCCCGTTCTCGGGCGTGGTGTACCTGGGCGCCACCCCGAGCGAGGCGCTGTGTTGATCGGAACGCCCACCCACGGCCGTGGGTGGGCTTGGGATGCTCCAGAACAGTGAGTCGGGGCACTGTGTCCGGAGGCCCGAAGGGCCGAACTCCCTCAGCCCAGGTCGGAGCGAGCCGACGGCGCGCCCAGGCCTGGGGGAACGCAGGGAATAGAAACAAGCCCCGAAGGGGCGGGCTACGGTCGGGCGCCCTTTCAGGGCTTGGGTGCTTGGCCGCGGTATCCCAGGGCGTCGCTCGCTCCGCTCGCTTGCCCTGGGCTGAGGGAGTTCGGCCCTTCGGGCCTGAAAACATCGAACCGTCCTGGCGGCTGAAGAAACAGCCGCGAACCGGGCAACGTGCGGATTCGGTCTGCCCGGCCAAGTCCGCGACTGATTTCGACCTTCGGAACGGAGTCCGAACCCATGATGCGCACCCTTTCGTTCCTCCTGTGCGGGCTGCTGGTGGCCGCCGCCGCCATCGCCCACGGGGCGATCACCCACCGCTGGACCACCCTCCAGCCGAACCCGGAGCGGGCGGCCGCCGCCCACGCCCACGCCGTCGCGCTGGGCGACTACCAGTCGAAGGACATCCCGAGCGAGCTGCCGGTGAAGGAGCGGAGCGTCGTCAACTGCCGCCAGTACACCTCCCCGTCCGGAAATCCGGCAGTGGTGGTTTCCATCACCTCCGGCCCGCCCGGAGCGGTCTCGACACACACGCCGGACGTGTGTTACCCCAGCAGCGGGTACACCACCGTCCGCCCGCCGAAGCGGGAGACGATCGACCTGCCCGGCGGCGGCACCGCCAGTTACCTGGTGGCCGAGTTCGAGAAGAAGACGGCCACCACCGTCGAGCGGCACCGGGTGCGGTGGGCGTGGTCGGCCGGGGCCGGGTGGGACGTGCCGACCAGCCCGCGGCTGGCGTACCTGAGGGAGCCGCGGCTGTTCAAGCTGTACGCCGTCACCGCCGTGCCGCCGGGCGACACCTCGGCGGACGGTGATTTGCCGGCCGTGCGGACGTTCGTCGCCGCCGCGTTCGCCCAGTACGCCGGCCTTCTGGCCGGCCAGTGATCGCCCCCGCCCGATTTCGCCCCGCCCGCTCCGCCGACCGCGACGCCCCGCGGCCGCCCAGAGGGTTTTCGTTCGGATGAACACCGTCACCAAACCGATCCCCCATCGGGTCAGCCCGAGGCCCGCGTTGCACGCCCCCGCTTCCGCCCCGCCGCACGCCCCCCCGCCGGTCACGTCGGTGGCGGTGCCGGTGCGGGCGGCGTACCCGGCGAAGGCGGCCTTTGATTTCGCCCTGGCGGCCGCGCTGTTCGTGCTGACGTTGCCGCTCACCGCCGCCGTGTTGTTGTTGGTGCGGGCCACCAGCCGCGGGCCGGCGATCTACTCGCAGACGCGGGTCGGCCGCGGCGGGCGGGTGTTCGTCATCTACAAGGTCCGCACCATGTACCACGAGTGCGAGAAGCGGACCGGTATCCAGTGGAGCGTGAAGGGCGACCCGCGGATCACCCCGGTCGGCCGCGTCCTGCGGGCGCTGCACCTGGACGAGCTGCCGCAGTTGTGGAACGTGCTGATCGGGGACATGAGCCTGGTCGGCCCGCGGCCGGAGCGGCCGGAGATCGTGTCCGACCTGCGGGTGTCTATCGGCGGGTACGACGGGCGGCACGCGGTGCGGCCGGGCATCACCGGGTTCGCCCAGATCCACCTGCCGCCGGACAGCAGCATCCGCACGGTGTGGAACAAGCTGGTGTACGACCGGCACTACATCGCCCGCATGGGACCGGCGATGGACGTGTACTGCCTGGCCTGCACCGGGCTGAAGCTGCTCGGGCTGAAGCGGCTGTACCACCGCCCGCCCCGCCGCCCGGCGGGGGAGTGATTCGGCTTTGGCGAACCCGGCCCGCGAGGGCCGTGGGTGCCAACCACGACCGGCTCGCACCCACGGCCCTCGCGGGCCGGGTTCGCCGCAAAACACCCGGAGGCACGGATGCCGACCGTCACCGTCGTCGTTCCCGTGCGGAACGAGGGGGCGAGCGTGGAGTGTACCCTCCGCTCGCTGCTCACCCAAGACTTCCCGCCGGACCGCTACGAGGTGATCGTGGCCGACGGGTTCAGCACCGACGCCACCGTGCCCACCGTCCGCCGGCTGCAGGCCGAGTTCCCCAACCTGAAGCTGCTGTACAACCCGAAGCGGTTCTCCAGCGCCGCCCGGAACGTGTGCGTGCGGCACATGACCGGGCGGTACGCGGTGGTGGTGGACGGGCACTGCCAGATCACCGACCCGCAGTACCTGCGGAACCTGGTGGCGGCGTTCGAGACCACCGGGGCGGACACCCTCGGCCGGCCGCAGCCGCTCGACGCCCCGAACCCGACTCCGTTCCAGCAGGCGGTGTCCGTCGCCCGCGCCAGCCGGCTCGGGCACAACCCGGACTCGGACATCTTCTCCGACCAGCCGAAGTTCATCCCCCCGCAGAACACGGCGGTGGCGTACCGGCGGGAGGTGTTCCACGCCGTCGGGCTGTTCGACGAGCGGTTCGATGCGTGCGAGGACGTGGAGTTCAACCAGCGGGTGCATGACGCCGACCGGACGTGCTACTTCGAGCCGAAGCTGAAGGTGGTGTACCACCCGCGGGGCAGCTGGCGGGCGCTGTTCACCCAGCTCGGGCGGTACGGGTGCGGGCGGGCGCGACTGGCGTTCAAGCACCCGCGGTCGCTCACCGTGCCGGCCCTCGTCCCGCCGTTCTGGGTGCTGTGGCTGGTGGTCGGCCCGCTGCTGTGCGTGGCGTACCCGCCGCTGCTGTGGGTGTACGGCGGGCTGCTCGCGCTGTACCTGCTGGTGGTGGCCGGCATGACGGTGAAGCTGGCGGCGGGCCACCCGCCGGCGGTCGGCGTCCGCATCCCGCTAGTGTTCTTCGGCATCCACCTGGGGTTCGCGTGGGGGTTCTGGCGGGAGGTGGGGCGGCGGGTCAGGGGTGGGTGGCGAAGGTGACGCGGCCGAGTTCCGAGCCGGGCGAGCGGGTGCCGTCGAACGTGACGCGGAACACTTCGATCAGGTCGTGTAGCCCGAGCAGGATCGGCGCGGCCGGCATGTGGTTCTCCGAGAACAGACAGAACAGCCGGAACGTATGACCGGGGCAGGCGTCGAACTGCAACTTCAACTCGCCGTCGTACACCGTCGAGCGGACCGCCCCGTTCGCCGTGTTCAGGGTCAACTCCTGCGGGTCGTCCGTCGGGAACGGGATGTCGAGCAGCCGGGCGCCGGTCGCGCTCATCACGGTCGTGCTACAGCCGGTGTCGAGGATGCACCGCCCGAGTTGTCGCAGGCGACCGCTGGTGTCGAATGCGGACGCGGCGACATCGGCGGTCAGGTGACGCCGAATCCGGCTGTACGGGTTGCGGGGCACCCGTATCTGGTAGGTGACGGGGATCGAGAACGTGGGCATGGCACCTCAATCGACGTACCAGTTCTCCGGGATCGTGTAGATCGCGTCTTTGCACACTTCGTACGGAATCGTCCGGACGAACTCCCCCACTTGACCCTCACCGACCGCCAGCACGACCGGCCCGTACTGCGTCTCCAGGTACGCAATCCAGACCCCCGGGTGGTGAAACGATATCAGCATTCGCGAGCGGTACTCGGCCTTCCGCTTCTCGTCCGCTTCGGTCTGGAACTCGGTGCGGAGAAAGTTCACGAAGGTGTCGACGGCATAGGCCACCTCCGGGGTGACGGGCAGCACGTCGTCCGGCCGCACGCCGCCGGACAGGATGCGGGTAGCCCGCGCCAGGTACGGCTCGGTCGTCGGCGGGGTGAGCAGGTCGGTGGCCATCGGCGTGTCCTCCACCCCCAGTGTACACCACCGGGTGCCGCAACACCCCTTGCCAGCCGGCCGAACCGGGTCTAAGATTCAGCCACACGGGGCGGTAGCTCAGCTGGGAGAGCGCTGCAATCGCACTGCAGAGGTCGAGAGTTCAATCCTCTTCCGCTCCACTGAACTGAATTGAACCGAAACGGTCCGGGCCGGCGAAGGGAGATCTCCCTTCGCCGGCCCGGACCGTTTCGGTTCCGCCCGAATCTCACTGCTCTTTCTTCGGGGTGGGTAGGTCGGCCGGGGTGGTCGGGACGACCACCGGGGTGGCCGGCACGCCGACGCCGGACACCGGCGCGCCGACGGTGGCGTACGGCAGCTTGGCGTCCGTCGGCGGCAGGGCGTAAGCCGCCGGGTCGTACAGGCAGTCGTGCTGGCCGGTGATCACCTTGCACCCGGCACCCGACGCGATCGCACCGAGGATCGTACACAGAACGGCTACGCGACGCATGATCGAACCCATCCGTGGGGGTGAAGACGGGGGCGAGTCTGCCGGGCCGCCGCCCGCACATGGGGGGACGCGGACGACGGCCCGGACAGAACCGGGGGGTGCGAGCGGCGGGTCGCCTCCGTGCGAGGGGCCGCCGACGCGGTCGCCGACGCCTGCGGGACTTACCCCGCCGACGCCGCCGACGCCAACTGTATCGTCCGGGTGCGTTCGCCCACTTCACCCGTTTCCGCAGACTGTGCGGAGGGCAGGGTCGGGTCAGCCGAGTTGATCCAACTCCCGTAACCTGCGGTCGGCGTCGAACGTGGGCGGGGGGAGTTTCTCGGCCATCGCCACCGCGTCGGCCGCGCTCAGGTTCACCTTCGCGATGCCGCTCCCGCGGAACACCGGCAACCCCCGCTTGGTGGCGATGATCTCGCGGCGGGTGCGGCCCTTCGGCGCGTCCGGCCAGCGGCCCGGCCGCTCGGCGAACTCGAAGAACACCGGCACCACTTTGCGGATGTACGCCCAGTACCCGGGGTTGTCGGTCTGGATGACGAACAGCCCGCCGGGCACGAGCGAGCGGTGGACGAGGGCCAGGAACTGCGGGGTGATGAGCCGCCGGTGGACGAGCGCCGGGTCGTAGTACGGCTGCGGGTGGTAGCAGTGGATTTCGGCCACGCTGCCGGGCTCGACGAACCGCTCCAGCAGGTCGAACCCGCCGAGGACGGCGAACTTCAGGTTGGTCAGCCCCCGCTGGTTGCCCCGCTTGCGGGCGTACCGGATGACCACCGGCAGCACGTCCACCCCGAGGTGGTCGTGGTCCGGGCGGGCGACGGCGCTGCCGATGGCGTACCGCCCGTTCCCGCACCCGAGATCCAGCACCACCGGGGCGGTGCGGCCGAACAGCGTGGGCCAACTCAGCCGCCCGTCGGCCGGCATTTCTTTGAGCGCAGTCTGCGACCAGCCGGCGGGGTCGAGGACGGTGCCGGGGAACGGGATGCCGAACTCGCGGTCGGTCGATCGGGGCGGCGGCGGGGTAGACATGAGGACATTTTACAAGGTCTTCGCCGCGACCAGCGGGAGCGGGTTCCGCTCCCGCTGGTCGCGGCGAAGATCACCCGACCTCACCGCTCGATCTCGATCGCCTGGTCCTTCGTGATTGCTTTCTCCAGCGACTCGCCCTCCAGCAGCAGGCGGAACTGCGCCTGGCCGGGGGTGCGGGCCTGGTACGTCACCGTGAACTCGCCCGTCTTGCCGGGGGCCACCGGCTGCGGCGGGAACACCAGCGTGTTGTCGTTCGGGTCGAGCGACGCCTTCGACGGGATGGCGTCCTTCAGCGTCACCTCCGGCGGCAGCATCACCCGCAAGCGGACGCCCTTGTCCGTCTCCGACCCCTGGTTCCGCACCAGCACCGTGATCGTCCCCTCCCGCCCCACCGGCAGCCGGCCGGGGGTGAACGTCGGCTTCCAGCTCAGATCGGCCCGGCCGACGAAGTCGGTGATCGCCTCGCGGGTCTGGGCGTCGGTCCGGCCGCTGGCATCGCGGGCCGACGCCTTCAGCGTCCGCCGCCCGGACGTGCCCTGCGCGGGCACCACCTGCACCCGGAACTCCTGCGCCTCGCCGGCGGCCAGCTTCGGGATCACCCACACCCGCGGGTTCTTGTCCGTCCGGCAGCCGTTGGTCACCTTCTGCACGCTCAGGTCGTCCGGCACGTCCACCGTCAGCCGCACCTGCTCCAGCGGCATGGTGCCGGCGTTCTTCACCACCGCCGTGTACACCGCCGGCGCCTTCCCCTCGCCCTTCGCCGGCCCGCGGAAGTCGAGCTGCAACGCCGGCAGCAGCACCTTCGTAACGGACTGGGCAGCGGAGGCGTCCAGCACCCCCGTCTCGCACGCCAGCGACGACATGGTGGTCATCTCGCCCCCCTGTCGGGCGAGCAACTGGTACGTCACCGTCTTCGTCTGCCCCGGCCCGATGGTGCCCAGCTTCCACTGCCGCTGGCCGGGGTTGGCGGTGGTATCGCCGTCGCCCCGCACCTCTACGCGGTCCGGCACGTTCTCGGTCAGCACCGCGTTCGGCACCGGCACCTGGCTGCTGTTCGTCACCTCCACCCGCACCGTCGCCGGCTCGCCCACCGCCACCTGCGGGCTGGCCGTCTTCTTCACCGCTACCTTCGGCTTGTCGATGCCCGTCTCCACCTTCGCCCCGTACTCGAACGACACATAGGCGGTGGCGGCGATCTGCTTCACCTCCGGCTTCGGCTGGAACTCCAGGTCGATCGCCTTCGACTCGCCGCGGTTCAGGTTGCCGATGTCCCACGCCAGCTCCCGCGTCTCCTTCGCCTGCATCGCCTGCGGCTCGCACTTCCGCACCTCTGCCGCACCGTCCGGCCACGGCATCCGCACCCGCACCCGCAGGGCTTTCGACTGCGAGTTGTTCGTCACAGTCACCTTGTACGGCACCGGCTTGCCGGTCGGCACGTGCGACGGCGTCCGCACCGACAGTTGCACCACCGGCGGGGCCGGATCGACCACCGGGGCGGACCCGCGACCGCCGGTCGTGCTCACGCCGGTCGGCCCGGCCGAATCCGGCACCGACGGCGGGATCGGTTCCCCGAGCCGCTGCGCCGGCTGCACGCTCGGATCGACGATCAGGTCGGGGTAGTCCCCCGGCACCGGCACCTTCGTCGGCAGGCTGATGGGCGGGAATTTGCCCGGCTCCGGCAGGTCGGCGGCGAACACGGACGCGGCGATCAGCCCGGCGCACGCCGCCCAGCGGAACACGGTCGGTCGGCTTCCGGTCGGCATTCCGCACTCCTCCGCGGGCGCACTGGATGTGGCGACGGGTTTCAGCAGTGTTGGCGAACCCGAGCCGCAAGGCTCGTGGGTGCGTGTTGGCTGGCTCGCACCCGCGGCCCTCGCGGGCCGGGTTCGCCGTAAACAACGGCACCCCGCGCAATCGGGTTGCCCTCATTCGACCCGGCGGAATACCATTCCAGGGAAGCTGGGAAAAGGGCAACCGCCCGACCACGCGGCGAAACCCGTGCGGGAGTGAGGGGGTATTTCGGACACCCCTTCACCCCCGCGCGGGGTTCGCACCACCCGGAGACACGCTGCATGACCGTTCGCACCCGCCGCTTCGCCGCCCTGCTGACGGCCGCGGCCTTCGCCCCCGCCGCCCTCGCCGACGACACCAACCCGTTCAACCCCGGCGGGCTGAAGAAGGAGACGCCGGCCGACAAGAAGCCGGAGAAGAAAGAGGAGAAGGAGGA
>JALHQU010000239.1 GCA_022841795.1 Fimbriiglobus sp.
TGGGTTGGCACACCCAGGCGGCTGACGCCGCCGGTTCACCGACGACCGCGTTGCTCACTTGTCCAGGTCCGGGATGACCATCCCGTCCGTCGGGTCGATGAGCAGCCGCATGATCTTGTCGAAGTCGGTCCGGTTCGGGTTGATGGTCCGCACCGACCCGTCGAAGAACGCCACCAGCAGCACGTCGAACGGCTTCACCACCTCCGGCAGCTTCGCCTTCTCGTCCGACGGGTCGAACTCGAAGTCGTCCGGCTTGGTCCACGTCACCGGGTCGCCGCCGGCCGCGATCATCACCGTGTTCGACGTGCCGTCGGGTATGGACGCGAAGTTGCGCCCCTTCTCCCAGTCGAACCCGGCCCGCTTGCCGACGAACACCTTGTAGTACGTCTCCCCGTTCGTCGGCTCGGCCACCCGCGGGTCGGCGAACGTCTTCGGCATGAGCGGGATGAGCGCCTTGTTGTTCTCGCTGTCCCACGGCTCGTCCAGCTTGAACCGGCGGTACAGGTTCTCCTGCTCGATGTACGGCAGGATGGCCACCCGCCAGCTGAGCAGCTTCTTCCCGTTCTGGTCGCAGATGGCGGCCGACGGCATCTTGCCGTAGGCGCTCTCATAGTTGTGCATGGCCAGGGCGAGCTGCTTCAGGTTGTTGCTGCCGCTCATGCGGGCGGCGGCCTCCCGCACCTTCTGCACCGCCGGCAGCATCAGCCCGACCGACACCATGCTCACGCCCATGTACGACCCCATCCACGACGGCAGGGTCAGCTTCATCGCCACCGTGTCGCCGTCGGTCTTCAGCGGCGGGTTGGCCAGCAGCTCGTCCAGGGTGTTCACCCCGCCCAGCATGGCCAGCCCCATCACCGCCTCGGGCAGGTCTTCCAGCGGGCGGGGGGTGCCCTTCGGCCGGTTCTTGGCCGTGCCGAGCAGCATCTTCTCCCCCTCCGCCTTCCCTTTTGTCAGCGCCTGCCGGCCCATCTCCGCCGCCTTGCGGATGGCCTTCTCCCCGGCCGCCGCGTCCGCCGCATTCTTGTACCCGAACGTCACCGAAGCCGTCGTCTCGGCCGCCAGCGCCAGGGTGAGCATCACCCGCTCGGCCTTCAGCGCCGGCCGCACGTCCAGCGGCAGCCCGTCGGCGAAGTCCGGCGGCAGGGGCAGCTTGGTCACGTTCACCGCGGCGGTGAACTGCTGCTTGGCCGCGGCGGCGACGGCCGTCTTTAGCGCGCCATCCGCCTTGCCGGCCGCTTCCAGGAACGCCGGCAGCGTCTTGCGGTCGGACAGCACCAGCGTCTTGTCGTCCGCGAACTGCACGGCCATGCCGCTGTTCAGATCGGCGAAGTACGTCTTCCCGCCGGCCTTCTTTTCCTCCGCCTTCGGCAGGTACGCCGCCCGCACCTTGGCCGCGTCGTATGGCTTGCTGAACGCCAGCACGGTGGCGATGGCCGGCGGGCCGTCCACCTTCTCCCCCGGCATCGCGATCACGGTGACGCGGTCGATGGTGGACGGGGCCGGGTGGAACTGCTCGTCCAGCGCGGCCAGCGCCTGCGGGCCGGCCTTCTCGACCACCGTGCGGGCGTCCTTCATGGCGTCCGCCTTCCACACCTCGGCCACCTTCACGTGGACGAACCCGACGGCGTCGCCGGGCACCAGGGCCAGGTCGGACGGCAGGTTCGACTGCGCCGGGGCGATGGCGACGACCGCCAGCAGGCCGACGGCGACGGACAGAATGCGACGGGGCATCGGGCACCTCGGGGAACGGGGAACGGAACCCGTGAGTGATTGTACGAGCGGAGGTCGCTACAGAGTCACCGAGAGAAAAGCAGGATTCACCGCCGAGGGCACATGAGGGCGCAGAGAAGACAGAGTTTGAACCACAGAGGCACAGGGACACAGAGAAGGCGAGAAAAACCGTTCTGAAAACAGTCTTCCGTCTGCTCTGTGTCCCTGTGCCTCTGTGGTTCAAACTCTGTCTTCTCTGCGCCCTCATGTGCCCTCGGCGGTGAATCCTGCATTCTTCTTCCCCGTTCAATCCCGGAAGTCGATCTTGATCACCTCGCCCGCCTTGAACGTGAACTTGAGCGGGCTGGTCTTCCACTCGCCGAACTTCTCCGGCAGGCGGTTCTTCTCCTTCACCTCCCCGCTGTAGTACTTGCCGTCGGCGGTCAGGAACGCCGTCACCGTGTACTCGCCCTCGGGCAGGCCGTCGAACCCCTTGCGGGTGCTGGGGGTGAAGTTGCCGTCCGCGTCCGTCCAGGCGTCGGCTGTGAACACCCAGTTCTTGTTGGCGGCGGTGGCCGCCGGCGGGCGGTAGAACGCGATCGTCGCCCCGGCCAGCGGCTTGCCGTTGAGCGTGACCGTGCCCTTCGCCGGCACCGGCTTGGGCGGGTTCTTCACCTCCACCCCCGGTTCGTCGCTCTGCGGCTCCCGCAGGTCTTCCGGCAGGATGCCGTCGAGCATGATGTTGGAGATGAGCGGCCCGTCCTTCCGCATGGTGATCCAGGTGAGGTGGTCGAACTCGCCGTACTCCACGCCCCGCAGCCGGCTGCCCCCGCCGGTGGTGGCCAGCTGGTAGTAGTTCATGCCGTTGCGGGTGAACTTCTGGTACCGGTGGACGTGCCCGCAGAACACCGTGTACTTCCGCCCCTCCAGCGCCTTCTCGAACGCCGCCCACCCGTTCTTCTGCAGGTCGGTGTCGATCCACAGCGGCTTGTGCAGGAAGATCATGGTCCACTTCACGTCCGGGTTCGCCTTCAGCACCTCGGCGAAGTACCTCGTCTGCTCGGCGGACACGAACGACGCCTTGTACCTCTTCTTCTCGTCCTTCTCGGCCGCGTCCTCGTCCTCGCTGTTCACCGCGAAGAACAGCACGTTCTTGTACACGAAGTGGTAGAACTTGCGGCCGAACCGCGCCCGCCAGTCGGCGTTCATCTCCGCGTTGGTCAGGTCGTGGTTGCCCGGCACGTAGAAGAACGGCATCTCGAACTTGGCGGTGAACCCGGTGAACTCCTTCCACTCCTTGTCGATCTGCTCCTGCTTCGTCGTGTACCCGTTAATCAGGTCGCCGACGCTCAGCACGAACTCCGGCTGGAGCAGGTTGATCCGCTGCACCGCCTGGCTGAAGATCTTCGGCCGGTGCCCGCCGGTGCGGTCGGACACCACCGCGAACTGGAACTGGTCCGGGTCGGCGTTCACCTTCAGGTGCGTCCACGGGTTCTTGTCTTCGCTGGCGATCTGGAACCCGGCCGGCGGCTTGGCCGGGTCGGCGCCGGTGGGCACGGTGCGGGCGAGGAACACGGCGGCGACCAGGACGGCGACGGCGGCCAGGCCGAGCAACACGCGGTTCATGAGCGGACTCCGGAAGTGAGGCAGGCGGCTGTGGGAGAGGGTACCCGGCCGGGGCGGAAAAGGGAACCGCCGGCGGCCGATGTTCACGAAACTTTTGCGAACCGCCCGGCGGTCTTGGTGAACCCCGACCGCAAGGTCGGTGGGTGGGGTTGCTTCACGCACCCGCCGACCTTGCGGTCGGGGTTCACCAACAGGCGGTCTTGGTGAACCCCGACCGCAAGGTCGGTGGGTGGGGTTCACCAACAGGCACCCCTGTAATGTCGTTCCGCGCCCCGTGTTCTCCCCCACATCCCCGGAGCCATCGCATGTTCACCCTGCCGCTGCTCGCCCTCGCCCTGTCCGCCGCCCCCGAGCCGACCAAGCACGAGTTCACCGTCGGCGACGACAAGCGGGAGGCGCTCGTCTACGTCCCGGCGAAAGCCGACAAGCCGCCGCCGGTGGTGTTCGCCTTCCACGGGCACGGCGGCACCGCCCGCCACGCCGCCCGCACGTTCGCCTACCACACCCACTGGCCGGAGGCGGTGTGCGTGTACATGCAGGGGCTGCCCACCCCCGGCCAGCTCACCGACCCCGAGGGGAAGAAGGCCGGCTGGCAGGCGAAGGCCGGCGACCAGACCGACCGCGACCTGAAGTTCTTCGACGCGGTGCTGAAGACGCTGAAGACGGACCACGCCATCGACGAGAAGCGGATCTACAGCACCGGGCACTCGAACGGCGGCGGGTTCACCTACCTGCTGTGGGCGCAGCGGGGCGACGTGTTCGCGGCGGTGGCCCCGAGCGCGGCCGGCGGGCGGAACGTGAAGGACATCAAACCGCTGCCGTGCCTGCACGTGATGGGGGAGAAAGACCCGCTGGTGAAGCCGGAATGGCAGCAGCGGACCATGGACGCGGTGCGGAAGGTGAACGGGTGCGCCGCCGACGGCAAGGAGTGGGCGAAGGCGGGCAAGCTGGTGGGCACGGTGTACGAGTCGAAGGGCGGCACGCCGTTCGTGTCGCTGGTCGGCCCCGGCGGGCACGAGTTCCCATCCGACGCGCCGAAGCTGATCGTGCAGTTCTTCCAGCAGCACGCGAAGAAGTGAGCCGGGCAGGTGGTATAATTTCAGTGCCGACCTCACGAGGCACACGGATGGCAACGCAGACGTACCCGATCACCACCACCGGCGACCCGGACGAGACCCGCGACATCGAGGCCCTCCTCCGCGAGGTGGTGCCGGACCCGGACGCGTGGATGGCGGCCGTGAACCCGAACCTGGGCGGCCGCACCCCGGCGTCGTTCATCGGCCACCCGGACGAGCCGATCTTGCGCGACCTGCTCCGCGCGGTGAAGCACGGGTTCGTGTCGTGAACGTTCGCAACGCCCGCCTGCTGTCCCGCCGGCCGATGACCCGCCGGTGGTATCGAGCCATTCGCACCGCGTTTCTCGGCACCCCGCTCGCCGTCGCCCACACGGTGACGATCCCCGGTCGGTTCAACTACGCGGCAACGAGTCGGCCGGGGTTCCCACTCCTGTACCTGACCGAAGACCCCGTTACCGCCCTGTTCGAGGTCGGCGCGATGCTAGGCTCGCCGACCGGCATGTCCACCCCGTCGCCGGTCGGCGGTACGCACTGGGCGATCATCCAGGTGGACGTGACCCTCTCCGCCGTCGCCGACCTGACGAGCGCGGGTCAACGACGATTGATCCGAACCACGGTGCAGGAGTTGTCCGGCGACTGGAGGGGTTATCGCCTCCGCTGGGCGAGTCGGCCGCGATCGACCCCGGCGTGGCCGGAGGCGCCGACCCAGCGACTCGGTGAAGCCTTGCACCGCGTCCGCGGGTTGGAGGGGTTCGTCACCTTCTCGGCCCGCAACCCGACGCAGCGGAACCTGGTCGTGTTCCCGGACAAACTGCGGAAGGGCAGTCGGATCGTGTTCACCGAGCCGTCCGGCCGCCGGGAAGAGCTGTCGGGTTGACCCCCGTCCTGCAAATGACCCGCCGGCGGGTGCGAACCACCTCGCACCCACGCTCCGGTTCGCCCCATGCTCTCGTTCGACGACCTGCTCGACGAAGCCGTCGACTGCCGCAAAGCGTTCCCCAACCGCCGCGGGAAGACGCTGCACGTCTACCTGTGGGACCACGTGCGGAAAACCGATTGGGGGTTCCGCACCATCAACGGCCTGACGCTGGGCGGGACGACGGACACGGCCGCCACCGGCGGCCTGCTGTTCGGCGAGTGGGGGTGCGTCGGCGGGCTGCTGGCGGTGCTGCTGCTGGTGCCGACGGTCGGGGTGCGGAACCTGCTGACGATGCCGGTGTACGAGCGGCGGATCAAGGCGGTGGTGAAACGGATCGGGTGAGGGCGGTCGCTCTCGCTCCAACGGTATTTCTTCCGGACGAGTGGGGATGATTCCGGAGAGGGGTCCCCCCACCCGGCCGGAACCAATGAGAAGCCGGTCAGGCGTCGCCCTCGGCTTGACCCCCGCCGGCCGCGGCGGGCACAATACCCCACTTCGTTGTTGACCCCGCTCGCGGAGCGAGCGGAACACTCCCGGCAGGAGGCCGCGCCGTGCCGCTCCCGTTCTTCGCCCGCAGGCTACTCGCCCGCACCGGCCTGGCCCGCTTCTCGGCCGAGGCGAAACGCCTAACCAGCGGTGAACCGCGGTTCGTGCGATACCTGTCCGACCGCACCCTGGCCGCCCCGGTCGACGCGTTGCTCGACCCGGCCACCTTCCCGGACGCTGTCGGCCCGGACGTGATGCACCTGAACCTGCCCGCCCCGCGGTTCGACTCGCCGGTCGGCGGGTGGCGGTTCACGGCCGACCGCACCGGCAACCCGCCGGCGTGGGGGCTGCCCGCCCTCCGCGAACTGGTGGCCGACCAGTTCCGCCTGCGGCACGGCGTCACGGTTGATCCATCGGAACAAGTGTTCATAACCCACGGTGCCACCGCCGCTTACGCCGCCGTCCTGGATGCGTTCGTCAACCCCGGCGACCGGGTGGTGCTGTTCGACCCGTCCTCCCCGCTGTTCGCGCTTGGGGCCGCCTCCCGCCGGGCAAAGGTGCGGTGGGTGCCGACGTGGACCGACGACGGCCGCACGCGGTTCCTGTTCGACACCCTGGCGGCGGCCATGAAAGGCGCGATGCTGGTGGTGCTGGCCGACCCGGCGAACCCGGCCGGCGGGGTGCTGACCGGCGACCACCTGGAACACCTGGCGTGGCTGGCCAACCGGCACGACGTGCTGGTGTACCTGGACGAGTCGTTCGGCCGGTTCCGGTACGAAGCCGCGGAGACGACGCTGGCGAAGCAACCGGGGATGGCCGACCGCCTGCTCACCGCCGGGTCGGTGACGCAGGGGTACGGGCTGGGGTCGCTGCGGGTGGGCTGGCTGAGCGGGCACCGCCAGTTGGTGCGGGCGTGCGCGGTGAACGCGCTCTTGAGCGCCCCGTTCGTGCCCACCGCCTGCCAGCAGGCGGCGGTGCGGGCGGTGCAGGCACAAGACGACCTGTTCGCCCCGGTGCTAGACGAGTTCCGCGGCAAGCGGCAGTACACCATCGACCGGCTGCGGGGGATGGGCCTGGACCCGACGTGGCCGGGCGGCGGGTTCACCACCTGGGTGCCGGTCGGCCAGTTCGGGGTGGATGGCCGCACGTTCGCCGAGCGGCTGCTGCGGGAACACCGGGTGCTGGTCGGGCCGGGGTGCGCGTTCGGCCCGAGCGGCACCGACTTCGTGCGGGTGAGTTTCGCCATCGAAGACGGCCGGCTGCGGGAGGGGCTGACCCGGCTGGCCCGGTTCGTGGACGGGCTGAAGGGCAAGCCGGTGGTGGAGGAAACGCGGGTGGCGGTGCCGGAAGTGGAAGCGCCCGAGCCGAGCGGACCGCCGCCGGCCG
This sequence comes from Fimbriiglobus sp., assembly GCA_022841795.1. Classification (GTDB taxonomy): domain Bacteria; phylum Planctomycetota; class Planctomycetia; order Gemmatales; family Gemmataceae; genus JALHQU01. The sequence continues at coordinate 7,207 of JALHQU010000239.1, forward strand.
TCGAGGAGCGCCTGCCGGCGTTCAGCCGGGCGTGAGGCGAATCTTGGCGAGCCGGGAGCGTGAGCGACCGGAGGAATCAAACCTCCGGTCGCTCACGCTCCCGGCGCGCCCGCCAACTACCCCCGCCGGGGGGGGAGCACCCCCCGCGTCGGCGGGAACTTGGCCTCCAGGTCGGCGAGCAGCTTGCGGAAGTCCTCCCGCCCGCGGAGCGGGTCCAGGTCGGTGTCCCGCTTCATGTGTGCGGCGTCCTTGTACCCTGCCTTCACCGCCTTCGCCAGCAGTTCCATCCCGGCGTCGGCGTACTCCGCCTTCTTGTCCGCGATCTTGCCCGCCGCGACGGAGTACATGCAGGCGAAGTCGTACAGTTGGACCGCGGTCCACCCCGGCAGCTTCCGCAACTCGGCGATTTCGGCCACCGCTTCGGCCACCTGCCCAGCCTTCACCCGTGACATGGCGCGGCTCGCGCGGAGGGACGGTTGATACTCCGGCGTGCTGAATTCGATCGCCTTGTCCCAGTCCTTGACGGCCTCGGCAGGCTTCGCGAGTGCATCGTGGGCCGTGGCTCGGGCCCCGTGGCTGAAGCTCAACACCTTTTTCGCGCGGACTCCGCTTGGCTCGGCGTGGTAGACCGGGGCGAGCGTGGCAATGGCCTTATCGAACCAGTCGAGACTTTCGTCAGCCCGCCCCCCGTCGCGAACCAGTTTGCCATAACTGTGATAACTCATTCCCAGGCTGACCCGGTGCGCGGGCACGGCGGGGAAGTCGGCGGCCAGTTTCTCCAAGATCACGAGGGCCTGTTTGTACTGCACCTCCGCCTCGGCCCGTTTCCCCAGGATCGCCAGCAGTTGCCCCAAGCCTTCGTGGCTCTGGGCCACATCGAGGCGGTAGCCTGGCTCGGCGGGGAAATCCGCAGCCAGCCTCTCACGGATCATGAGGGCCTTGTAGAACGGCTCCAGCACTTCGGCCCGCTGCCCCAAACGAACCATCAGTAGATAACCCAAGCCGATGTGGCTCCGGGCCAGTTCGCGGCGGTAGCCGGGCTCGGCAGGAAAATCCGCGGCCAATTGCTCCAAGATCACAATGGCCTTGTTGATCTGCTTCTCCGGCTCGACGCGTTTCCCCAGTACCGCCAGCTGAGTACCCAGGTTGTTGTGGCTCGTGGCCTGTGCGCGGCGGTACTCTGGCACGGTGGGGAAGACCGCGGCCAAATGCTCCTGAATAGCCAGCGCTTTACCGAACTGCTCCAAAGCGGCCACGGGATTTCCCTGTTCCTGTAGCAGAGCCCCCAGGTTGTTGTGGCTCGTGGCCGAGTGGACGGCGTATTCGGGCACGGCGGGGAAGTCCAAAGCCAGCTTTTCCCAGATCACGAGAGCCTGTAAATAACCCGGCCGGGCTTCTTCTCGCCTACCGAGTTTCTGCCACAAATAGGCGACCCGGGAGTGCCCTTCGGCCCGGATGGCCCGCGACTGCTCGTCCGTCCCCTCCTGCTTGGCGAACTCCTGCCACCGCTTGGCCACGGCCTCCAGGTACGCCCGCTCGTTCGCCGTCAGGTCGGTCTTCTCGCCGATCAACTTCTCCACGTCCTCGCTGGTGGTAGCTCGAAGGGCGTCCAGGGCCTTGTTCCGGAACTCGAACGCCTTCGTTCGCTCGGCGTCCGCTCGTCGCTGTTGCTCAACCGCATCTTCCTTCGCTTGCCGTTCGCCGTCCGCTCGCTCGGACTCCCGCTGTTTGGCTTGCTCGGCCCGGACTAGACCAAAGGTTGTTCCGACGATGCCGAGCAGAAGGGTCAACAGGACAACACTCCCGGCCACTACCGGCCCCTTGTGCTTCCGCACGAACTTCTTCAGCCGATACCCCACGGTCGGCGGGTGGGCCTGCACCGGCTCGCCGCTCAGGTAGCGGGTCACGTCCATGGCGAAGCCGTTGGCGGTTTCGTACCGGCGGGCGCGGTCCTTCTCCAGCGCCTTCATGACGATCCAGTCCAGCTCGTTCCGCAACAGGCCGGTCAACTTCTTCGGCTCCATCCCGCGGTTCGCGCTCAGGCTGGGCAGGGCGTCGGCGGTGCTCAGCTTGGTGCTCGGCCTGGGCGGCTCGTCCTCCCGCACCACCCGCAGGATCTCGAGCAGCCCCCGCTTCTTCAACTCCGCGGACGCAAACGGCGGGGAACCGGCCAGCAGTTCGTACAGCAGCACCCCGAGCGAGTACACGTCGCTGCGGGTGTCGATGTCCAGGTTGTTGAACGTGGCCTGCTCCGGCGACATGTACTGTGGGGTGCCGACCACCCCGTTGAACCCGGTGTTCAGGGTGTGTTCGGTGAGCGTCGGCCCGGTGGCCTTCGCCACCCCGAAGTCGATCACCTTCGGCACCGGGCGGTCGTCGTACAGCGCCACCAGCACGTTCGCCGGCTTGATATCGCGGTGGATCATACCGAATTTCTCTGATTCCCTATGCTGCCCTCGCAACCCCGTGTTGCGGGAGGGAATCCGATGGCCCGTATTCCGTTCATCCGGCATCGGACGGTGAACCAACTCCGGAACAAGT
>JALHQU010000240.1 GCA_022841795.1 Fimbriiglobus sp.
AGCCATGAGCGACACCGACCGGACGAGCGAGTACCGGGGCGACGGGTCGGACGCGACCGCGGTTCACCCGCCCGACCCGACGCACATCGCCCGCTACCGGGTGGAGCGGTTCCTCGGGCAGGGCGGGTTCGGCCGCGTGTACCTGGCCCGCGACGGGCAGTTGCAGCGGCTGGTGGCGATCAAGGTGCCGCACCCCAACCTGGTGAACCGCCCGGACGCCGCCGACGCCTACCTGAGCGAGGCCCGCGCCGTCGCCGCCCTCGACCACCCGCACATCGTGCCCGTGTACGACGTCGGCCGCACCGACGACTGCCCGTGCTTCATCGTCTCCAAGTTCATCGACGGCCGCACCCTGGCCGAGACGATCCGGGACGGCCGGCCGCCGGTCGGCGTGACGGTGGAGGTGGTCGCCACCGTCGCCGAGGCGTTGCACCACGCCCACAAGCACGGGCTGGTCCACCGGGACATCAAGCCGGGGAACATCCTGCTCGACCCCACCGGCCGGCCGTTCGTGGTGGATTTCGGGCTGGCCCTGCGGGAGGACGACTTCGGCCGCGGCCCGCAGTACGCCGGCACGCCGGCGTACATGAGCCCCGAGCAGGCCCGCGGGGAGGGGCACCGGGTGGACGGGCGGAGCGACGTGTTCAGCCTGGGCGTGGTGTTGTACGAGCTGCTGGCCGGCCGCCGGCCGTTCGCCGGCGGGTCGGCGGCGGAACTGCGGGAGCAGGTGATCGGGTGCGACCCGCGGCCCCCTCGGCAGTACGACGAACACATCCCGCGGGAACTGGAGCGCATCTGCCTGAAGGCGCTGGGCAAGCGGGCGGCGGAGCGGTACACGACCGCCCAGGACCTGGCCGACGACCTGCGACACTTCCTGCAAGACCAGCCCCCCGCCCGCGGTCCGAGTGCGTTCGCCCCCACGCCGGTGTCACCACCGCCCTCGACCGTCGGCGAGGCCGGCCCGCTCGTCACGCCGAACTCGGACGGCCGGCTCGTCAAGATCATCCCGAAAGGGCTGCGGTCGTTCGACGCGCACGACGCCGACTTCTTCCTCGAACTGCTGCCCGGCCCGCGGGACCGGGACGGGCTGCCCGACAGCCTCCGGTTCTGGAAGACGCGGATCGAGGAGCCGGACGCCGACGCCACGTTCGCCGTCGGCCTCATCTACGGGCCGTCCGGGTGCGGCAAGTCGTCGCTGGTGAAGGCGGGGTTGTTGCCCCGGCTGTCGGACGCGGTGGCCGCCGTGTACGTCGAAGCGACCGCCGGGGAAACCGAGACCCGGCTGCTCAACGGCCTGCGGAAGAAGTGTCCGGCCCTTCCGACCACCCTCGGCCTGAAGGAGACGCTGGCCGCCCTCCGCCGGGGGGTGGGGGCGCCGGCCGGCCGGAAGGTGGTGATCGTCCTCGACCAGTTCGAGCAGTGGCTGCACGCCCACCCGGAGGCGGCGAACGCGGAGCTGGTGCAAGCCCTGCGGCAGTGCGACGGCGGGCGGGTGCAGTGCGTGGTCATGGTGCGGGACGACTTCTGGCTGGCGGTGAGCCGGTTCCTGCGGGATTTGGAAGTCCGGCTGGTCGAGGGCCAGAACAGCGCGCTGGCGGACCTGTTCGACGCGGAACACGCCCGGAAGGTGCTGGCGGCGTTCGGGCGGGCGTTCGGCAAGCTACCCGAGAACCCCGGCGAACGGACACACGACCAGACGCAGTTCTTGACCCAGGCGGTGTCCGGGCTGGCCCAGGACGGCAAAGTCATCTGCGTGCGGCTGGCCCTGTTCGCCGAGATGATGAAGGGGAAGGCGTGGACGCCCGCCTCCCTGAAAGCCGTGGGCGGTACGGACGGGGTCGGGGCCGCCTTCCTGGAAGAGACGTTCAGCGCGTCCACCGCGCCGCCCGAACACCGATACCACCAGAAGGCGGCGCGGGCGGTGCTGAAGGCGCTGCTCCCCGCGTCCGGAACGGACATCAAGGGCGTCATGCGGTCGGGCGCGGAGCTGCTGGCCGCCTCGGGCTACGGCACCCGCCCGACCGAGTTCGCCGACCTGACCCGCATTCTCGACGGCCAGGTCCGCCTGATCACGCCGACCGACCCGGGGGGGCGGGAGGGGCCGGCGGTCCCGGCGGCGGAACCGGGTCAGAAGTACTACCAACTGACCCACGACTACCTGGTTCACCCGCTGCAGGTGTGGCTGACCCGCAAGCAGAAGGAAACCCGCCGCGGCCGGGCCGAACTGGCGCTGGCCGACCGGGCGGCGGTGTGGGCCGCCCGCCCGGAGAACCGCCAACTGCCGTCGCTCCTCCAGTGGCTCGGCGTCCGCTGGCTGACGCGACCCCGAGCCTGGTCGTCGGCCGAGCGGACCATGATGCGGGCGGCGACGCGGTACCACGCCACGCGGGCCGCGGCCTTCGCGCTGCTCTGGGTGGTGGTCGGGCTGGGCAGTTGGGCCGAGTACAGCCGGCTGCAGGCGCGGACGCTGCGGGACCGGCTGCTGGCGTCCGCCACGGCCGACGCCCCGGCGGTGGTGCGGGACATGGCCGCGTACAGGTGGTGGGTGACCCCGCTGCTGCGGGAGGCGTACACGCAGGCCGAGCAGACCCGCGACGCCCGCAAGCAGTTGCACGCCAGCCTCGGCCTGCTGCCCGCGGACGCCGCGCAGGTCGAGTACCTGTCCGGCCGCCTGCTCGACGCCCAGCCGCACGAACTGCCGGTGATCCGGGACGCCCTGGAACCGCACCAGGGCGAGTTGCGAGACAGGCTGTGGGCGGTGGTCGAGTCGCCGGGCAAGGGCCAGGAAGGGCAGCGGCTGCGGGCGGCGGCGGCGCTGGCGAAGTACGACCCGGACAGCGAGAAGTGGGCGAAGGCCGGCGGGGCCGTCGTGGATCAACTGGTCGGGGAGAACCCGGTGTACCTGAGCCTGTGGGTGGAGGGGTTCCGCCCGATCAGGGGCTCGCTGCTGCCGCCCCTGGGCGACATCTACCGGCACCCGAACCGGCGGGAGTCGGAGCGGAGCGTGGCGACCAGCGTTCTCGCCGACTACGCCGCCGACCGGCCGCAGGTGCTGGCCGACCTGCTAATGGATGCCGACGACAAGCAGTTCGCCGTGATCTTTCCGAGGTTCGCGGCCCAGGGGGAGAAGGGGCTGCCGGCCCTGGCCGGCGTGATCGACACGCTCCCGCCCGCCGACCTGCCCGCGTCGGACGAGGCGCGGGAGAAGCTGGCGAAACGGCAGGCGAACGCCGCCGCCGCCCTGTTGAAGTTGAACCAGCCGGCGAAGGTGTGGCCGCTGCTCCGGCACTCCCCCGACCCGCGGGCGCGGAGCTACCTGATCCACCGCCTGAGTCCGCTGGGGGTCGACCCCAAGACCGTCGTGGCCCGGCTGGGCGTGGAAACGGACGTCTCGATTCGCCGGGCGCTGCTGCTCGGCCTGGGCGAGTTCGGCGAGTCGGACTTCACGCCGGCCGACCGCACCACCGTACTGGCGATGGTGCAGGAGCTGTACAAGTCGGACCGCGACCCCGGCGTACACGCGGCGGCGGAGTGGCTCCTGCGGACGTGGATCCAGGAGGTGTGGGTGAAGGGGGTGAACGACGACTGGGCGAAGGCGAGTCGGGGGCGGGAGCGGCCGGAGTTCGGCGGAACACCGGCCGCCCCCGCCCCCGGCTCGCCGCGGTGGTACGTCAACTCGCAGGGCCAGACGCTCGTGGTGCTGCCCGGCCCGGTGGAGTTTCAAATGGGGTCGCCGAAGACCGAGCTGTTCCGCGAGGACCGCGAACTCCCCCACCGCCGGCGGATCGGCCGCTCCTTCGCGCTGGCGTCCAAGGCGGTGACCCTGGCGCAGTACCGCAGCCTGACCCGAGACAAGCACGAGATGGGGGAGAAGTACACCTACCACCCGGACCTGCCCGTGGTGTCCGTCAGCTGGTACAAGGCGGCCGAGTACTGCAACCTGCTGAGCCGGGCGGAGAACATCCCCGAAGCCCAGTGGTGTTACGAGACGGGGGCCGGCGGTCAGGTGACGCGGCTGAAGGCGAACTACCTGAGCCTGACCGGCTACCGCCTGCCGACCGAAGCGGAGGTGGAGTACGCCACCCGCGCCGGGGCGACGACGAGCCGGTACTTCGGCGAGACGGAGGAGCTGCTCGGGAACTACGCGTGGTACACGAAGAACTCGACCGACCTGATCCAGCGGGTCGGGTTGAAGAAGCCGAACGACTTCGGCCTGTTCGACATGCAAGGGAACTCGCTGTCCTGGTGCCAGGAGGCCTTCGCCTTTTATCCCGCGACGACTGGGGGTGAGGTGATCGAAGACCAGGAGGGCGGGCTGACCGTGTCCGATTCGGTCGGCCGCGTGCTACGGGGCGGCTCGTACTACACGCTGGCGTGGAACCTCCGCTCGGCCACCCGGAACAACCTGGTGCCCACCCTGGTGGACGGGTACATCGGGTTCCGGCCCGCCCGCACCATCCTGCCGTAGCCGCCCCTCGTTCGCCCGGAGACCCGCATGGCGTTCCATCACCCGCGGATCGAACTGCCCATCACCTTCGACCAGTTCCACACCCTGCCGCGGAACCCGGCGTACAAGTACGAGTACTTCGACAAGCGGGCGGTACTGTCCCCGCGGCCGAAGGCGTTCAGCTGCGTCCTCGACCTGAAGCCGACGCCGGTGCCGGACGGGTTCGACGTGCGACCGCTGCCCGCCGCCGACATCCCCGGCCTGGAGAAACTGTTCCTGCACGCCAACATCCACACCCAACCGTACCAGTCGCTCGACGAGAAGAAACAGGCGGAGGCGGCGAAGGACGCCATCGAACGGGTGGTGGCCGGGGACGACGGCCCGCTCATCGAGGCCGCGTGCTTCCAGGTGTTCGACGACCGCCGCGACGGGCCGATCGGGGCGGCGGTCGTCACGCTCGTTCACCCGGACATTCTGACCGTGCCGTTCGCCGGGGAGTGGAAGGAGCCGCCGCCGGCGGACGCGGTGGCGAAGCGGCTGGGCGTGCCGCACCTGACGTGGATCTTCGTGTCGTGGTGGGAGGTCCGCCGCGGGGTCGGGTCGGCGCTGCTGGCGCACGCGGCGAACGCTCTGCACCGGCTGGGGTTCCCGCACCTGGCCAGCACGTTCGCCCTGGACAACCCGGCGAGCGCGCTGTGGCACTGGCGGAACGGGTTCCGGTTGTTGCCCCAGATGAGCGCGATGGGTGAACTGATCCGCAGGCGGAAGAAGGCGAGCGGGTGAGCCCGCTACACCACCGGCCGCTTCGTGTGCCAATCCGTCGCCGCCTCGTACATGCGGGCGATGCGGAGCATGCGGTCCTCGTCGAACGCCGGGCTGAGCAGTTGCAGGCCGACCGGCAGCCCGCCGGCGGTGAACCCGCACGGGATGCTCATGCCGGCGATGCCCACCAGGTTGCACGAGATGGTGTAGATGTCGGACAGGTACATCGCCAGCGGGTTGTCCGTCTTCTCGCCCAGCTTGAACGCCGGGGTCGGCGAGGTCGGGCCGAGGATCACGTCGCACTGCGAAAACGCCGCGTCGAACTCGTTCTTGATCAGCCGCCGCACCTTCAGCGCCTTGTGGTAGTACTGGTCGGCGTACCCGCTGGAGAGCGCGTAGGTGCCGAGCATGATCCGCCGCTGCACCTCCTTGCCGAATCCCTCCCCGCGGGTCTTGCTGTAGGTGGCGATCAGGTCGGTCTTCTGTTTGGTGCGGTGGCCGTAGTGCATGCCGTCGAACCGGGCCAGGTTGCTGCTGCACTCGGCCGTCGCCACGATGTAGTACACCGCCACCGCGAACTTCGACCCGATGGGCAGGCTGATCGGCACCCGCTTCGCCCCCAGCGCCTCGTACTGCTTCAGGCTGGCCTCGATGATTTTCCCCACCTCCGGGTCCAGCCCGTCGTCGAAGAACTCCTTCGGGATGCCGATGCGGAGGTTCTTCACCGGCGTGTTCAGCGTCTTCGTGTACTCCGGCACCGACTGGTCCACGCTGGTGGAATCGCGCGTGTCGTGCCCGGCGATCACCTCCATCATCAGCGCGGCGTCGGTCACGTCGTGGGCGAACGGGCCGACCTGGTCGAGCGAGCTGGCGAACGCGATCAACCCGTACCGGCTCACCCGGCCGTAAGTCGGCTTCACCCCGACGATGCCGCACAGCGCCGCCGGCTGGCGGATGCTACCCCCCGTGTCCGTACCCAGCGACACCGGCGCCTCGCACGCCGCCACGCACGCCGCACTACCGCCACTGCTGCCGCCCGGAATGCGGGTGGTGTCCCACGGGTTGGTGGTCTGTTGGTACGCGCTGTTCTCGGTGCTGCTGCCCATTGCGAACTCGTCCATGTTCGTCTTGCCGATCAGCACCGCGTCCTCGGCCTTCAGCCGCTCCACCACGTGCGCGTCGTAGGGCGGGATGAAGTGCTCCAGCATCTTGCTGCTACACGTCGTGCGGACGCCCTTGGTACACAGCACGTCCTTCACCGCCACCGGCACCCCGGCCAGCTTGCCGAGTTTCGCCCCGGATTTCCGCTTGGCGTCGATGGCCTCGGCCTGCTGCCGCACGTCCGCCTCGTTCACCAGCAGGAACGCCTTCACCTTCGGATCCCGCTGCTTGATGGCGGCGAGGAAGGCGTCGGCGATGTCCGCGGCGGTGGCCTGCCCGGACGCCTGCAGGGCGAGCAGCTCGGTGGCGGTCTTCTCGATCAGGGACATGGCGGGTGCGGGGAAAAGAGGATTAACCACAGAGGCACAGGGACACAGAGAAGACAAGAGAAAGTGTGAGAACAGATCCTCTTGTCTTCTCTGTGTCCCTGTGCCTCTGTGGTTAGTGACTGATTCAGTGCGAAACGGGTTCGTCGGTGTCGAACACCGCCGGCACGCCGAAGAAGTCGGCCAGCCGCACCGGGGCGTTCTGCAGCGCCGCGTCCACCGGCAGCGACGGCACCGGCACGTCCTCGCGGAACACGTTCTGCACCGGCAGCGGGTGGGCCATCGGCTCCACGCCGTCGGTGTTCACGCTCGCCAGTTGATCGACGTACCCGAGAATGGCGTTCAGTTGGTCGGCCATCTTCGCCAGATCGGCGGCCGGCAACTCCAGCCGGGCGAGAGCGGCCACCTTCTTCACCTGGTCGAGCGTGAGGGACATGGCAAAACTCAGGTAGGGTGGGCACCGCCCACCGGGTTGCTGACGGTGGGCGGTGCCCACCCTACACGGCAGGCGGACGCGGGAGAGTCGGCCGCGGGGTCGTTATACGGCGACGGTGCTGAACGGCTTCCGCTTCACCGGCTTGGTGATCCGGCCGGACCGCATGCACTGGACGCACACCCACCGGCGGACGGTGGCCCCTTCCTCGCCGACGATGCGAATCCGCTGCAGGTTCGGCTTGTACACCCGCTTGGTGATGCCGGTGATCTTCTTCCCCACCCCGCCCAGGTACTTGGCCTTCCCGCGGTACGTCTTCTGGTTGCCGCGTTGCGGGATCTTCTGGCAAACGGTGCAGTGCATGCCCATCGGACGAACCCTGTGAACCCGGCGGCGCGGCCGGGGTGCCCACGTCGAGACAGAACAACCAATATAGGCGGGGCGGTGCGACCGACAAGCCGACCGGGTGAAAAGCCGCGGGCGGGGGATTTCGGTGAACCCGGCCCGCGAGGGCCGTGGGTGCGTGGGGCAAGATTGTATCTTGCCGGCAAGTTGGAAACTTGCCCCACTGACACGCACCCGCCAACCTTGCGGTCGGGGTTCGCCAAGACGACCGAAAGCCGCCCGCCGCCCGGCCCGCTAAGCTACGCCGCATGTCGTTCCTGTTCGACCTGTTCTACCTGCTAGCGGTGGTGGTGCTGTCGCCGTGGCTCGTGTGGCGGGCGGTCCGCACCGGCCGCTACCGCCGCGACCTGCCGGCCAAGCTGTTCGGCCGGGTGAGCGTGCCCAACCCGGACCGCAAGCCGGTGGTGTGGTTTCACGGCGTCAGTGTGGGCGAAATCCACCTGCTCGTCACCGTGGTGGCGGCGTTCCGCAAGCGGCACCCAGGCTGGCTCGTCGTCGTGTCCAGCACCACCGACACCGGGCTGGCCGAGGCGCGGGCCAAGTTCGACGCGGTGGTGCCGTACCCGTTCGACTTCAGTTGGGCGTGCCGCTCCGCACTCGCGGCGGTGGACCCGGCGGTGGTGGTGCTGGCCGAGAGCGAACTGTGGCCGAACTTCCTGGCCGCCTGCCGCGAGCGGGGGGTGCCGGCGGTGGTCATCAACGGGCGGGTCAGCCCGCGGAGCTTCGCCCGGCTGCAGCGGCTGAAGGCGGTGGCGAACCGCTTCCTGTTCCGGCACGTGGGGATGTTCGCCGTGCAGTCGAGTGAGTACGCCGACCGGCTGCGACAACTGGGTGTCAGTGAGTCGAAGGTGGCGGTGTGCGGGTCGGTCAAGTTCGACGGGGCGACCGGCGACCGGGACACGGCGAACGGGCGGGAGTTGAGGAGACTGTTGGGATCCCAGAACCTAACCCCCCCGGCCCCCCTTCCCTGGGAAGGAAGGGGGGAGAAAGACACCCAGCCCTCTTCCTCCCCCTCTCCCTCCGGGGGAGGGGGCCGGGGGGAGGGGTCGGATTCGCTCCGCCTCGTCGCCGGCAGCACGCACGCCCCCGAGGAGGAGATCCTCCTCCGCGTGTTCGCCCGGCTGCGGTCCCGTTACCCGCAGCTGCATCTGATCCTCGTCCCGCGGCACCCGGATCGGTTCGCCGAAGTCGCCGGGCTGGTCGAGCGGAGCGGGCTGGGGTTCGTCCGCCGGTCGCAAATCGCCGAACCAGTGGTCGAGCTGCCGGCGGTGGTGCTGCTGGACACGGTGGGCGAGCTCGGGGCGGTGTGGGGACTCGCCGACCTGGGGTTCACCGGCGGCAGCCTGGACGGCAAGCGGGGCGGGCAGAGCATGATCGAGCCGGCCGGGTACGGGGTGCCGGTGGCGTTCGGCCCGCACGTGTGGAACTTCCGCGACGCCGCCCGCCGGCTGGTCGAAACGGGCGGCGCGGTCATGGTTTACGACGAGGCCGAGTTGGAGCGGGAGTTGGCGGCGCTGGTGGAGAACGCCGACCGCCGCCGGCGGATGGGTGAGGCGGCGCGGGCGCTGGTGCGGGAGCAGCAGGGGGCGACCGAGCGGACGCTGGACGTTATCGATCGCGTGGCCCGGAATTTCCCTCCGAACCGAGAACCCGCGGGATAGCACGCCCGTCTGAACGGGTGAAGGGCAACCCGCCGACTGGCCGAAGGATGCGCTGGTGTGTGCGGCGGAGCCGACCCCCACAGGTGGGAGGGGGGTGCGAAAACGTGGCGGTCTTGGCGGTCTTGCTGAAAACCAGCCGGTTTCACACTCAACACCGCCAGAACGAGCCGCGCCGACACCGCCGGCCGAAACGGTGTTTGACGGCTGTGCGAGTCAGAGGTAGACTTGAATTCGGCTTAGAGTCTGCGGAGGGTGTGGGATGAACGGTCGCCCGTGGAACGGTATGCGGATCGCCCTGATCGGCGTGCTTGCGGTGCTGACGGCCGCCTTGGTTGTGCCGAACGTGTCCGCCCAACTCGGTCGCCCCGGCGCCGGGGGCAACCTGCAAGCGCCGTCGCCGCCGGCGGGTCCGCCGGCCGGCCTCGGCGGGAACCAGGGGTACGGCCAGCAACCGGGCTACGGGCCGGGGTACGGACAGGGCGGGCTGGGTGCGCCCGGAGGGCCCGGCGGAGGGGGTCTGGGCGCCCCAGGGGCACCGCCGCCGG
>JALHQU010000241.1 GCA_022841795.1 Fimbriiglobus sp.
GCGGCGGGTCGAACGCGCTCGCCGTTGGCTCGCGGCTACCAGAGGGCCGCTCGGCTCGCGGCACCGACTTCAGCCCGCCGGTGGCATGCCGCTCATGTGGATCAGCCCCCAGGTGTGCCCGTCCGGGTCGGCGAACCCGTGCTGGTACATGAACCCGTAGTCCGTCGCCTCGCCGTGGGCCGTCCCGCCGGCGGCGACCGCCGCCCGCACCGTGCCGTCCACGTCCGCCTTACTCGGCCGCGGCAGGGTCAATTCCACCTGGGCCGTCTTGGTCGCGTCGGCGATCGCCTTGGTGGTGAACGACTGGAACTTGGCCTCGGTCAGCGCCATCACCACCACCGCCGGGGTGAGCGGCAGGCAGGCGGCGGTGTCGTCGCTGAACTGTAGGTTCTGCCGCGCGCCGAGGGCGGTGTAGAAGGCGATCGACCGCTTCAGGTCCTTCACCGGCAGGTTGACGAAGATGGCCGGGGTCATCGGCTCGCCGGTGGCGGCGCTCAGGCCGCCGGTGTACTCGTCCAGGCAGTCGAGCATCGAGTACCACCCGCCGACCACGCCCATGCCCTCGTGCTTCGCCTTGTCCTCCGCCGTCGGGTGGGAGATGGTGACGGTCAGGGTGGTGCGGGTTGGGCCGTCGGCGGCGAACTCGACGGTGGTGATCACCCCCTTCGGCAGGTCCACGCCCAGCGCCTCGTACCCCTCGCCGAACTCGTCGGTGGACACGATCCGCTCGAACGGCACCACCTCGCGGAACGTCCCGCCGACCGGGTACTCGGCCCCGTCCGCCCCCTTCATGACGTAGTCCGACCGCCCGCCCGGCCGCAGGTCGAGCTGCCGCACCGTGGTGGTGAACCCCCGCGGCCCCCACCACGCGGCGATGTGCTTCGGGTCGGTCCACACCTTCCACACCAGCTCCCGCGGGGCGTTGAACACCCGCGTGAGGACGATGGTGCGGTCGGCATCGACCGCCGGGCTACTCGGCTTGCTCATCGGTCGTCTCCTCTGTTTTTGTTAGCCCGACGCGCGAGCGAGGGATCGGTGGTTGACCCTCGCTGGCGCGTCGGGCTAACGGCGCGTCGGGCTAACCAGGATCTTCCCCGGATTGGAGTTCCTTCAGGTACTCGTCGAGCCGGTCGAGCCGCTCGGCCCACATCCGCTCGAACCGCTTCACCCAGTCGTGGATCGGCTTCAGCTTGTCGCCGTTCATGGTGTACAGCCGCCGCCGGCCGGCCCCCCGCACGTTCACCAGCCCGACCGCCTTCAGCACTTTCAGGTGTTTGGACACCTGCGGCTGCTTCAGGTTGAGCAGCCCGGCCAGGTCATTCACCGACCGCTCGCCGGTGGCGAGCAGGTCGAGGATCTGCCGCCGCCGCGGTTCGGCGACGGCGTTGAACGGGTCGGCGGTGGTCGGGCGGCGGGCCATGCCGAGATTATATACCCATATCGGAATATATCAAGGGCGGTGGGTGGGTGGGGCAAGATTTCATCTTGCCGTGGCAAGTTGGAAACTTGCCCCACTGGTCTGCACCCCTCCTACGCGGCTCGGGTTCGTCCAGAGTTCCGACCAACCCCGCCCCGCCGGGTGCCCCGGTGAGCTAGAATCGGTTGAGGGATTCGTTCGGTTTGCTATCCTTTAACACGTTCTTCACCGCCCACCTCCAGTCACCCCCCTGCCGCCAATGAGCGTACCCGCCGACGCCGCCGACGCCGCCCAACTCGCCGTCCGGTGTGGGCTGATCCCGGAGAGCACGTCCCGCGAGCTGCTGTACGAGCTGGACGACAACAAGGCGGCGGCGGCCGAGTTCACCCGCATGCTGGAGCGGAAGGGGCTGCTCACCCCGCTGCAGTCGAACAAGCTGCTGAAGGGCGAGACGGACGGGTACTTCCTGGGCGGGTACCGGGTGCTGTACAAGATCGCGTCCGGCAGCTTCGGCCGGGTGTACCGGGGCGACGACCCGCGGTCCGGGCAGGTGGTGGCGGTGAAGGTGCTCCGCCGCCGCTGGCTGGACACGCCCAAGCGGATCGAGTCGTTCGAGCGGGAAGGCCGCCTGGGCATGACCCTGGACCACCCGAACATCGTCCGCATCCTGGCCGTCAGCAAGGACCAGCCGACCGGCGCGCACTTCATCGTCATGGAGTTCGTCGAGGGCGGGAACATCCGCGACATCCTGCAGATCCGCAAGACGATCGAGCTGGACGAGTCGCTGCGGATCATGGAAGAAGCCGTCACCGGGCTGGCATACGCGTACAGCCGCGGGCTGACCCACCGGGACATCAAGCCGTCGAACATCCTGCTCGGCACGGACAAGGTGGCCAAGCTGGTGGACTTCGGGCTGGCCGAGGTGAGCACCGGGCCGGGCGGGCCGGAGATGATGATCGTCGGGCGGAAGGAGGAGAAGGACGAGCAGGCCGAGCGGACGGTGGACTACGCCGGGCTGGAGAAGGCCACCCAGGTGAAGTCCGGGGACATCCGGTCGGACATCTACTTCCTCGGGCACGTGCTGTTCGAAATGATCACCGGGGTGCCGGTGCTGCCGCACACCAAGAACGCGCAGACGCGGATGAGCCGGCGGCGGTTCGAGGAGGTGGAGCCGGCGCTGGAGCGGATGGCCGCCGCCCACCACCTGCCCGGCCAGGTGACGCGGCTGCTGGGCAAGGCGATGGCCCTGGAGCCGGCCCAGCGGTACCAGACGCCGGCCGTGTTCCTGGAGGCGATCAAGGGGGTGCGGGCGGAGCTGAAGGGGAAGGCGGGCCAGCCGAAGAGCCGGCGGGCGGACGGCCAGCCGACGGTGTTCGTGGTCGAGCCGAACCAGAAGTTGCAGGACCGGCTCCGCAACTACCTGAAGGACATCGGCTTACGGGTGCTCATGTCCATCGACCCGGAGCAGGCGGTGAAGCGGTACCAGACGGTGCCGTACCACGCCCTGCTGATCGACGCCGGGGACGCCGGCAAGGACGGGCTGTGGGCGTACAAGCGGGTGCTGAAAGAAGCCGAGGTGATGCAACTGGACTGCGCCGCCATCCTCATCCTGAACAAGGACCAGGAGCAGTTCGTGGACGAGGCGCTGGCCGCCGGCGCGGGCGAGGTGATGGTGCGGCCGATCTACATGCGGGTCATCCACGAGGTGCTGAAGGACGCCATCCCGGAGTTGAAATCGACCGAGGAATCCGACCCCGGGATTGACGCGGAAGAGGAGTGAAGTGGGGCGCGAAGCCGCAAGCGGCTTCCGGCAATGCCGCTTGCGGCTTCGCGCCCTACTTCTTCGCCGTTTCGACGATCGCGTCCGTCTGCTTCTGCCACATCGCGGCCAGTTCCTTCACCTTCTCCGGCCGCTCGGCGGCCAGGTTCTTCCCCTCCGTCGGGTCGGCCGTCAGGTCGTAAAGCTCCCACGCTGAAGCCTTTCCGGCCGCCACGATCTTCCAGTCGCCCACCCGCAGCGCCCGGTTCCCCTCGTGCTGCCACCACAGCGATTCGCGTTTCACCTCCACGTCCTTCGCCAGCGCCGGCACCAGGCTGCGGCCGGGGAACTCCGGGGCGCCCGGCGTCGTAACCACTTGCCCGGTCGCCAGTTCCAGCACCGTCGGCACCACGTCGATGACGTGCCCCGGCGTGTGCCGCAGTTCCCCCTTCGCGGCGATGCCCTTCGGCCAGTGAACGACAAGCGGGGTGTGAATGCCGCCCTCGTGAACCCACGTCTTGTGCCGGCGGAACGGGGTGTTGCACAGGCTGCTCCAGCCCGGCCCGATGCTCAGGAACGTGGCCCCGGTGCCGCACTCGGCGGCCGGGTCGTGCCCGTCGCCCCGCACCATGATCTCCGCGCTCGCCCCGTTGTCCGACAGGAACAGAATCAGCGTATTTTCCAGCACTTTTGCCTTCCGCAGCGCGTCCAGGATGCGGCCGATCTCGCGGTCCATGCGGTCCACCATCGCCGCGTGGACGGCCATCTTGTCGGCCTGAAACGCCTTCTGTTCCGCCGTCAGGTCTTTCCACGCCAGCGGGCGGTTGAGTTCGTGCGGCCCGAGTTTCTTGATGTCGTCCGGTCGCGCGTACGGCGGGCCGATGTCGCGTTCGATCGGCGGTAGGGTATCGCCTAACTTCAACCCCGCCAAGCGTTTCCATCGCTCGTCCCGCAGGTCGTCCCACCCGGCCAGGTACTTCTTCTTGTACTTCGCCACGTCGGCGGCCGGCGCCTGCACCGGGAAGTGCGGGGCGGTGAACGCCACGAAGCTGAAGAACGGCGCGTCGGTGTGGTCCTTGAAGTGCCCGGCCAGTTGCTCGATGGCGTAGTCGGCGATGGCGGTGGACGAGTAGTACCCGCTCTTCAAGTCGCCGGCCGGCAAGGGTTTATCGTCGTGCGTGTGGTTCTTCGGGTGGAAGTGCCGGTCGTGGTCGTTCAGGCTGTACGAGTGGGCGAACCCGTTCTTCAGCGGCTGCCCGTCGACGTGCCACTTGCCCGAGTGGTACGACCGATACCCGTGCGGGGCAAGCAGTTCCGGCAGCAGTTTCGCCCACGTCGGCCGCACCCCCTGGTTCCCGCTCTTCACGTCCGGCACCGTGTCGCGGCGAATCTGTTGCGCATAGTACCCGGTCAGGATGGCCCCGCGGGTCGGCCAACAGCGAGCGGTGTTGTAGAACCGCGTGAACCGTAACCCGTTATCCGCCAAAGCGTTCAGGTTCGGGGTGTCGATCTCCCCGCCAAAGCACCCCAGGTCCGAAAACCCCAGGTCGTCCGCCAGAATTAGCAGCACGTTGGGCTTGGGCGGGGCAGCCAGAGCGGGGGACGCGATCAGGAGCAGTACGGGGAGGAAACGGAGCATCGGCGGAACCCGAACGGGGAGGGGTGCCGCCCAGGATACCCCGCCGGGATCGGCGATGTAAGCCCTTATTTTCCAGGCTCTACCGGCACCTCGCCGTCGAACGCCGCCACCGTGCCGAGCGGGCAGTTCGGGAACCGCACCGTCACTTTCACGCGGGCGGCGGGCATATCCTTCGGCACCTCCACCGCCGCGAAGAACTGGTCGCCGCAGCACCGCTCCTTCAACTCCACCTTCAGTACCACCGGCTTTTCGCCCGGCTTGGCCGGCGGTAACGTGAACTCGGCCATCGGGTTAGAGTTCTTCGGCACCCCATCGTTGCCGACCGACGCGAAGCTACCGGCCCCCACCCCCGGCGTGCCCACCTGCACCCGAAAGTCTGCCGCCTTGCCGACTTCCAGCACTGACGGCATCGTCAGCGACGGCCGCACCGCCAGCACCTTGCTGCCGAAATGCACCACACGGGCGGCGTCCGGCGTGTCGGTGAACCGAAAGTCCGTCGGCCCAACCTTTTGCGGCGGCGAGCCGTCGCGGACGGCCGTGAGGATCGCCGCCGGCTGGCTCGCCCCGACCGCCAGCGTACTCACCCCCAGCGTCCACTTCTTCTCCTCCTTCGCCGCCCCAACTCCTTTCGCCTCAAACACATAGGCTTTCGGCGGGGTGCTCTGGGCCGGGTTGAACCGCACCGGCTCGTCGTCGGTCAGGTCGCCGTTGCCGTTCGCGTCCACGAACAGCGTTTCGCCGTCCAACACCACCCACACTTTGAACCCGGCGTCCGGGCCGAACGCCAGCAGCAGATAGCCCGGCTGATCCGACGTAAACTTCGGCCGTTTCAGGATGTTACGGTCGATCTTGGCGAGCGAATCCGGCACCAGCGGGTCGGCCGCTTTCGCCTTCTCCTCGGCCCGGGTGAACACCATCGTCGCCCACGGCGAGTCCGACGCGGGCACCGCTTTCAGGGTGAACGATTTACCGCCCTTGTCCCAGGCCATCGAGTACACCCGCGGCTTCTGATCGGCCTCGGACAGCTTCGCCAGTTTGTCCTCGCCGGCCCACTTTTCCAGCACTTCCGCCTTCAATTCGCCCTCCTTCGTGACCTGGTACTTCATCCTCAGTGTGATCACCATCGGGGCCGGCAGGTTGGACTGAGTGACCGTCGCTTCCCACACCAGGTGCTGGCCGTCCACGAACTGAATGCGGGTGTCCCGCCTCGTCTTTCCGCCGTCGGCTTCCTGGGTGGCCGCCCACACGCCGGCCAACTTCGCCTCGACCTTGCCCGCCTTCGGGTCGGGCTTCGCCAGTTGGGTGAACGGATCGGCCTGGGCGGTCGGCTGAAAGTAGAGCCAACCGCCTGCGGCCACGAGAGTTACGGCAAAAATCCCTGTTAACCAGGTTTTCAGGGGTGGCATGGAGAGCACTCCGGTGGTGAGCGGGGCAACGGACGCGGGCAATGGAACCGAACCGAGGGCCACGTCCAGCGTGGTCTGGAACACGGCCGCGGACAGCGGGTTGGTCGTCAAAGCCGTGCCGATCAGCCCCACGGCCAGAGGGAACCCGCGGCGCTCTAACTCGATGCGGAGACGGGCTTTGCCACGGTCCAGTCGCCCGCGGAGGGTGGCCTCGCCCAGCCCCAGATCGGCCGCCGCCTCGTCGCGGGTCAGCCCGTTCAGATAGCACAACACGAGCGGTTGACGGAGCGACTCGGGCAGGGTACTCAGCGCCTCGTCGATGGCCCGCAACCCGTTCTCCCAGGTCGGCGAAGGGATGACCACTGGTTCGGCGCCGAGGGGGGTGTCCGACCTCCGTTTGGCGATCGCCTTCCGACACACCCGGACCGCCACCCCGTGCAGCCACGCAGCCAGACTGTCGCGGCGGCGGATGGCGGTCGCGTTCCGGGCCAACACGATGAACACCGCTTGAACGGCATCTTCGGCGTCGTGGTGTCGGCCGAGCATGCGACGACAGACGCCGAACACCGCCGGACCGTGTCGAGCAATCAATGCGGCGAACGACCCCTCGTCCCGGTCGGCGGCGAACCGCGCCAACAGGGCGGCGTCCGAGGCCGACCGCGGGGCGAGGGTCGTTCGCAGGAACCGGCCGAGTGGCATGATCGTGACCTCGATTCTCGGGACGAAGACCTCACCCCCCGGCCCCCTCTCCACTGTGGAGAGGGGGTGTTCAACGGCCGGTCGCCTTCGTGTCACTCCGACAGCCAACGGTGAGCGATCGCCCACACCGCCGCGCTCCCTCGCTTGAACACCCCCTCTCCGGTTCGGAGAGGGGGCCGGGGGGTGAGGTCTTCGTTCTCCCCCCTCTCCGGTTCGGAGAGGGGGCCGGGGGGTGAGGTCTTCCCCCTCCTCCCTCCTATAGTGCCGGCCGGCGGGCGGAAACGCACGCCCGTTCCTATAATGCCCCATCACATTTCCGCCGCCACCAGTTGCCTGAGGGGTGCTCAATGCAAGACCGGATCGCGTACCAGGGCATCACCTTCGACGACGTGCTGCTCGAACCCGGGTACAGCGACGTGCTGCCCCGCGAGGTGGACGTGCGGACCCAGCTCACCCGCAACATCCGCCTGCACATCCCGGTGGTGTCCAGTCCGATGGACACGGTGACGGAGAGCGAGCTGGCCATCGCGCTGGCGCAGGAGGGCGGGCTGGGCATCATCCACAAGAACCTGTCCGTCCCCGCCCAGACCCGCGAGGTGGACAAGGTGAAGCGGAGCGAGAACGGCATCATCACCGACCCGATCACCCTGCCGCCGGACGAGACCGTCCGCACCGCCCGCCAGATCATGCAGCAGCACCACATCAGCGGGGTGCCGATCACGGTGGGCGACGACAAGCGGCTGAAGGGCATCCTCACCCGCCGGGATCTCAAGTTCCTGACCAACCACGACCAGAAGCTCGACGAGGTGATGACCAAGCACAACCTGGTGACCGCCCCGGAGAACACCACCCTGGCCGAGGCCGAGCGGATCCTCAACGAAAATAAGGTGGAGAAACTGCTCCTGGTGGACGATGAATACCGACTGAAAGGGTTAATCACGATCAAGGACATCGAGAAGACGGAAAACTTCCCGAACGCGTGCAAAGACGCCCGCGGGCGGCTGCGGGTGGGCGGGGCGATCGGGGTGCTGGACTTCGAGCGGGCGGACTCGCTCATCAAGGCCGGGGTGGACGTGCTGGCGGTGGACAGCGCCCACGGGCACAGCCGGAACGTGGTGGACACGGTGCGGGAGCTGAAGCGGCGGTACAGCATCGACGTGATCGCCGGCAACGTGGCGACGGCCGACGGGGCGAAGGCGCTGGCCGACGCCGGCGCCGACGCGGTGAAGGCGGGTGTGGGTCCGGGGTCTATCTGCACCACCCGCATCGTGTCCGGGGTGGGTGTGCCGCAGATGTCGGCCATCGCCAACGCCCTGGCCGGGGTGAAGGGGATGGGGGTGTCGGTGGTCGCCGACGGCGGCATCCGGTACTCGGGGGACATCACCAAGGCGCTGGCCATCGGCGCCGGGTGCGTGATGATCGGCGGGCTGTTCGCCGGGCTGGCCGAAAGCCCCGGGCAGATGATCCTGTACCGCGGGCGGAGCTTCAAGGCGTACCGCGGGATGGGCAGTCTGGGGGCCATGCAGGCGGGCAGCGCCGACCGCTACGCCCAGGCCGGCGGCGAGGTGAAGAGCAACGGCAAGCTGGTGCCCGAGGGGGTGGAGGGGCGGGTGCCGTACAAAGGCCCGCTCTCCCCGTTCGTGTTCCAACTGGTCGGCGGGCTGCGGTCCGGTATGGGGTACGTCGGGGCACGGACGCTCGACGAGTTGCGGGCGAAGGCGCGGTTCATTCAGGTGACCGCCGCCTCGGTCCAGGAGAGCCATCCGCATGACATCGCGATCACCCAGGAGTCGCCCAACTACAGCGTGGCGAGCCACACGGCGGGCGACGGCGACTAGCCTGGCGGTGCTGGCGTCGGCCGTCACGGCGGTCGCCCAGGCGCCGCCGCCGCCGAAGGGGTGGGCGCCGTCCGACAAGCCGGCCAAGACCGCCTGGCAGCCGTACCCGGCCAACCCGGCCAGCCCGACCACGTTGCAGTCGGCCGCCGCCCCGCCGGTGTCCGCCACGCCCACATCCTCCCCGTCCGGGCCGATCGGCTCGCGGGTGGTGCTGTACACCAAGCCGGCCGGCGAGCTGCGGCCGGTGCAGGCGACCGACGTGCCCGCCAAGCCGGCCGTCACCCCGCCGCAATCCACCAGCTTGCCGGTACTCGACCCGGACCGCCCGCGGTCGTTCGCCCTGCTCACCGACGACGAGCTGTTCGCCGACAAGTCGGGCGGGCGGAAGAGCGTCAACGAGCAGATCCCGCAGATGAACGCCAGCGACCAGGCGCGGTACAAGCGGGAGCTGGACGAGTACCAGAAGGACCCGGCGACGAAGGCCAAGCCGGCGCCGCCGGCGCTGCTCAAGGTGTCCGACCTGCAGGTCAGCCTGAGCGGGGTGGCCGTCGCCCCGCCGGCCGCGATCAAGCCGGGGTACGGGCCGGCGCAGGTGGCGCTGGAGCCGGGGTACGTGGTCCACCGCCGGCTGTTCTTCGAGGAGAAGAACAGCGAGCGGTACGGGTGGGACCTGGGCATGGCCCAGCCGTTCATCTCGGCCGCGTACTTCTACAAGGACGCGCTGCTCTGGCCGGCCAAGCTGACCTCGTCCCGCGAGCGGTTCGACGTGAGCGCCGGCAAGTGCCCGCCGGGCAGCCCGGTGCCGTACTACCTGTACCCGCCGGAGATCACCATCCGCGGCGGGCTGTGGGAGGCGGCGGCGGTGGTCGGGGTCATCATGCTGCTGCCGTGACGCCGGCGAGAGCCGGGGGCGTGTTGGCGAGCCGGGGGCGTGTTGGCGAGCCGGGAGCGTGAGCGACCGGAGGTTC
>JALHQU010000242.1:0-703 GCA_022841795.1 Fimbriiglobus sp.
ACGTGCGGGTGGCGGATGGCGGCCACCGCTTCCGCCTCGCTGGCGAACCGGGCCACGTCCGCTGGGCTGCTCACGTCCTCGTTCAGCAGCAGCTTGATCGCCACCGGCCGGTTCAGCCGCCGCTGCACCGCCCGCAGCACGATGCCCATCCCGCCGCGGCCGAGCACGCCGGACACGTCGTACCCCGGCAGGGTCGGCAGCTTCGGCGTCGGCGTCGGCCCCAGGTCCGGGCGGCGTTCGGGGGTAGACGGCTGCGTGGGGGCCTGGCTGGGAAACGGGGTGCCACGGTCGCCGCCGCTGGCGATGTTGAACCGAACGGTCGGTTCCTCACCCGCCGACAGCGGCATTGGCACGCCATCGGGTTCCGTTCGACCGGACGGGTCCGGGTGGTCAGCCGCCATCGTCACCCCCGCGAAATGTCATCCTTGCGGAAACATAGTTCACGCCCGGTCACAAACGCGGACAAACCGGCCGGCCGGCGTTCGGCCCTTGTCGGCGGGCGGGGCGGCGCTTAGGATGATGGCCTTTCCGAAGTGGAACCGAGGAGCACGAGCATGGCAGGGCGACGCCGGGGCACGGGGCGGCGGAAGGTGGGGCGGAAGAAGCGGCGGATGCGGGCCAAGATCCGCCACCGCAAGTAATCGGGTGCGGACGGCGAACCGGCGGCGTGAGCCGCCTGGGTGAGCTCACCCAGGCGGCTCAC
>JALHQU010000242.1:713-9693 GCA_022841795.1 Fimbriiglobus sp.
GGGTGGGCCCACCCCGGGCCGCACCACGCCGCCGGTTCATTTACCCGACGGGCTGACGCCCGCGGTTCACAAACGGGCTACCGCCCTTCCCGCAGGCGGTCGCCGAGGAAGTTCTCCAGGTCCGGGATGTCGTAGATCTTCTTGATCGTCTTCTCCACTTCGTACTCGACGCGGCGGAAGTGGATCGTCTCGTCCTTCAGCACCACGTAGCAGCTCCGCCAGTTGCCGTCCCGCGGCTGGCCGACCGAGCCGACGTTGCACAGCGTCTTGGTGCCGTCCAGCTTGTGCGCGCTGTTCACGTCCTCCGGGCTGTGGAACTGGTAGTTCTCGGAGAAGATGCCGGGCACGTGCGTGTGCCCCTGGAAGCAGTACTTGTCCACCAGGGTGAAGATGCGCTCCATCTTCCGCTGGTTGTAGATGTCCTCGGGGAACACGTACTCGTTCAGCGGGTTGCGGGCCGACCCGTGGACGAACAGGCAGTTCCCGTCCTTGTGCTGGCGGGGGCGTTCGGCCAGGAAGTCCCACCGCTTCTCCCGCACCGCCCGCGGGTCCGGGCCGGATTCCAGTTGCTGCCGCGTCCAGAAGATGGCCCGCTCGGCCGAGGCGTTGAACCCGTCCGGGTCGAACATGGCCCCCTGGTCGTGGTTGCCCATGAGCACCAGCTTGCAGTCCATCACCAGGTCCACGCACTCGCGGGGGTTGGGTCCGTACCCGACCACGTCCCCGAGGCAGTAGATCTCGGTGATGCCCTGGGATTTAATGTCGGCCAGCACCGCCTGAAGGGCTTCCAGGTTGCTGTGGATGTCGGAGATGATCGCCTTCACGCCGGACGCTCGTAGGCTGGCGGATGGGGGTGGCGAAACCCGCCACCGCCCCCCGAGTGCGTTCAGTATAGTTTACATTTCGGCGGCGGTAAATACGTCCCGGACGGGGGTTGGAGCGAAATCCCGGCCGGCCGGCCCTACACGCCGCTTGCGGCGTTGCGACTCACTTCAGCACCCACTCCACCGCCTTCGCCGGGTCGGCCGGTTCCTTCCCGTTCTCGTTCGCCGTCCAGCGGTCGCCCGCCGGGCACAGGTTCAGGAACGCCGACACCCCGCCGTACTTCAACGCTCCGGGCAGCATCAGCGGGTCGGCCGAGTCGTTGATCTTGGCGAAATCCAGCCCGTGCAGGTCGGCCGCCAGCTTCTTCACCGCCTCGCCGGCGGCGGCCTTCGCCAGCACCGCCACCGGCCCCATCTCCCCGAGGCCGATCAGGTGAACAGTCTTCGCCTTCAGGAATTTGGCGAAGCCGACGGTGGTCAGCACGTCGTGAACCCGGTTCGCCAGCAGCCCGCGGTTGTACCCGTAGGTGAACCCGGCGTAAGTCTTGTCCACCGCGAACCCCTTCGGCAGCGCCAACTCGCCCACCCCCAGCACGTCCGGGGCAACCACCGCACACCCGGCGTCCACGAGCGCGTTCACCGGCGCCGCCAGCTTGTCGCCGTCGAACAGCGACGCCTTCCCTTTCGGGTGGACCCAGATGACGACCGAATCGCCCTTGAACTTCGGACCGAACACCCCGGCGTGCGGCACCGCGTCCGCCTCGTCCTGGCGGCCGAGCACCGCCCGGTGCATGACGAACCCGGCGTGCTTCGACTCCTCCGGGCCGCGGCGGATGGCGATCTCGGCCGGCAGTTCGTCGCACAGCATCGCCCGCAGAGCTTTCCGCAACTCTTCGGGTTTCAGATCCTTCACCAGCTTGTCGCTCGCCTCGGCCATCTTCTGCCGCAGGTCCTTCGCCCCGAGTTCGTCCTTCGGCCGCGGGTGGTCGGCGTCGAACACGCTCAGCTGCTTCGGCGGGAGCGGGGCGAACGCCGGCTCGGGGATGGACTCCTCCTGCCCCTTCAGGTGCTTGAGGAAGAACTCGTACATGTACTCGCGGCTCGGCCGGCCGTAGTTGTGCGGCAGCCGCAGCCACGCCCGCGCCGTCACGTTCTCCTCCGCCCCGAGCAGCCGGTACAGTTGCTTCAGTTGCGGGTAGCCTTTGGTGAGAATCTCCTTCGTCCAGTCGTTCGCCGACGGCAGGGCCATCGGCCGCGGGGCGATGAGCGCGGCCAGTTCGATGTTCCCGGTGCCGACGCGGAACAGGCTGCAGTTCTCGCACACGCACCCGCCCTGCATGGCCGTGCTCACCATCACCGCCGGCACCGCCGCCGTGATCCGCTCGTCGATGGCCGCCAGCACGAACGACTGGGTGCCCCCGCCGCTCGCCCCGGTGACGCCGATCTTCCCCCCGTCCACGTCCGGCAGGGACTGCACGAAGTCGATCGCCCGGATGCTGTTCCACGTCTGCAACCCCATGAGCGATTGCAGCATGAGTTCGCCGTTGGCGTCGGCGAACCCGTCCCCGGCCGGCACCCCGGACCGAGCGACGTGCTTGATGACGGTGCTGTCGGCGTACCCGACCATGTCGTACTGGAACACCACGAACCCGAGCTTCGCCAGGGTGATCGGGATGGCCTGCATGAACAGCTTCGCCTGCTCGACGCTCGACTCCTCCCCGCGGGCGACCATCGCCTTGGCCGTCGCCTCGTTCTCCTCGTGCAGCCGCCCGCCGGCCCAGTGCCCGTGCGCGAACAGCACCGCCGGGTGTTTCGGATCACCCCCTCCCTTGCGGTCGGGGTTCACCGGCTTGGGGCGGTACAAATTCCCGCATACGTAGTGCCCCGGCGTGCTGGCGAAGAACACCTTCTCGACAGTGTACCCGTCGCGGTCGATCTTGCCGTGGACCACCGCGTTCAGCGGCGTCTTCTCCGGCAGCGGCCACAGCCCCTGCGACACCAGCACCTGCTCCCGCACCCGCTCCCGCCGCTTCGCCCACTCCTCCTTCGTCTTCGGCGGGGTGAACGGGAAGTAGTCGTTCAGCGTCTTGTGCCCGCGGAGGCGGAAGTCGTCCGGCGACTTGCCGTCGGCGAAGATGCGGGTGGGATCGTCGGCGTATGCCCAGCGGGTGCAGGCGGGGACGAGGGCGGCGCCGGAGGCGAGCAGCAGCTGACGGCGGGTGAGCATGACGTGACTCCGACCGGGGGAGGGGCAGGCGGGACGGCGTGAGGGTACGCGGCCGGGCGGGAAGAGTCAACGACCCCGATGCCGCTTGCCACTTCGCGGCGGGTCGGGAATAATCTCCCCCGGTCATCCCCGAGGTTTCGCCATGAACACGGCTCGTCGGCTGGCGGTTCTCACCCTGTTCGTCGTCGGCTGCAGCCCGTCCGAGCCGACCGCACCGGCCGAACTGTCCCCGCCGGCCGACCGCACCGGCATCGAAGCGGCCGTCCCGTTCGACCCGATGGCGGTGCAGAAGGAGTTCCGAACCGACGAGAAGGCGGCCCGCGCCAAGTGGGACGGGAAGTGGGTGACGTGTACGCTGATGGTGTCCAGCGTGAACGACGGGAACGTCGTGCTGGAATACAAGACGGGGGAGTTTGGAACTCCGGTGGACTACCTGAACTGCTTGTACCCGCGGACGACCGCCGACCGCAAGAGCACGTCGGACGCGCTCGCCACCCGCGGCGGGGCGGACAAGCCGATCACCGTCACCGGGCGGCTGCACTATGAGGGGTGGGCCAACGGCGTGCATCTGAGGGACAGCGTGTTCACCGTACCGAAGCCGTGAGCGATGGTCGGCGCGAAGTCACACCTGTTCTCGTGGCACCGGCGGCCCGCCGGTGTATGAAACCCACCGGCGGGCCGCCGGTGCCACGAAGACAGATACACCGCGTCGCCCGTCGCCCGCAGGTGGGCCTTGCTCAGCTCGTGGAAGTCCGGCAGGTCGGCCTCGGCCAGGTTCGCCGTGCGGTGCAGGGCGCAGGTCCGATTCGCTCCACGAAGCAGGCGCGGGAACCTCCCGATGAAAACGGCGGGGCGGGCCGGTACACTTCCCTCCCGCCCTTACCGCCTCGGGATTCCGCATGGGCTTACGCGACCCGGTCAGTTCCGTCTCCCACCTGCTCGCCGCGGCGTGGGCGGTGTACGCCGTCCTCATCCTCCTCCGCCTCACCCCCAACCGCCCCGGCCGGCGGCTGGCCGCCGCCGTGTTCGGCGGGTCGATGGTGCTGCTGTTCACCGCCAGCGGGCTGTTCCACGCGGTGCCGTTCACCCGAGCCGACCAGCCGGCCGAGTTCCGCCTGTTCCAGCGGATCGACCAGACGGCCATCCTCGGGCTGATCGCCGGCACCAACACCCCGCCCATGGCCGCCCTGCTCGCCGGGGCGTGGCGGTGGTGGTGCCTGGGCGGGATGTGGGGGCTGGCCGCGGTCGGGGCGGCCGGCCTGTGGCTGGCCCCCGAGCCGCCGCACGCGGCGGTGGTGGCGGTGTGCCTGGGCATGGGGTGGGTGGGGGTGCTGCCGCTCGCCCGGTACTACCGGGCGGTCGGCTGGCGGGCGATGAACTGGGTGTGGGTCGGGGGCGGGCTGTACACCCTCGGGGCGGTGTGCGAGCTGACCGACTGGCCGGCCGGGTGGGGGCCGCCCCTGCAAGTCGGATCGCACGAGGTGTTCCACCTGCTCATCGCCGCGGCCAGCGCCGCCTTCTTCCTGTTCGTCGCCCGCCACGTCCTCCCGTACCGCCCGCCGGCCCCCGCATCCCCGCCCCGACCGGCCTGACAGTTCCTTCCCGTTGAGGGGGCGGGCCGCCGGTGCCACGAAGACAGCTACTCCGCGTCGCCCGTCGCCCGCAGGTGGGCCTTGCTCAGCTCGTGGAAATCCGGCAGGTCGGCCTCGCGCAGCCGGTTCGACCCGACCGAGCGCACGACCCACCCGTCTTCCCAGTTCTTGTCCGCGTCTCGCAGACGCACCACGCCGTTCAGATTAGCGAACTTCTCCGGAATCCACGACACGAGAACTTTCTCCCCGGCCGGGATCGACTTCACGAGACGGCACTGGCGGTAGTAAGCGAGTTTGCGGGCCACGACGGGCCTCCGAACGCGATACGGTCGGAGGGAAAGAGGCGGTCACGGAGGTGAGGTTCACCGTTCGATGCGGAATCCGGTCTGGCCGGTCGGTGTCGTCGGCGTGCGGTCCTCGCCGTGGATGTTCCGGCGGAACCGCTCGCTCACGGCGGCAAGGAACGCCGACACCTCGGCCGACTCGCCCTCGGCCAGCAGTTCGACGCGGCCGTCCGGCAGGTTTTTCACCCACCCCGCGACGGCGAACCGGCCGGCGATCTCGGCGGCGGTGTACCGGAACCCCACCCCCTGCACCCGCCCGGCATAGTAGACGTGAACGGCGGTCATGGGTGTTCACTTTCTTGGCGAGCCGGGAGCGTGAGCGACCGGAGGTGCGGAAGACTCCGGTCGCTCACGCTCCCGGCTCGCCGGCAGAATTACCGCCCGACGAAGTGGCACAACTCGGCCCCGACGAGCAGGGCGTACTCCGGGTCGGGGCGGGCGTGCGGCACCGCACTCCACCCGCTCAGCCGCACGGCGCGGGTGTCGTGCAACCGCCGAACGCCGGCGTGGAACTCGGGCAGACTTAGCATCGGGTGCCGCTCGCGGAGGGCGTGGAACAGTTCGCTCAGCGGGCAGTCGGCCGGCCCGCCCGCCTGCTCCCGCTGGTCCAGGTACTCCAGCGCGTCCTCGCCCCACGGCACCAGTTTGGCCGTCGGATCGGGCAGCCGCGGGCCGGTCGCCTCCGCCCGCCGCAGCGCCGCCTCCACCCGCCGGGTGAGTTCGTCCAGCCGGGTCGTCATCTCCCGCGCCCGCTCCTCGAACCGGGCGGCCACCGCCGCCAGTTCGCCCCGCACGTCGGCCATCCACACCGGCACCCCCCCGCGGGTGTCGCCGATGGCCGCCCGCAGGTCGCGGAGTACGGCTTTGGGCGAATCGTGGTCGTGGGCGAACCGCACCCCCTTCGGCGTCACCCGCACCCACTCCACCACCAGCTTGCCCTTCGCCTCGGTGCGGACGGTCTCGAACAGCCCGTCTTTGATGGCGGCCAGCGCAGCCTCGGCCGCCGCCCCGTACCGCCGCGGGAACAGGCCGGGCAGCTTGCCCGACTCGAACAGCCGGTGCTCCCGCGGGTCGGCCACCGCGGACTTGAGCGCGTCGAGGGTGAGGTCGAGGTGGTGATGATCCTCCGACCTACCCCCCCCGGCCCCCCCTCCCTGGGAGGGAAGGGGGGAGGAAGACGGGCACTCTTCTCCCCCCTTCCCTCCCAGGGAGGGGGGGCCGGGGGGGGTAGGTGTCACTGCTTCCCGCGTGGCGTCCATACCTGCGTTTCCTTCGGCGTGAACCGCCCGTACTGTAACGCTGTCTGTCGTGTGACGCCAAGCCCGACCGCAATAAGTAGTAGGCACACTCCGTGTGCCGTCATAAAGAACGGCACACGGAGTGTGCCTACTACTTATTGCCGAACAGTACGAGGATCCGACCCGTGCCCGCGGACCCGTCGAACCGCATCCTGAGCGGCGTGCAGCCGTCCGGCAAACTGCACCTGGGGAACTACTTCGGGGCGATCAAACAGCACCTCGACCTGCAACACCAGGGGGATGCGTTCTACTTCATCGCCGACTACCACGCCCTCACCACCCTGCCGTCGGCGACGGCGAAGGAGGCGGAGGAGGCGAAGAAGGCGAACCGTCCGGCCCGGCCGGCGAAGCAGGTGCTGGCCGACAACGTGCGGGATGTGGCCCTCGACTACCTGGCCCTCGGCCTCGACCCCGCCAAATCCACCTTCTACCGCCAGTCGGACGTGCCGGAGGTGACGGAGCTGGCGTGGATGTTTTCTACCCTCACCGGCATGGGCCTGTTGGAGCGGGCCACCTCGTACAAGGACAAGATCGAGAACAAGATCACCCCCAGCGTCGGACTGTTCACTTATCCGGTGCTGATGGCGGCGGACATCCTGATCGTGCGGTCGCACGTCGTGCCGGTGGGCAAGGATCAGGTGCAGCACCTGGAGATGACCCGCGACATGGCCGGGTACTTCAACCAGGCCTACGGCGAAATCTTCCCCATGCCGCAGGAGCAACTGGGCGAGGCGGCGGTGGTGCCCGGCACCGACGGGAAGAAGATGAGCAAGTCGGCAATCCCCGCCAACGCGATCGAGATTTTTGCTGAGGGCAAGCCCCTGGAGAAGGTGGTGATGGGGATCGTGACCGACTCCACGCCGGCGGATGCCCCGAAGAACCCGGACGCCTGCAACGTGTTCGCTCTGCTCAAGCTGTTCGCCACCCCGGACGAGCTGACGAAACTGGCCGACCTGTACCGAAATCCGCTGTTAGACGCCGACTCTCGGCAGGGTAAACCGTTCGGCTACGGGCACGCCAAGAAAATGCTGCTGGCGAAGATCGACGGGCACTTCGCCGCCGCCCGCGAGCGGCGGAAGCAACTGGAGCGGAACCCCGGCGTGGTGGAAGAGGTGCTTCAGGCCGGGGCGAAGCGGGCGCGGGAGGTGGCGCGGGTGACGATGCGGCTGGTGCGACAGGCGGTCGGTATGGCCCCCGCCCCGGTGGGATAAAGAACGGCCCCACGCTCTTGACTTCCGGGGCGGGCGGCGGACTACATTATCCGGTGTGTAACGGAGAATCGAACGGCGGTCCCTCCCGCCACCCCCGGCACACCGGGCCAACGCCGACCGGCCTTCTGGGACGCGCCTGGCGGGAAGAAGGCCGGTCGGACCACTCGTCGCGAGTGGTCCGACCGGCCTTCTTTTTCCCCCACACTCACCCGAGGTGACCCGTGCAGAAGCTGATCCAGGGCATTCACCAGTTCCAGGAAGAGAACTTCCGCCCGCTGCAAGGGCTGTTCGAGCAACTGGCGACCGGCCAGACGCCCGAGACCCTATTCATCACCTGCTCGGACTCGCGGATCGACCCGAACCTGCTCACCCGGTCCCGGCCGGGCGACCTGTTCATCCTCCGCAACGCCGGGAACATCGTCCCCCCGCACGGGGCGGCCAACGGCGGGGAGGCGGCGACCATCGAGTTCGCCGTCGCCGGGTTGGGGGTGAAGGACGTGATCATCTGCGGGCACTCCCACTGCGGGGCGATGAAGGGGCTGATGCAGCCCGAACAGGTGGCGTCCCTGCCGGCCGTGGCAGCGTGGCTGGGCCACGCCGAGACCACCCGCCGCATCGTGAAAGACAACTACGCGCACCTGGACGGCGACCGGCTGGTGACGGCCACCGTCGAAGAGAACGTGCTGGTGCAGCTGGAAAACCTGCGGACGCTCCCGGCCGTCGCCTCCCGGCTGGTGCGGGGCGACCTGCGGCTGCACGGGTGGGTGTACAAACTGGAGACCGGGGAAGTGTTTGCCTACGACCCGACCGTCGGGCAGTTCGTGCGGGTGGCCGAGTACCACTACCCGCGGGGCGAGGCGGCCGTTCGCCGCCGCACCGACGCCACCATCTGACCCCGGACCACGGAGCGGGTTCATGGCGTCCGACCGCGACCACCCCCACCCGTCCCCGCTGCGGCGGCTGATCGGCCTGCTCGCGTCCGAGCGGCGGGACCTGCTCACCGTCGTCCTGTACGCGGTAGCCATCGGCGTGCTCAACCTGGCCATCCCGTTCACCGCCATGATCGTGGTGAACACCACCGCCATGGGCACGTTGGTGCAGCAGCTGATCGTGGTGTGCGGGGTGCTGTTCGTCTGCCTGTTCCTGGCCGCCCTGCTCCGCACGCTGCAACTGGTGGTGGTCGAGTTCCTCCAGCGGCGGCTGTTCGTGCGGATGGTGTCCGACCTGTCGCACCGGCTGCCGCACGTGGACGTGCGGGCGTTCGACGGCCAGCACGGACCGGAGCTGGTGAACCGCTTCTTCGACGTGCTGACCATGCAGAAGGCGGCCGCCACCCTGCTGCTGGACGGGCTGACGGTGGTCCTCCAGATGGTCATCGGGCTGGTGCTGCTCGGGTTCTACCACCAGATCCTGCTCGGGTTCGACCTGTTCCTGATCGCCTCGCTGTCGGTGATCGTGTTCGTCCTCGGGCGGGGCGGCCCGCG
>JALHQU010000243.1 GCA_022841795.1 Fimbriiglobus sp.
GGGGGACTCGGTGGGTGGGGTTTGGATTTTCTTCCGTGGCACCGGCGGCCCGCCGGTGTTCCAACCCACCGGCGGGCCGCCGGTGCCACGGAAGATGGGATCACGCCTGCAGCAGTTGGTCGCACAGCACGAAGCTGGCCGGGTTCCGCGGGCCGGCGTCGATGTGCTGGATGCCGCGGAGGAACGTCTGGTCGTTCGCCATCGCCGTGTCCCCGTGCCCGCTGGCCAGGAACTCCATCACCCCCAGCCGGGCCACGATCCAGTCCGGGAAGTAGAATGACCCAATCCGGGTAGTTGATTATCCGAGAATTTCAGCACTTTTCCGACATCTGCGAATTCTATGCACGGAATTCGTGCATAGAATTCTGATAGGCCCCGCCCCCTGCCAACCGAGTTGCTGCAATGGCCCGCAAGCCCTCGATCTGGTTCCGCGAACAGACCGGCTGGTACATGACGACCTACCGCGGCAAACAGGTGAAACTCTCGCAGGACCCGAAGGAGGCGGGCCGGGCGTTCCACACCCTGCTCGCCCAAGAGGAGCCGCCCGAAGAGGTGGGCGGGGTACGGCCGACGTTCCGCAAACTGGCCGACCTGTTCCTCACCGAGGCGGAGCGGACCGTCTCGGCCGAGCGGGTGAAGGTGCAGAA
The DNA here is from genome assembly GCA_022841795.1 of Fimbriiglobus sp. Lineage (GTDB taxonomy): Bacteria > Planctomycetota > Planctomycetia > Gemmatales > Gemmataceae > JALHQU01. The sequence continues at coordinate 648 of JALHQU010000243.1, forward strand.
GGTCTACCTGCAGAGCTTCTGCGACCACGTAGGCCGGAAGCGGGCGGCCGAACTGAAGGTGCACCACGTCACCGAGTGGATCCACCGGCACGCGGCCGCCGGCCACGCCCAGAAGCGGGGCAAGGCGGGCGTGAAAAAGTACCCGGCGTGGGGCCCGTCCACCTGCACCACCGCCCGCAGCGTGATCACCGCGTGTTTGAACTGGGCAGTAGGGCAGGGGTACATCACGGCCAACCCGCTCGCCCGGCTGAAGCGCGGCAGCTACGCGCGGCGGGAACGCATCCTGACGGCCGACGAGAAGCGGCGGATCCGCGAGTGGATGCCGGCGGGCGTCCGCGAGTTCGTCTACGCCCTGGAGCAGACCGGCGCGAGACCGTTTTCTGAGTTGGCCCGGGTGACGGCGGGCATGGTCGACTGGCAGGCCGCGAGCGTGACGCTGAAGGAGCACAAGAACGCGAAGCGGGGCAAGAAGCGGGTCATCTACCTGACGGACGGGATGAAGGTGTTGTTGCGGCGGCTGTCCGCCGAGTACCCGGACGGCCCGCTGTTCCGCACCCGGACGGGCAACGCGTGGAACAAGGGGGCCGTGCTGAAGTGGGTGCGGCGGGCGGAGCAGGCCCTCGGCATCCCGCGGCTGTCGCCCTACGCGTGGCGGCACACCTACATCACCGAGTGCCTGGCGAAGGGAATGAGCGCGGACATCGTGGCCGAGCTGGTCGGGAACTCGCCGGCGACCATCCACCACTACTACTCCCACCTGGACCAGAAGTCCGACGCCCTGCACGCCGCGGCGCGCAGGGCCGTCGGGTGATCAGCGGATGTGCTTGAGCGGTTCGGACTCGTCCAGCCCGTCGGCATCGACTCGACAGGCGGACAGGAACGATTCGAGGTCGGCCTCGTCGATCAGCAGTTTCCCGCGGCGGCCGTCGCCGCCGATCCGGAAGTGGGGCAGCCGCCGCTCGGCACACAACTGGTAGATGAGGCTGACGCTGATCCCGACACGCTCGGCGGCCTGGGCCGGGGTCAACATCAGCAGCGCTTCGACCCACAGCAGCCAGGCGGCAAGCGGTGTGGCCGGGGTCGACGCGGACGTGTCACCGAGCCAGGAGCGGATCGTCTGAACCAGACGGGGCAACGCCGGTCGTAACAGGGCCCACGGCTCCGCCCCGGGTGTCGCCTGGCCGTCGCCCGGACACGCCGGTGCCTCGCCGGCCGACACCGGGCTGTCGGCCAATAGGCTTTCCTCGTGTTGCATGATCGGTACCATCGGTCGATCTCCTCGTTTCAGACTGACAGGTCGAACCTCTAACGTGTCAGGAAACCCCTTGGGGGGGCGGCCCGACCGCGATGGCCGGGGCAGCCTCCACGTTGCTGCCCCGGCCATCGCAAACGATTCCCGTCGCTTCCGACTCGCCGGCGGGTGACCGCCTTTGCCGTGCTGCCGCAGTCGATCCTTCGCGTTTCCGACACGGTGCCGTGGACCCCTGCCGTGTCTGCTATCGCGCTCGCCAGCCGCCTCCCGCGTGACTCCCGTCTCGTCGCTCAGAACGGGAGATCGTCGGCGAACCCCGTGTGCGGCTCGTCCGGGTCGGGTGTCGGGTCGAACCGGGGCCACTCCGGCGTGGCGTTCGTGAGCAGCCACGCCTGACGATCGAGGTGCATGCGGATTTCCAGGCCGATCCGACGGCAGAGCCGGTCGGTCAATTCGTCCTCGTCGGGAGAGGAAACGGGTAGCCCGCCCCGGTCCCGGATGAACCCACGGATCACTTCCAGCACGTCGTGGCGGCACCAGACGGTGACGTCAGTTCGATCAGCCATGACAGCTCCTTGACACAAAGAAACCTTCCCCCACATCCGCCCACCCGCGGCCCCGTTCTCCATCACCCAGAGCCACCTCGAACCGGTTACCGTCATCGTCGCCGCTTTCTCCGGCGGGGTGCGCCGTGGCCCGGCCGCGGGCGTTACGCCGTCGGGTCGAACTTCGGCCCCTTTCCGACCACCTTGAGCCTCGGCTCCGGGTTCGCTTGCGGCGCGGGAACCGGCGGGGTCGGCGGGGTCGCGGGCGGAGCCGCTAGCCCGAGCCGGGCCCGGTCGGCCGCGTCCCACGGGCGGAGGTACTGGTGTTCGTCCGGGCGCGGCAGGTAGTCGGGGACGGAACGGTCCGGCGGGATCAACCGAGCCGACAGTTCCGCGCCGGATATGGTGTGCTTGTAGGCCCCGGTGACCGGGCTGACGAAGACGCCGGTCAGTCCATGGGCTGGGTTGGTGACCGGTAGGTCGGTGAACTCGGAGGGCAGGACCGACGGCCGCCGGATGATGTCCTCGGTCAACGACGGCGGGCCACCGCCAGGTGCTTGGTTCTTCTTCACTTCCAACTGCTCGTACTCGCCGACCACCTTCGACGCCCACGCGGCCGTCTCGGGGCTCTCCACCCGCAGGAGCGCCTTGTGGTTGCACTCCCCGGCAATCTCCTCGGCGACATCCCGGCCGTAGGCGTCCCACAGACCTTCGATCGCCTGGAAGCCGAGGACGACGCACGCACCCTTCGAGCGGCCCTTGTTCAACAGGCTCCGGAGGCCGGTCAGCGGGCCGGCCTCCCGCACCTCGTCCAGATACACCCAGACACGCCGGGACGGGCTGTCGGGCTGAGCCAGGATCAATTCAACGGCCCGCTGGAAGACCGCCCGGTTGATGGCGTCGAGCGGTGCCCGCAGCGCCTCCTCGCACCCGAGGACGAGGACGAACTCGCCCTTCACCCAGTCCTCCAGGCTGACCCTGTTGGGGGCGTGGTCCCAGGCGGCCGCGATGGGCATGAAGGGGGCCAGTTCCGCCGCCAGGGTACTCAGGAGGTTGGTGAGGGTCCGGGGATCCTCGAAGTACTTCAGCCGGTCCGCGGTGTACGGGGACCGGCCGAGCAGGTCGCGCAGCGTGCCGGCGTCGGCGAACGCGAGCAGGACGTCCCGGAGGGTCCACCGGCGGGCGGCGTTGACGACGAACGCCAGGATGACCCCGGCGAGCAGGTCGCGGGCGCCCTTGACGAAGAACGCGTTCGGCCCGGCGTCCTGGTCGGCGATCAGGACGTGCGCGAGCTGGACGGCGGCGGCCGGGGCGTTGCAGTCGCGGGCCACGTCCCAGGCGACCGACCGCCGGTCCATCGGGTTCAGGACCTTCACCGGGCACGGCAGCCGCATCCCGGCCAGGACCGACATCAGGTCGTGCTTGGCGTCGTAGATGAGCGCCCGTGCGTCCGAGCCGCGTCGGATTCGCGGGAGGGCGTCCTGCATGAGGAGCCGCTGGAGCATCGTCTTGCCCGAGCCGGTGGTGCCGCAGACGAGCCAGTGCAGCGTCGCCACAGCCGACGGGAGCCGACACCCACCCCACCAGTGTCCGTCGTCGTCTTCAGGACGAGTTGAGTCGGCGGCGCGTTCGGCGACGGAGAACCGCTTCAGCCGCCGCCCGCGGGCGAACGGCTGGAACGGGTGGTCGGGGAACAGGAGACCGCCAAGCACGTGCGCGACGGCAGTCAGGACCAGCAACCCGCAGAGCCATCGCGGCAGCTCGGTGACGACCCACTCCGCCAGTGGCGGGGCGTTCTCGACCGAGGGAAACAGTCCGAGCGAGACGAGCGGGTTGGCCGGCAGCATCCAGGCCGCGAGCCGGTAGCCGACGAGCGCGGCGAGCAGTTCGGCCGCCAGGAGCAGTTCCTGCTTGATGAGCAGCCATCCGAGGTCCGCGAGCGGAGGCTGGCCGCCGGTCCGCTGGCGTGCGGTCAGGTGCGAGTACCGCCCCTGGCAGGAGGTCCATGCGAAGATCCCGCCGATCAAGCCGGCGACGGCGTTGACCCAGAGCGGATAACCGGATCGTTCACCGACCTGGTACACCGCCCACGCGAACGTGGCGGACGCGAGGAACGTCAAGGGGCCGACGAGGATTGGGGTCCAGTTGCTCATCGCTCCACCTCCGTGACGATCGTCGCCGGGGGTTCGACCACCGGGGCCGCCACCCCGCCGGACCGCTCCAACTCGCTCCGTGCCAAATTCCTCAGCCACTCACCGACTTCCTGGCTCGCCGACGACCAGTCGATAAACACCCGGATCCGCGGATCCGGACCGACGAAGTTCGCACCGCTCAGGCAGTGGTCGCCCAGGATGTAGGCGTGCTCGACGGCCCGGCCCCACCCTTCGCGGTGGGTCAGCGCGTAGCCCAGGCGGATGTCCTCCGGAACGTCCGTCGGGACGGTGACCTCTATCCCGTCACGGTCGAGTTTCACCCGGAGCGATCGGTCCCCCCGGTCGATCCCGAGAACGGTGCCGAGATCCCCCGCCTCCACGCCCAGTTCCGGACGGGTGCGCGCGAGCAGGATCCGGTCGCCGGCGCAGATCACCAGGAAACGGTCCTCGCCCTGCGCCGTGTCGCCCACCACCATCCCGCGGTTTGGCAAGTGTCCGGACAGAGCCCGGAAGAATTGACAGTTTTTGTTCGCGGTTACCGCCTCCGACGCCGTGTTGGTGAAGATCATGTGGCCCCGCGGATTCGCGTTCGCGTTCGCTTTCCACTCATCGAATAATTCCGCCATCGCCGCGGGAAAGCTCTCGGCCACGACGAACTGTGCATGTTCTTCGACGAAGTGGCGCCCCCGCTCGGCCGGCTTCCCCGTCACGACCTCGGGCGGATTACTCGGCCATCCCACTGGGTCGGGGACGGCGGACTTGCTTTCAGACATCACTTGCGCTCCTGTTCCACGGAAGGGGAGTGACACAACTGTGAGAGCTTGCCTTCGGACGTCTTGCCCACGTCGTGGGCCAGTTCCTGCGGGCGAGACTTTTCCATCGCCCGCACCAAGTCGCCGAGTTGTTCCCCGGCCTCCGCTCGATCGACGAAGACACGGGTCGAGAACCGGGAGCGCGAGAGTTGCACGTAGGCAAGTTCGCGGTCGGCCATCGGGCCACCGGCCAGGACGTAGGAGTGGTCGACGGTGACCCCCTGCCCCTTGTGCGTGGTCACCGCGTAGCCGAGCCGGACGTCGTCGTAGGTTTCGAGCGGGACGAGGACCTCCTTGCCGCCGTCGAGCCGCACCCGCAGCGCTTGCATGGCCGGGTCGGCGACCGTGACGGTCCCGAGGGAGCCGTTCTTCACCCCGACCTTCTTGTCGTTCCGGGTGAACAGCACCCGGTCGCCGGGCCGGACCAGGTCGCTCCCGACCGCGACCCCGAGGCTGCCGAGACGGCCCGCCGCCTGCCGTTGGCTCTGGCACAGGCGGTTCAACCGGGCCGCCTCCTCGTTGGTGCCGGCGAAAATCAGGTGCCGCGCCGGGTCGGCGACTCCGCCGGCCCTCCAGGCGGCGACGAGGTCCCGCATCGCGGCCGCGCGGTCGTCGGCCACGCTCAGCAGGCCGCGGTCGGCGAACGCCCGCAGGGCCGACCCGGCGTCCCCGCGGACCACCTGCCGGACGACCTCGCGCGCCCACTCCTCCTTCTGCCGGGTGATGTGGGTCAGTTCCGCCTTGCCGAGCTTCTCGCCCAGCGACTTGAATGCCCCGCCCGCGTCGATGCTTTGGAGCTGGCGGTGGTCCCCCACGAGCACCAGGAGGCTGCCGGCCTCGTCGCAGTGGTCCACCAGCCAGGCCAGCATCCGCGTCCCCACCATGCCGGCCTCGTCCACCACCACGACGGTCTTTCGGGTGAGAGTCTTCTCCTCCTTCAGGGGGAGCCTCTTCTTCTCTTCCAACGAGAACAGCAGTCTGTGGAGAGTGCTGCTAGGGATGTGCGCCCCCTCCTCCAGCCCCTGGGCGGCCTTGCCCGCCAGGGCGGCGCCGATGACTGTCAGCCCGGCCCGCTCCCAGGCGTCCCGGGCGGCGTCGAGCAGGGTCGTCTTCCCGGTCCCCGCCAGCCCGCTGACGACCCGCACCCCTCCGCCGCCCTGGGTGACGTGCCGGAACGCGGCGACCTGTTCGTCCGACAGGTGCGGGCGGGCGGCCAGGGCCGGGGCCGCGGCCCACTCGGGCAGATCCATGGACCGGTCGTTCGCGGTCCGGAACGCCCTCGCCAGGAGCCCGGCCTCGATCTTGTAGAGTTCGGTCGTGGTGTACCGCGGGAGCCGGTCCCGGACCCCGAGTCGCATCACTTCGGGGGACGCTTCCAGGTACTCGCGGACGTGGCTGCGAATCTCCGCGGCGGCGATGCCCTCGGCCTGGACGGCCTCGGCGACCGCACGCACCACGTCCCGTTCGGCGAAGTGGCTCCTGGTATTGGTCAGCCGGCGGACGGCCTCGGGGACCGCCGCGCGGAGCCGGGCGACGGGGTCGGCACACGGCCGGACGACGCCGATCAGGCGGGCGGCCTCGTCCGGTCCGAACCCGACGGTTCGCCCGCGGTCCTGCCAACTCTGGAACAGTTCGTCCCGCGGGCGCGCCTCCTTCGCCTGCCGGGTGGCGAGGGCGGCGGCCTCGGACGCCTTCGCGCCCGACCGCCCGCTGGCGGCCAGTTCGGCCTCGATCTGCTTGCGGCGGGTCGAGAACTCGTCGGCCGCGGCGGCCGGCATCCCCGACAGGACGAACCAGGACTTCTCCGACTCGCAGGCCAGACCGAGCCGCTGTTGCAGCTGGTGGGCCAGTTCCGCCCGGTAGACGGCCCCGGCGGCCATCTTCGTCTCGTAGAGCGGCTTGGACAGGATCGTCCCGGTCGTGCCGTCGGCCCGCACGCCGACGTTCATCAGGATGACGTGGGTGTGCAGGTTGCAGTCCTGCTCCCGGCTGGTGCCGTGTTCGAACGCGGCGGCCAGCAGCCCGCACCGCTCGGCCTCGGCCCCGGCCTTGCCCCGGCGACTCCAGGCGAAGTCGTCCTCCAGGAACTGAATCATGGCCGCCACGGCGGCGGCGTGCGACTGCTCCACCTGCAACCGGTCGCCGGGCCCGGCCATCGCCCAGAAGACGCTCACCGGTTTCGGGACCGTGCAGGTCAGGTCCCAGCCTTGCTGGCGATCCTCGGCGCCGGCGTTCTGGACGAGCGGCCGGCCGTCCGGCCCGAATCCGGCGAACAGGCGGCGGAAGTGGTCCGCGTCCGCCACCCCGGCCAGGCCGAGGGCGGCCGCCCCCGACCCGAGCCAGTAGCCGGGCGGCTCGGACCCGCGGAGGTAGTAGTCCTCCCGGGCGAGCTTGAGGTAATACTCCTCCTGCCCCCGCCCGAGGGCGTTGATTGACAACATGGCAAGCACCAGCAACACGGTCACGCCCCCGTCAGATTCTCCCGGACCCACGCCTCGGCCTGATCCGGATCCGCCTTGCCGGCGTCGGCCAGCAGGACGAAGGCGACCCGGCCCAGGTCCGCCCGTAGCCGGGCCAGGTCCTGGCGGGCCGCGGCGAGCTCGTCGGCCACCCGCCCGGCGTCGCCCGCCAGGGCGTCGAGGACGATGCGGCGGGCGTACGTTCCCGGCGTCAGTTCGCGCTTCGCGGCCTCGGCCACCAGCTTGCGGGCGAATGCCGGCGGCAGCCGGAAGCCGACCGGTTTGGACTGCGACATGGCGGACTCCCGAACAGTGTTTCAGAGGCCAGGGCCGATCCGTATCACACCCCGGCGGGCTACTCAACTCGCGGGCAACAAGGCCCGGCCCGGGCTTGAACGACCCGGGCCGGGCGGGGGACATCAGCGGCGGGCGACCGCCTCACCGACACCCGGTGGGTTCGGGGCGTAGTACGCGCGGACGCGGTACACGACCCCGTTGTGCAGCACGTATGTCTCGCCGATCGGGACGGCCGAGGCCGGGATCGCCGGGTGCCGCGACGAGTCCTCCGCGACGGCCGGCGTGAAGGGCTGGCGGCCGGCGGGCGGCTGGGACTTCCTCAAGGCGTCCCGTGACTTTGACACATCGACCGGGCCGTCCGAGGCGGCCGGGTTCGCCGGCGTCGTCCCGGTCGGGGTACCCGTCCCGGCCACCGCGTCGCCGGGCTTCGGCCGCAGGTCCGGGGCGAGGGCCTGCTTCTTCAGCTGGTCGTGGAACTTGCCGAGGTTGCCCCGCAGCTGCTCGTACGTCTCGACGTACCGCCGGAGTTGCTCCAGGAACTTGGCCCGCTGGTCGGCGTCCACCATCGCGGGGTACGCGTCCGCGAACGACTCGAACCGACCCAGGAAGATGACCGACCGCTCGACGAACTTCATCGTCTCGGCGATCTCCTTCTCCTCCGCCTCGATGACCTTGACCCGCTTCTCCATTGCGGCGGCCAGCGTCTCCCACGTCGCCGCGCAGGCGAGGTAGTCCTTCTTGATGTCCTCGAACGGCTCCTCCGCCGCGTACCGCCGGAACGTGGCCGCGGCGTCCCGGAAGGTCGCCGGGCCGTTCGTGTAGGCGGACTTCAGCCCCTTGGCCGCGGCCGTGTACGCCGCGTGCCCGTCGAGCACCGCCTTGCCGAGCTTGCGGCCGCGGGCGGCCAGTTCCTTCATCCCGGCCATCGCCGCCTTCTCGGCCGCCGGGTTGTCGATCTTCATCGCCGCGATCACCGCGTCGAAATCCTTGAGGGTGTCCGCCTCCGTGCGGGCCACCTCCTTCTCGGCCTTCTCGACGTCCTCCTTGGCGATCTGGGCCATCCGGACCTTCGGGTCGGGCGGCGTGTCGGCCGCGCGAACGAACGGGGTGAAGGCGATCGCCGCGACCGCCGCCCCCAGCAGGATCTTCATGGAACAACCCTCAATCACGAACTCGCAGTCACCCCGCGAACCCCCGGCCCACGGCGGGCCGGGCGCGGGTCTACCGCCCGGTCTCCGGGCGTAGCTTCTTCCACAGGGCCGGCGTCGGTTTCCCGCCCGGTCCCGGTGGTTCTGGCTCTCGGTTCATCCACCACACGCCCCCGGCGAGGAGCCCGAGGGTGGCCGCGATCGCGGCCCAGGTCCTCCCGGGGTGTTTCTCGACCCAGTCGCCCGCCCGGACCGCCCACTCGGGCACCGCCGCGGGTGTGCGGGTCCCGGCCGCGGGCGCGTGGGTCGGCGGCCGGACGCCCGCCGCGAGCCAGCCGTCGAGCGCGTCG
>JALHQU010000244.1:0-6654 GCA_022841795.1 Fimbriiglobus sp.
ACCACCGGGATGATCGGGACCGGCGGTTCCGGCGGCGGCGGGGGCGGCGGGAATGGCGGCCAGATGGGCGGGAACGGCGGGAGCGGGCCGGCGGCCAGCCGGTCGAGCGCCGCCCAGGTGCGGGGGCCGACCACCCCGTCGTGTTCGGCCGGCTGGTTCGGGAACGCCGCCCGCTGGAACGCCCGCACCGCCGCCTGCGTCCGCGACCCGAACTGACAGTCCACTGTCAGCGGCGCCTCCGGCAGGCCGGGCTGCCCGTTCGCCACCTGCTTGGCGTGGAACTGGTTGAGCAGCCGCTGCGCCTCCCCCACGCTCGCCCCGACCGACCCGCGGCGGACGGTCGCCCGCGGCGACGGCCCGCCCGGGCAGGACACGCTCTCCGCCGGCGGCTCGGTCGGCCGCACCTGCGACCGCAGCACCATCGTGTCCGGCAGTTGCACCCCGTCCGGCCCGGCGATGCGGCGGGCGAACCCGTCCGATGCCCGCCGCGGCCGCCGCCCGCCCTACACCACCCGTGCGTACACCCCCGGCCGCGGGCCTTCCGGCTGCACGCCGGGCGTGCCCGCCGACACCAGCGTCGGGTCGGCCAGCACGCTGGCGTGCGCCGCCCCGGCCTCCCCCCGCCGCACGATCAGGTCGCCGGACCGCAGCCCGCCACTCAGCCGCTGGCCGGGCCGCCCGACCACGTCCCACCCCGGCGTCGGGCCGCCCCGCACCGCCTGGTCGAACAGCCGCTGGGCGGTCGGGATAATTTGACCGACGGCCGGCAGGAACGACGACACCGCCCGCAGCAGGTCGGACAGCCAGGCCGCGTTCGACCCGCCTTCCGGCTGGGCGTCGAGCAACGTCTCGGCCATGTCGGCCACGCCGGGGACGACCACCGTTTCCGCCGGCGGGGTCCACACCGGCTGGGCCGGCTGGTACGTCGCGTTCTCGGCTGCCAGATCCTCCGGCCACAGGAACTGGCTCGCCGCCAGGTTCAAGTTGGCCTCAGTCAGCGGGCCGGTGAACGTCTCGGTGAACGCCTCGACCGCTGGTTCGGCAGATTCGACCGGCGGGCGGACCTGACAGCCGCACGGCGGGGCGGGCACCGGGGCGGGGGTGGCGGCGAAGTCGGCGACGGATTCGGGGAGCGGGTTCATGGTCGGCTCCGGGGAAACGGGAACGGGGGTGGCGGCGGCGACGGCGGCGACCGGGTTCAGGTACCCGCGGCCGGCCCGCTCGGGCGGGTGCGGGGCCGGGTCGGCGGTGGCGAACAGCAGGTCGCGGGTGTCGTCGATCGGCAGCTTCCGGCCGGCCGCCTCGAACACGAGCGCGACGGTGCCGGTGACGTGCGGGGCGGCCATGCTGGTGCCCGACTTCCGCACCGCACCGCCGCCCGACCGGGCGGCCAGCACCCGCACCCCGGGGGCGACCAGGTCAGGCTTGGTCCGCCCGTCGCGGGTCGGGCCGGCGCTGCTGAACCGGGCCACCGGCCGGGCCGGGTCGTGCGCGTCGAACGCGCCGACGGCGATCGTCCGCCGGCCGTTGCAGATGGTGCCGGTGGTGGTGTGCGGGTCGGCCGCGTCGTGCGGGAACACCGACTGGCAGCCGGGGCAGGCGGCGTCCCGCTCCACCCAGGCGTGGAACCGCCCGTCGCTCACCGCCTCGCCGGTCAGCCGCACCCGCCACGGGCCGGGCGGGGCGCCGGGGTACTGGAACACCGTCACCTGGTGGTCGCCGTTGTTCGGGTCGTGGGCGCGGTGGTGCAGGGTGCCGAGCCGCCGCCCGCCGGCGGCCAGCTCCACCCGCTGCCCGAGGTCGGCCCGCCAGGTGTGTGCCCCGTCCGGGGTGGTCAACTCGACGGCGAAGCGGTCCGACCCGGGGTACCACAGGTCGAACTCGTTGCGGGTGACGTCCGCCTCGTCCACCAGCCACTCCAGGTGGTGTTCGCCTCCGGCGGCCAGCCGCCCGGACTGGTGCGTGTGCCGGGTGAAGTAGTTGCCCGCGCTCTGCACGATCGCCCGGCCGGGGGCGGCGGCCACCAGCCAGTCCATCGCCCGCTCCACCAGGGTGGACCCGTCGTGCGCCCCGGCGTGCCGGCCGAGGCTCAGGTTGATCACCCACGGCCGGTCGGCGGCGGTGCGGGCGATGAAGTCGATGGCCTCCAGCAGGGCCACCGAGTCGCCCAGTCGGGCCAGGGAGTCGCCGAGCGGGGTGGCGAGTTGCACGAACACCAGGTCGGCGTCCGGCGCGACCCCGACGGGCGTACCTCCTCCTCCACTCCCGGCGGCGATGCTCAGCACGTGCGTGCCGTGCGCCCCGTTCTTCAGCGGGTCGCTGTCCGTTGGGTCGTGCCCGAGGGCGGCGTAGGGGTCGGCTTCGGTCAGTGCGCGGTCGATGTCGGCGGTGCGGTACGCGGCCCCGTACCCGTACTCCGGCGGGGGCGAGCCTGGGGCGGTCGGCCGCTGGTCCCACAGGGCGAGCAGGCGGGTGCTACCGTCCGGCCGGCGGAATGCCCGGTGGGCGAAATCGCACCCCCAGTCGATCACCCCGACCACCACCCCGCGGCCGGTCTGCGGCACGTCCGGCCGGCGGCGGTCGGTCGGCCGCTCCGCTTCCACACCCGCGGCATCCACCTCCGGCTCGCTCGAGTACAGCCGCGGCGCCTTGATGCTCAGCACGTTCTCCTGCCGCCGCACCTCCAGCAGGTCGGCCCGCCGCACCCGTCCGGTACACACCGGACCGAACGCCGCCACCACCCGCACCCGCGGCGGGGGCACCGCCGGGTCGCGGAGGCGGAGCAACACGGCCAGCTCCTGGTCCGGGTCGCCGTCCAACAGTTCCCACAATGCGGGGTCCACGCGGAGACTCCACGGCGGGCGGGGGTCGGGGGTAACGAACGCGGAAGTCGGGACGAAGTGGCGTGCCGGGGAGGGTGGTCCGCACACGCCGTGTGCGGGTGTTCCGAACCGCACACGGCGTGTGCGGACCACCCTCCCCGGCCCGTGGGTGTCGGCGGTTACTTAATGACGCCACCTTGTGCGGCCGCCGCCTTCGCCAGCACGTACACGGTGTCGTTGAACGGCACGCTCACCCCGGCCGGGAACGTCTCAAGGACGTGGTCGTCGTCCTTCGCGTCCTCGGGGGCGCCCTTGGCGTCCAGGCGTCGCGCCTGCACCTTGAGGTCGGCGGACAGCTTGGCCACCGCCGCCCTCACCTCCCGCACGGTCGCCGCGATCGGGCTGGCCGGCACATCGACCGTCCTGGCGGCGGCGGCGATCAGAACGCCGCTGGCGGTGGCTGCCAACCCCGGCCCCCGCGGGGTCTGCTCGATCACCACCAGGTTGGCCGGGTTCGCCTTCGCGTCCGGGGTCGGGAACTCGGACACGGTGAAGTCCGTCAGCGCCTTGCGGGCGGTGTCCAGCGGCTGGGTCACGGTGTCCGGCAGTTTGACGAACCCCGGCGGCGGGGGCAACTGTCCGGGCGGGCTGACCACCACGGGGGTGACGACCGCCGCCGGCGGCGGCAGGACGGCCAGGTCGGCGGCGTCCCGCTTGGCGATCTGTTGCACCACGATGGCGGGCAGGAACCCGCCGCCCATGAACCCGGCGACGAACCCGAGCTTGTTCGCCCGCGCCTCGCCGTCGGGCACGTCCTTCAGCTCTTTCTTGGCCATCTCGCGGCTGATCAGCACCATCGGGATGTTCACGGCCATGACGCGGACCCCTGTGTTCGAGTGGTGGGAGCGACCCGGTGACGGGCGGCTACTTGTTCATCAGCACCAGGGCCATCAGCATCATGGAGTTGTCGTCCCCGCCCTTGCCGAACTCGTCCCCGCCCATGCCCATGAGCAGCACCAGCGGCAGCATGTTGTCCGACGTGTCGGCGATCTTGGTGGCGGCGGTGAGTACCGGCACCACCACCTGCTGCTTGGTCGTCGGGTCGGTGACCAGGATGGGCACCGTCTGCGGCTCCAGCTTCGGCTTGCTGGCCAGCAGTAGCGGCAGGATGGCCGTCTCGCGGGACTTCTTGATCGCCTTCTGGGCGGCGTCCGTCTGCTTCTTCCGCTCGGCCACCTCCTTGTCCAGCCGGGCGTTCGTGTCGTTCACCCGCGTGCCGACGGCGCGGGTGGCGTCGGCGTTCTCCTTGATCTGCTTGCCCACCCGCGCCAGGGCCGTCTGCAACTGCACCTGGGTGACGTTCTGGGTGTTCGGGCGGGGGGAGTACAGCCCGCGGCCGGTCGGCACCCGCGGGCGGAACGGGCGGCGGCCGCGGCCGCGGGCGGCCTCGTCCGATTCGTCCGAATCGGTGTCGTCGGCGAACCCGGTGTACAGCTCGTCGGACTCGTACAGCTCGTCCATGTCAGGCCCCTTTCACGGGTGAGGGTGGCGGCGGAACCGACCCGCCGGGGTGGACCCGGCGGACGGCCGGGGTGACGTACTCGCGGAACAGCGGGCGGTCGGGCGGTTCGCTGCCGGGGCGGCCGTTCCCCTCGCACACCGGGCAGCCGGCGTCCCCGCCCCAGCACAGGTAACACGCGCCCAGGGCGGACGCGAGCAGGTCGTTCCGCCGGCGGAGGTCGTCCAGTTCGCCCTCCAGCCGGCTCACCAGCCGGCGGATGCGGGCCAGGTCGGCCGCGTCGATCGCCGGGGCGGGCGGCGGGATCACCTCCACCGCCGGGGGTTCGTTTTCGTCGACCACGACGACGGCCGACTCGCGGGCGGTGATCGCCTGGAGCACGGCCCCCATCCGCGGGTCGGACCCGGCAATCTCGGCCACCATCTCCCGCACCTTCGTGCGGGCGGCGGTCGGGTCGGCGGCGAACTGCTGCATCAGCTCCTGGTAGGCGTCCGGGGTCATGGCTGGTCCCAGTCGTCGGAGTAATCGTCGGGGAAGTCGTCCGCCAGGTCGGCCAGCTCGAGCGCGTCGTACAGGTCGGCATCGGACTCGTCCGACTCGTCCGACTCGTACCCGGCGTACACCGGGCGGCGGGCCGGGCGGACCGGCTGGCACCCCGGCGGGACGGTGTGGGCGAGCAGGTTCATCAGGGCGGCGGCCCGCTCGTGCGGCACCGCCGGATCCACCACCGGCTGCCCGTCCGCCCCGCGGAGGTACGCCGGCACCTCCTCCGACTCGCCCTCGAACGCCCGGTACTCTTCCGCCGCCTGGTTCGCCAGCGAGCCGATCAGGTTGGCGATCGCCCCGACCGGCACCGGCATCCCGCCGACCGGCACGCTCGACCGGCCGGCCGGCCCCATGAGCATGGACATCAGCCCGCGGGTGATCTCCGGGCGGTTGAGCAGGCCGAGCAGTTGGCCGGCGGCCGGCCCCCCCCGGCCGGGGAGTCCGCCGCCGCCGCCGAGCAACCCACCGGCCAACTGGCCGGCGGCACCGATCGCCGAGCGGGCGATGTTCCGCCCGGCGTTCGGCTTGCCGATCTGCCCGACCGCCCCGCCGGCGAGTTGGCCGAGCTGGCTGCCGACCATCCCGCCGAGCGGCCCGCCGAACACCGTGCCCACCACCCCGCCGGCGATCGGCAGAGCGGTCTGGGCGATGGCCGGCAGGTGCTTGCCGACGGCCGAGAACGCCTTCCCGGCGCCGCGGGCCAGGTCCTTGAAGAAGTTCTCGGCGTCGTCGGCCGGGGCGCCGAACGTCCGCCACATCAGCTCGTCCAGTTGTTCCGCGCTCAGGTCGCGGTACTCGGGGGCGAGCAGCCCGCGGATCGTCGGGTACGGGTCGTAGGTCGGACCCATGGGAACCTCCGCGGCGGGCGAACGGGGGCGGGATGGGAGCTGAACACCCTGAGATAGCGAGCCGAATTCGACGATCAGCTCAGCGGATTCGGATTTTTCCTTGACTCCCGGCCGGCCGCGGGTTCCTTTAACCCCACCCGCCTGGACGACAACCCGACCCCATGACCGAGTGGAACACCCCGCACGTCGAGGCGTGTCTCGACCGCATCCGCCGGGGGGACGAGACGGCGCGGGACGACCTGTTCGCCGCCTGCCAGCAGCGGCTGCTGCGGCTGGTGCGGAAGATGATGCACGCCCGGTTCCCGGACGTCCGCCGGTGGGAGGAGACGTCGGACGTGCTCCAACAGGTGTTCATCCGCCTGGACCGCGCCCTGCGGACGGTGGCCGTGGCCGACGCCAAACACTTCCTGTGCCTGGCGGCCGACCACATCCGGTTCGAGCTGATCGACCTGGCCCGCCGGGTCCGCGGGGCGTCCGGCCCGCTCGGCCACCTGGCCACCCCGCCGCGGGGGGCGGACGGCCGGCCGCTGCCGCCGGACGCGGCCGACCCGGAGTCGCCGGACGCGCTCGACTGGTGGCAGGCGCTGCACGACGAAGCCGGGCGGCTGCCCGAGCCGCAGCGGGAGGTGTTCGCCCTGGCGTGGTACAACGGGTGTACCCAGGACGAGATCGCACGGCTGCTGGCGGTGTCGGTGAGCACGGTGAAGCGGCGGTGGGAGGAGGCGCAGGTGCGGCTGTTCGACAAGCTGGGCGAGGGGGTGCCGGACGGGTTCGGGGAAAATGCCTGAGCCGGGCGGCCGGTGCCGTTCGCTATCCATCAGAGGGTGGGTTGCTCGGTCGAGGTCTGGCCTCGGAACCGACCGCCAGAGGCGGTCGGCGGGCCGCCACAGAGGGCGGCCCCTACAGGCCAAGCCGTTCG
>JALHQU010000244.1:6664-9502 GCA_022841795.1 Fimbriiglobus sp.
CGGGGGCGCCCCGCCGGTCCGGTTTCACCGGACCGGGATTTAGGCCGTGTGGGCGGGTGTCACCCTGGGGAACGCATGACCGCCGACCCGCTGAACCCAATGTTGGTCGAGTGGGCGCTGGCCCGCGACGGCGGCCCCACCTCCGGCGGCGACCTGCTGAGTACGGTGGACCCGCAGGTGGCCGAGAAGCTGGCCGACCGCATCCGCGCGTTCCGCCGGTTCCGCCGGTTCCTGGCGGTGGACGAGCCGACCGCCCCGCCGTGCCCGCCGCCGGCCGGCCCGGTGAACGGCCGGTACGACCGGCTCGACCTGGTCGGCGAGGGCGGGTATGCGGACGTGTACCGGGCGACGGACACGGTGCTCGGCCGGCCGGTCGCGCTCAAGTTCCTGCGGGGCGAGGTGGGCGGGCGGGCCGGATTCCTCCGCGAGGCCCGCATCCTGGCCGGCCTCCGCCACCCGCACATCGTCACCATCCACGACGCGGATACCGACGCCGCCACCGGCCGGGCGTACCTGGCGCTGGCGTGGGTGGATGGCGGCAGCCTGGGATCGCAGATCGGCCGGTTCGTCGGCCACCCGGACCGGGCCGCCAAGCTGGTCGAGCAGGTGGCGCTGGCCGTGCAGCACGCGCACGTCGCCGGGGTATGTCACCGCGACCTGAAGCCGGGGAACATCCTGCTCGGGGCGGACGACACCGCGTTCGTGGCTGACTTCGGCATCGCCAAACTGCTGTCCGCCGCCGCCGGCGAGCCGGCCGCACCCGGCCCGACCGCCCGGCACTCGTCCGACGACCTGGGCACCCCGCCGTACATGGCCCCGGAGCAGTTCCGCCCGGACGGCGGGGCGGTCGGCCCGGCGGCCGACGTGTGGGCGGTCGGCGTCATCCTGTACGAACTGCTCACCGGCCGCCGGCCGTTCCCCGGCCGGTCGCGGGCCGAGTGCGAGGCGGCGGTGTTCGCCGGTCCGCCGGTCCGCCCGCGGGAGATCGCCCGTGGGGTGTCCCGCGAGCTGGACTTCGTATGCACGAAGTGCCTGACCCGGAAGCCGGAGGACCGCTGGGCGTCGGCCGGCGACCTGGCGACCGCCCTGATCGCGGTGCGGTCCGGCGGGCGGGTGCCGGGGCTGCGGCCGACGTTCACGGACCGCGTCCGCCGGGTCCGCCGCCCGCTCCAGGTGGCCGGCCTATCGGTGCTGCTGACGGCCGCGACCGTGGGCGGGGTGTGGGCGACCGGCCGCGACCGCGGGTCGGAGAAAATCGAGGCGCAGCTGACCGCCCGCGACCTCGGTTCCGAGAAAATCGAGGAGCGGCTGCGGGCGGGCGAGGAGGTGACGCTGATCCCCGACATCGGCCCGCCAGCGTTCTTCAAGCCGGTCACGGAGTACGGCGTTCACACACGCAAGGACCGGCCTTCGGACGTGCCATTCGGCGTCATCTTCGACCAGTGGCGGGGGATGCTGGAACTGGTGGAGAACAATCCGTGCCCGGCGTTCCGGCTGGATGCCGAGATCTATTTCGCTTCGGCGACTACGCCGTCGGAGGCGGGGGTGTACGTCGGCCGTCGGTTGATCGACGGCCAGCACCACTACCTGTCGCTGTCCGTGCAACGTAACCCCGGCTGTGTGCGAGTGACCCTGACCGCGCACCGCTTGAACCCGAGTACCCCCGGTCACCCCGACGACCGCCGCCGTGACCTGGCCGAATTTGAACTGCCTGCGGGTAGCCTAGCCAAGGATTACATCCCCCTCACGCTGGACATCACCCCGGCCCGCGTGTGCGCGACCGTCGCTGGGCGTACCCTTCGGAGAGACCTGCCGCCGAACGGACGGCTGGTCACCGCCGTCGGCCACGTGTACCACCTGACTCCGCTCGGTGGGGTCGGGTTGACCGGCACGGATGCGGTCGTGACGGTTCAGAACGTCACCCTTCGCGCTTCCCCACCCGAAAGGTAATTCATGCAAGTCAACCCGAACGTGAACATCACGTCGATGGTGATGAACCCGCCTGGCACGCTGACCGTGTCCGGCACGGTGGCCGAGAACAACGGTGCCCCGCAAACCGTCACCGTCACCATCGCGTGGACCCCGCCGCCGGCCGGCAGCCCGCTGACCGCCACCACCACCTCGAACAACGGGATGTGGAGTGTGACCATCACCGGCGTGCCGGTCGGCACCACGGTGGAGGTGTCGGCTACGAGCGGAAATACGACTCACACGCGGGACTACCCGCCGCCCCCCCCGCCGCCGGTTCCGCCGGGCGGGTCACGCCCCCCCGCGACCGCCGCCTGAATCGTCCGTCGGGCACAGCCCGACCTACCAGTCCAGATCGACGGCGGCGAGCTGCTCGCGGAGGGCGGCGACGTTCCACACCTGGATGCGGCGGGCGTCGGCCACCACCACCAGCTTCCGCCCGTCCGGGGTGAACCGCAGCTCCCCCTGGGTGTCGATCGAGTCGCTGCGGGCGGTGACCGGCAGCACCGCCAACTCGCTCCCGTCGGCCGGGTCGATGAGCGACACCTGCCCCGGCCGGGTCCACACGGCTGCCGTCTTGCCGTCCGGGGTGAACGCGGCCGGGCCGGGGAAGTGCCCGCAGTCGGTGCGGGGGACGCGGTGGGCCGGCTTCCACCCGTCGGTGTGGTAGAACTGGTACCCGTCGCCCGACCCGATCACCAGCCACCGCCCGTCCGGGGAGAACGTCGGGTGCCCCGAGTTGGAGGTGGGCAGGGTGTTCCCCACCTGCTCGCCGGTGCGGACGTCCCACACGTTCACCCCGGGCTGCGGCCACGAGCCGGTGGCCAGCCAGCGGTTGTCCGGGCTGATGGCGGCGTACCCGCTGTTCCC
>JALHQU010000245.1 GCA_022841795.1 Fimbriiglobus sp.
CGACACCTGAACCGGCCCCTCAACGCCCTCTCGCCGCCCGGAACCGGGCGGATAAGCTGCCTTCCCCGCGCCACACTTCTCAACCGACGGGCGCCACACTTCTCGACCGGAGTTTACATCCCGATGGTGATGGTGACCAGCGAGAAGACGATGGCCAAGGTGCAGGAGGCGGTGGACGAGGCCGGGGCGGAGGCGTTCATCTCCAAGCCGTTCACCGCCGCCGAGATGCAGGCGAAGCTGGAGCGGGTGGTGGCCAAGGCGGTGGAGGTGCGGGTGCGGGCGATGCGGGGCGGGTCCGCCCCCGAGCCGGAGCCGGCCGCCGCCGGCGGCGGGTTCTTCAGCAAACTGTTCGGCTGATTCCCCCCACCCCACCCGCCCCGAGGTTCCCATGTCCGCCGCCCTGCTCGCCCTGTCGCCCGCCCTCCCGGAGGAGGTGGTCGAGGCCGCCTGCGTGTCCATCGAGAACACCCTGGCCAACATCCTGGGCAACAAGCCGGTCCGCACCGCGACCGCCCCCGCGACCGACGCCCCCGCCCTGCTCGGCATCATCTCGTTCGTCGGCGACGCCAAGTGGTCGCTCAGCCTGATGCTCGGCGACCCGGTGGCCGGGCACATGGTGGAGAAGTTCTGCGGCATGGCCCTGCCGTTCGACAGCCCGGACCTGGGGGACGCGGTGGGCGAGCTGGTGAACGTGATCGCCGGCGAGGTGGTGGCGCAGATGGAGAAGCGGCGGCTGAAGGCGAAGATGTCGCTGCCCATCGTCATCCGCGGGCGGGCGATGGAGCTCATCCAGGAGCGGGGCACGTCGGTCGAGCAGATCGACTACACGTCGGACTACGGGCCGTTCACCGTCCGCCTCACCACCGTCAGCGGGTCGGTCCTCCAGCGGATGGTCAGTCAGTAACCCCACCCCTCCTTTCGGCTGCCCATGACTCCGCTCGACGACATCGTGAAAGAGTTTCTCGTCGAGAGTTACGAGAACCTGGAACGGCTCGACCGCGACCTGCTCGCGCTGGAGAAGAACCCCGGCGACGTGCCCACCCTGTCCAGCGTGTTCCGCACCATCCACACCATCAAGGGGACGTGCGGGTTCCTCGGGTTCGGCAAACTGGAGGCGGTCACCCACGTCGGCGAGAACCTGCTGAGCAAGCTCCGCGACGGGCACCTCGCCCTCCGCCCGGACATCGCCACCGCCCTGCTCATGCTGGTGGACGCGGTCCGCGAGATGCTGGCGTCCATCGAGCAGTCCGGGGCCGAGGGGGACGGGGACTACGCGGCCCTGGTGGGCGAGCTGAAGGCGCTCCAGGACGAGGCGGTTGACCCGCCGCCGACCCCGACGGTGGCGGTTGACCCGCCGCCGGCCCCGGCGCAGTCATCGCCACCCCCGACGGCGGCGGCCCCGGCGGCGGCAAGCCCCGCCCCGAAGCCGCCGGCCGCAGCCGGCGAACACGGCGGGGTGGCCGACACCAACATCCGGGTGGACGTGGGGGTGCTGGACAAGCTGATGTCGCTGGTGGGCGAGTTGGTGCTCGCCCGCAACCAGTTGCTCCAGTTCGCCGCCACCGTCCGCGACCCGGCGTTCACCCGCACCTGCCAGCGGCTGAACCTGATCACCGGCGAGTTGCAACAGGGGGTGATGAAGACGCGGATGCAGCCGGTGGGGAACGTGTTCGACCGCTTCCCGCGGGTGGTCCGCGACCTGTCCGCGATGGTGGGCAAGAAGATCCGGCTGGAGGTGGAGGGGGGCGAGACGGAGCTCGACCGCTCGGTGATCGAGGCGATCAAGGATCCGCTCACCCACATCGTCCGCAACTCGGTGGACCACGGGATCGAGAAGCCGGCGGCGCGGGTCGCCCGCGGCAAGCTGGAGGAAGGTGTCCTCCGCCTCCGCGCCTTCCACGAGGGCGGGCAGGTGAACATCGAGATCAGTGACGACGGCGGGGGCATCCCGCCCGACAAGGTGAAGGCGAAGGCCGTCGAGAAAGGGCTGATCACCCCGGAGCAGGCGGCGCGGATGTCCGACCGCGACGCCATCGCCCTCATCTTCGCCCCGGGGTTCAGCACCGCCGAGCAGGTGACGAACATCTCCGGCCGCGGGGTAGGAATGGACGTGGTGCGGACGAACGTGGAGAAGATCGGCGGCACCCTGGACGTGACCAGCACGGTCGGCGTGGGCACCACCCTGCGGGTGCGGATCCCGCTCACCCTGGCCATCGTGCCCGCGCTTATCGTCACGTGCGACGGCCTGCGGTACGCCATCCCGCAGGTGAACCTGCTGGAGTTGGTGCGGATCGACGGACAGGCGGGGGAGAAGCGGATCGAGCGGGTCCACGGCTCGCCGGTGTTCCGCCTCCGCGGGCAACTGCTGCCGTTGCTGTTCCTGCGGGAGCGGCTCGACCGCCCGCCGGCCGACCCGGCCGAACCGACCACCCTGGCCGTACTGAGCGTGGACGGCCGGCAGTTCGGGCTGGTGGTGGACACGGTGGTGGACACCCAGGAGATCGTGGTGAAGCCGCTCGGCCAGGAGCTGAAGGGGATCGGCGTGTACGCCGGCGCCACCGTGCTCGGCGACGGCCGCGTCGCCCTCATCCTGGACGTGCCCGGGCTGGCGATCACGGCCGGCGGGCCGACGGCCGGCGACAAGTCCGGGGGCGAGAAGCCGGCCGGGCCGTCCGCCCGGGTGGTCACCCTGCTGCTGCTCGAACTCGGGGCGGGGCGGCGGGTCGCCCTGCCCATGTGCAAGGTGACGCGGCTGGAGGAAATCGCCGCAGCCGCCGTCGAGCGGATCGGCGGGCTGGAGGTGCTCCAGTACCGCGGCGACATCATGCCCGTGTTCCGCCTGGCCGACCTGCTCGGCGAGCCGACCGGGTCGCCGGCGGGCCTGCTGAACGTGGTGGTGTACGCCGCCTTCGGGCAGACGGTCGGGCTGGTGGCCGACCGCATCGTGGACATCGTCGAGGTGGAGCTGAAGCCGCACCGCACCGCCGCCCGCCCGGGCGTGCCCGGCACTGCCGTCATCCACGACCGGGTGACGGAGCTGGTGGAGGTGGAAGAACTGCTCGCCCTGGTCGGGCACACCCAGCCGGAGGCCGGCCGATGACCACCCGCCAGTTGTGTACGTTCGCCGTGGCCGGCGGCCGGTACGCCGTGCCGGTGGCCGATGTGCAGGAGGTGCTCCGCCACCAGGAGCTGACCCCGGTGCCGCTCGGCCACCCGGCGGTGGTCGGGCTGATCAACCTGCGGGGGCAGATCGTCACCAGCATGGACGTCCGCCGCCGGCTCGGCCTGCCCGACCGCCCGGCCGACGCCGGCCCGATGACGGTGGTGGTGCGGACGGCCGACGGGCCGAAGGCGCTGCTGGTGGACGACATCGGCGACGTGATCGACGTGGCCGACGCCGCGGCCGAACCGCCGCCGGCGGCGGCCGGCCCGCAGACGGCCGTGACCGCCCGCGTGTACAAGCTGCCCGACCACCTGCTGCTCGAGCTGGACGTGGCCGAACTGATCACCCTCACCCCGCACCCGACCAGGTGACGCCGAAGTTATCCCGGAGAGATCGCCCATGACCCCCGCCCGCTGGTTCCGCTTCAAGAGCCTGAAGACGAAGCTGGTCCTCGCCTTCCAACTGTTCGGCATGATCCCGCTGCTGGTGAGCGGGCTGCTGACCGACGCCCGCAGCCGCCCGGAACTGCTGAAGAAGTCCGGCGAGAACCTGCAGGAGAAGGCGGCGGCCACCGCCGACAAGATCGACCGCAACCTGTTCGAGCGGTACGGGGACGTGCAGGCGTTCGCGTTCAACCCGATGGCCCGCGGCACCCCGGAGCAGGTGACGGAAGCGGCCAACTACTACACCCAGGCCTACGGCTGCTACGACCTGATGGTGATCGCCGACGCCGCCGGCAAGGTGGTGGCGGTGAACACCGTCGGGCACGACGGCAAGCCGCTGAACACCAAACCGCTGCTCGGCCGCGACGTGCGGGCCGAGGACTGGTTCCGGGCGTGCGCCGCCGGCACCTGGAAGAAGGACGAGTCGTTCACCCGCGACCTGCACGAGGACCCGTTCACCGCCGAGGTGTTCCGCGGCCGCGGGCTGGTGCTCAACTTCGCCGCCCCCATCTACGACGAGGCGGGCAAGCTAGTCGGGGTGTGGTCGAACCGGGTGTCGTGGGACCGCACCGCCGGGCAGATCATGAAGGAGACCCGCGAGTCCGGGAAGGAGAACGGGCGGGCGTTCGAGACGCAGGTGCTGGCGAAGACCGGGCTGGTGCTGGACGACGCCGACCCGGCCGCGGTGCTGAAAACCAACCTGAAGGAACTCGGCCTGCAAGCGGCCGCCGACGGGGGCGACGGGAAGAGCGGGTTCACCCTGGAGAAGAACAAGCGGCGGGAGATGGAGCAACTGAACGGGTTCGCCGCTTCCAAAGGGTTCGGGGTGTACAAGGGGTTCGGGTGGGCGGTGCTGGTGCGGGAGGACCCGGCCCAGGCGTATGCCGTGTCGAACTCCCTCCGGCTGGTACTGCTGGTGGTCGGCGGGCTGGCGACACTCGCCCTGTTCGCCGGCGGGTTCCTGCTGGCGACGGCCATCGTCAAGCCGATCCGGGCGACCACCGAGGTGGTGCAGGCGCTGGCGGCCGGGGACTTCACCAAGACCGTGACCGCCACCACCGCCGACGAGGTCGGCCGGCTGGCCGAGGCGACGAACGCCACCACCGCCCTGCTGCGGGCCGGCCGCGAGCAGACGGCGGCGGCCGACCAGCGGGAGAAACAGCGGTTGAAGCAGTTGCACGCCGTGTTCCAGAAGGTGTCGGCGAACGCCGGCGGGATGCTGACGGCCGGCAAGGAGATGTCGGCCGTCAGCCAGCAGATGAGCGCGGCCGCCGAGGAGACGTCCGCCCAGTCGAACGTGGTGAGCGCCGCCGCCGAGCAGGTGAGCGCGAGCGTGAACACGGTGGTGACGGCGGTGGACGAGATGAACGCCAGCATCCGGGAGATCGCCAAGAACGCGCACGACGCCGCCCGCATCGTGAACACGGCGGTGGACGTGGCCGGGCAGACGAACGCCACCATCACCAAGCTGGGCGCGTCCAGCGCCGAGATCGGGCAGGTGATCAAGGTGATCACGTCCATCGCCCAGCAGACCAACCTGCTCGCCCTGAACGCCACCATCGAGGCCGCCCGCGCCGGCGAGGCGGGCAAGGGGTTCGCGGTGGTGGCGAACGAGGTGAAGGAGCTGGCCAAGGAGACGGCCAAGGCGACCGAGGACATCGGCCGGAAGATCGAGGCCATCCAGACGGACACCGGCGGGGCGGTGTCGGCCATCGGCCAGATCACCGACATCATCCACCAGATCAGCGGCATCACCACCACCATCGCGTCGGCGGTGGAGGAGCAGACGGCCACCACCACCGAGATCAGCCGGAACGTGGGCGAGGCCGCCCGCGGGTCGAGCGAGATCGCCCAGAACATCACCGCCGTCGCCCAGGCGGCCGGGGAGACGGCGAGCGGTTCGACCGAGGTGCAGCGGGCGAGCGAGCGGCTGACGGTCATGGCCGAGGAGCTCCGCACCCTGGTGACGGCGAACGCCGACGACGCCCCAAAGGCGAAGCGGACTGGCACCGACACCCCGCCCCCCCGTCCGGCCGTCCGCCCGTCGGCGAACGGCCACCAACTGGCCCGCGCCTGACCCGGAGGACCACCCATGCGAGCGCTGGTGATCGACGACTCGTCGGCCATGCGGAAGATCATCGCCGGCATCCTGCGGTCGGTCGGGATCGACGCCGTCGAAGCCTGCCACGGCCGCGACGCCCTGAGCAAGCTCGGCCCGCCGGGGGCGTTCGACCTGGCCCTGGTGGACTGGAACATGCCGCAGATGAACGGGCTGGAATTCGTGCAGGCGGTGCGGGCCGACCCGGCGCACGCCGCCCTGCGGGTCGTCATGGTGACCACCGAGTCGGAGGTGGCCCAGATGGTGAAGGTGCTGGAGGCCGGCGCGGACGAGTACGTGATGAAGCCGTTCGACCGCGAGATTCTGATCGGCAAACTTGAGCTGTTGGGATTCGATACTGCCGGTGTCGCCCGCCCCGCCAACCCCACAGCCGAGTGACGGTCCCATGAGACCCATCCGCATCCTGGCTATCGACGACTCGGTGGTCGTCCGCAAACTGCTGGCCGACGCCATCGCCGGCGACCCCGAACTGGAACTGGCCGGCACCGCCGCGAACGGGCGGATCGGCCTGTCCAAGGTGGCGCAACTCCACCCGGACGTGGTGACCCTGGACGTGGAAATGCCGGACATGGACGGGCTGGAGGCGGTGGCCGAGATCCGCAAGCTGAACCCGCGGGTCCCGGTCATCATGTTCAGCAGCCAGACCGAGCGGGGGGCGGAGGTGACGTTGGAGGCGCTGTCCCGTGGCGCCACCGACTACGTCACCAAGCCGTCCGCGTCGAAGAGCTGGCTGAACGCGATCGAGCGGGTGAAGACCGAACTGATCCCGAAGATCAAGGAACTGCTGAACCGAGCGGCCGCGCCGGTCGTCGGTCCGCCGCCGGCGACGGCGACGCGGGCGAAGGCGCGGACCATCTTCCCGTCGCGGGTGGAGGCGGTGGTGATCGGCTGCTCGACCGGCGGGCCGAACGCCTTGCCGGTGGTGCTGGCCGCCCTGCCGCAGCCGGTGCAGGTGCCGGTGCTGGTGGTGCAGCACATGCCGCCGGTGTTCACCCGCCAGTTCGCCGCCAACCTGGCGAAGACCACCGGCCTGCCGGTGGCGGAGGCGCACGACGGGGCGAAGGTGGAGCCGGGGCAGGTGTGGCTGGCGGCCGGCGGGCACCACATGACGGTGGTGAAGGTGTCCACCGGCGTGTACCTGAAGCTGACCCAGGACCCGCCGGAGCACGGCTGCCGGCCGGCGGTGGACCCGCTGTTCCGCTCGGCCGCCGACGTGTACAAGGCGGGCACGTTGGCCGCCGTCCTCACCGGCATGGGGAAGGACGGGGCGGCCGGGGCGCAGGCGGTGCACGCCGCCAACGGGCGGGTGATCGTGCAGGACGAGGCGACGAGCGTGGTGTGGGGCATGCCCGGGGCGGTCGTCCGCGCCGGGGTGGCGGAGAACGTGCTGCCGCTGGACGCGATCGGGCCGGACCTGTTCCGCCGGCTCCGCGTCGGGCGTGTGCACGTCAGCAAGCCGGAGGCGGGGGTATGACGGCCGCACCACCGATTCCGACGCCCGACTTCGACCTCATCCGCTCGGTCGTCCGGGCCGGGTCCGGGATCGTCCTCGAAGACGGCAAGGGCTACCTGGTGCAGGCCCGGTTAGACGCCCTGGCCCGCCGGCTGGGGCTGGGGGCGACGGCCGAGCTGGTGGCCGAGCTGCGGCGGGCCGGCCCGCGGGACCAGCTCCGCGGGCAGGTGGTGGAGGCGATGACCACCAACGAGACCAGCTTCTTCCGCGACATTCACCCGTTCGACGCCCTCCGCACGGTCGTCCTGCCCGACCTGATCGCCCGCCGGGCGAAGGAGAAGGCTCTCCGCATCTGGTGCGGCGCGGCGTCCACCGGCCAGGAGCCGTACACCCTCGCCCTCGTCCTGAAGGAGCACTTCGCCACCCAGCTCGCCGGGTGGGACGTGCGGCTGACGGCCACCGACCTGTCGGCCGAGGTGCTCGACCGCGCCCGCGCCGGCCGGTTCACCCAACTGGAGGTGAACCGCGGGCTGCCGGTGGGCCTGCTGGTGAAATACTTCACCCGCGACGGCAGCGAGTGGGTGCTGGCCGACGCGGTGCGGCGGACGGTCGAGTACCGCCCGCTCAACCTGGTGGAGGCGTGGCCGGCCATGCCCCCGCCCGACCTGGTGATGATGCGGAACGTGCTCATCTACTTCGACCTGCCGACCAAGCAGAAGATCCTGGCCGGGGTGCGGCGGGTGATGCGGCCGGACGGCTATCTGTTCCTCGGCGGGTCGGAGACGACCATGAACATCGACCCGCAGTTCGCCCGGCAGGAGGTCGGCCGGTCGGTGTGCTACCGGCAGGCGGCCGCGGCCACCCCGCCGCCGAAGAGGTGACGGCCGATCGGACAAACGGATTCCCATCCTGACGGTGCGCCCGTGAACTCGCTCACCCTGACCCCGGTTCAGGCGATCGGCCGGACGGCCGCCGCCTTCGCCCGCCGGTCCGAGGCCCTCGCCCGGCTGCTGGCCGCCGACCGGCTGCCCACCCCGCCGGCGGTGGCCATGCAGATCGTCCGCGAGACCAGTCACCCGGACGTGACCGTCGCCCGCGTGGGCGAGCTGCTCCGCCAGGACCCGGCCATCTGCGCCCAGGTGCTGAAGGCGATCAACTCGTGCGTGTACGCCCTGCCCGAGGCGGTGGCGTCGGTCGAGCGGGCGGTGCTGCTGCTCGGGCTGAACACCGTCCGCGGGCTGGTACTCACGCTCTCCCTGCCGGCCATGCAACTGCCCGGTGTGCCGGACCGGGCGTTCCGCGACTTCTGGCAGTCGGCGGTGAGCGGGGCGGTGATCGGCCGCGAGCTGGCGGTGCGGCTGAACGTGCCGACGGCCGAGGACGAGATGCTGGCCGGGCTGCTCCGCGACATCGGCCTGCTGCTGCTGCACCAGGCGTACCCGGCCGAGGTGGCCGACTTCGCCGCCGGCATGACCGGGCGGCCGTTCAGCGGGTGGTGCGAGTACGAGCGGCAGGTGTTCGGGGTGGACCACGCCGAGGTGTCGGCCGAGCTGCTCGCCCGCTGGCACCTGCCCGAGTCGCTCGTCCAGCCGATCCGCCACCACCACCGCCCGCCCGGCCTGTCCGCCACCCGCGAGCTGCTGGAGCGGTGCGAGCGGCTCGGGTTCGTGGACGCGCTCACCAACCTGGACGTGGTCGCCCACCACCCGGCGGAGGTGGACGCGCTGCTGGCCGCCGCCCGCGAGCGGTACGGGCTGAGCCAGACCGAGCTGGTCGAGTTCCTGCAACAGGTGGTGCCGAAGGTGGAGGCGTTCACCGCCCTGCTGAGCATCGACGTGGGGGCGTGCCCGAACTACGCCGCCACCCTCGCCCGCGGCAGCACCGAGCTGTTCAAGCTGACGATGGAGACCGGCAGCGTGGGGGTGGCCGCCACCGTCCGCACCCCGGCCCCGCCGCCGCCCGCCGCACCGGCGGCCCCGCCACCTGCCCTGCCGCTGCCCGACTTCGACCTGAAGTTCCTCGACGCGTTCCCGCCCACCGGCTGCTACCTGGACGGGTACGAGCTACAGCGGGTGCTCGGCCGCGGGGCGATGGGGGTGGTGTTCCGCGGGCACGACCCGAGCCTGGACCGGCCGGTGGCCATCAAGCTGATGCTGCCGGAACTGGCGGACGACGTGCAGCACCGCCAGCGGTTCATCCGCGAGGCGCGGAACGTGGCCGCCATCCGGCACGAGAGCGTGGTGGCCGTGTACGCGGTGAAGGAGG
>JALHQU010000246.1 GCA_022841795.1 Fimbriiglobus sp.
GCCGCCCTGCCGCCGCCGGTCCTGGTCGTTGCCGCCGCGGCGGTCCTGGTCGCTCGGCGGGCCGCCGGGGATGCCCGGCGGGATGCCGGCGCCGACGCCGGGGTTGTTGTCTTTCTTCTCGTCCTTCTTCTCCTCCTTGGCCGGCGGGTCGTCCCCGTCATCTTTCTTTTCTTTCGGCGGGGCGGTCGGGTCTTCCGGCGGGTCTTCCACCGTCGGCTTGTCGTACTTGCTCAGGTAGTTCGGGTACCCGTCCTCGTTCAGGTCGGTCAGGAACCGCTGCAGGGTGTCCGTCTCGGCCACCAGCAGGGTGCGGCTGTCGTACAGGCTGACGGCGAACTTGCGGGCGTCCGCCCGCGGGATGGAGCGGGTCGGGTTCACCCCGAGCAGCTCGGCGAAGTTGATCGAGTCGGCCATGGCGGACACGAACGCGTTCGACCGGAAGGTGCGGAACTCCCGCCCCTTGATCGGGCTGTTCATCGGCCGCTCGGTGTCCATCTGCGGCACGGTGGTCATCGACTCGTCGAGATCGACGGACGTGCGGAGGACGACGAACGGGTGGCGGTCCGCGCCGACGTAGCAGTGGACCACCTCGGCCAGGTCGCTCGCCTTGATCTGCAGGTGCTTCGCCATCAGATCCTGGGTCGGCTTGTCGAAGAACGCCTTTCTCAGCGGGGTCTTGCCCAGCTCGCTCAGCCGCAGGTGCAGCACCGACTTGGACTCGTTCGGCAGCAGGTTGGTGATGTCCGCCACCGGGCCGGACGGGGGTTTCGGCTTCGGCTTGGCCACCTTGGGGTCGGCCCCGCCGCCCATCGGGTCGGTCTTGTCGCCTTCCGGCTTTTCACCGTCCGGGTTCCCCTCGTCCGTCTTCTTGTCGTCCCCGTTGCCGCTGTTCGCGTTGGGGGCCGGGTTCTGCCGCGGCGGCGGCGGGTTGCCCGCCTGCTTCTTGTCGTCCCCGCTGCCGAAGATGAGGAACGCGCCGACGGCCAGCACGATCAGGGCGACCACCCCGACCGCCGCCCCGATGATCACCTTCGAGTTGCCGCCGCCGGCCTTCGCCTTGGCCTTGTCCTTCGGCTTCTTCGGGCTGGCCTTGTCCTCCTTGGCGGACTTCTTGTCCCCGCCGGCGGACTCGGGCACGGCGAACTTGAACTTGCACTTCGGGCACTCGGCCTTCTTGCCCGCCGCGTCGGCGCGGACGAGGACCGACGCCTCACAGCTCGGGCAGGTGGTGGTGATGCTCGCCATTCGGGGGCCTCCCGCCGGGCGGGGGTGTGCGGAGAGAGAATCACAGGCCGAAACGACTCGGACTTGCTCCCGTCATCATAAACCGGACCGGCCGGAAACGGCAAAGGCAATTCCGGCCGGTCCGGTTTATGAGAGGCGACGATCCGACACCGGGGCGGTTCGGCACACAATTCCGACGGGCCGGGCGGGCGGGCGTTGGCCGGGATTGGGGGAATTTTCATCAACTCGTCCCGATCTTCGCCGCCACCTGCGGGAGCGGGGGTGACTCGGCCGCTCCCGCAGGTGGCGGCGAAGAACCTGCTCGCCTTCCACCCACCGCCCGCTTACACTGCCGACCACCCTCCCCCGCTCACCTCCCCATCCATGCTGTTCGCCGCCTCGTACACCCAGAACCTGGACCCGTTCGGCAACCGCTTCCTGTCCACGTTCCTGGCCGCCCTGCCGGTGCTGGTGCTGTTCTACCTGCTGGTGCGGCGGCGGTGGCTGGCCAGTTGGGCCGGGGCGGCCGGGTCGGTGGTGGCGGTGCTGCTGGCGGTCGTCGCGTTCGGCATGCCGGCGGACAAGGCGGTGGTGTCGTGGGTGTACGGGGCGTGCTTCGGCCTGCTGCCCATCGGCTGGACGGTGTTCGGGGCGATGCTCATCTACAACCTGACGGTCGAGACCGGCCTGTTCAGCGTCATCCGGCGGTCGATCGGCGGGTTAAGCGGGGACGCGCGGGTGCAGGCGGTGCTCATCGGGTTCTGCTTCGGCGCGCTCATGGAGGGGGCGGCCGGGTCCGGTTCCCCCGTCGCCATCTGCGGGGCGATGCTGGCCGGGCTGGGCATGCCGCCGCTGCGGGCGGCGGTCATCTGCCTGATCGCCAACACCTCGCCGGTGTGCTACGGCGGGCTGGGCACGCCCATCTTCGTGCTGTCCGGCGTCACCGGCCTGCCCGGCGACACCATCAGCACCATGTGCGGGCACCAGTTGCCGTTCCTGAGCTGCCTGGTGCCGCTGTACATGGTGAAGGTGATCTGCACCTGGCGGCAGACGCTGGCGGTGTGGCCGGCGCTGGTCGTCGGCGGCGGGTCGTTCGCCCTGTTCCAGTACCTGTTCGCCACCCTGCACGACTGGGGCGGGCCGAGCGTGTGGCCGCTGACGGACGTGGGCGGGTCCATCTTCTCCATGCTCACGCTGGCGCTGTTCCTGAAGTACGTGTGGAAGCCGAAGACCGAAATGCGGAGCGCGGATCTGGGGATGCGGAGTGCGGAAGAAATACCTACCCCCCCGGCCCCCCTCCCTAAAGGGAAGGGGGAGGAAGCGAAGAACCCCTCCCCAACCCCTCCCCCGGTGGGAGAGGGGCTTTCCGGCCTTTCTCCCCCCTTCCCTCCCAGGGAGGGGGGGCCGGGGGGGGTAGGTTCTTCCCCCACTGACCCCCACGCGGCCGAGGCGAAGGAGCAGGTGGAGCGGCTGCTCGGGCACACCCCGGCGGACGACCGACCGCTCACCCCGCTGCTGGTGGCCAAGGCGTGGCTGCCGTTCGTGGTCATGGCCCTGTGCCTGGGGGCGATCGGCATCGCCCGGCAGATGGAGAAGAACGGGCCGATCGACCTGGGGTTCGCGAAGTCGTACTACCCGGTCGATGTGCCCACCCTGCACCTGGACGTGGAGCGGGCCGAACGGCTCCAGCGGGTGATGACGCCGGAGATGGCCGGGGCGCTCCTCGGCGGGCCGGTGGCGGTCCACAACGAGGCGAACGAGCGACCGCTGTTCGGCACCAAAGGGGTGCGGCTCAAGGAGCGGGAGAAGGCGGTGTTCGAGGTGAAGTGGCTGACCGCCGCCGGGACGCCGTGCATCGTGGCGGTGGTCATTTCGGCGGTGCTGCTCCGCGTCCCGGCCCGCGTTTTGCTGGCCGTGGTGCGGCGGACGGTGATCCAGATGAAGATCCCGATCCCGACCATCGCGTGCATGCTCGGGCTGAGCTACGTGACCAAGTACGCCGGCATGGACGCCACCCTCGGCGTGGCGTTCGCCGAGACCGGGGCACTGTACCCGTTCTTCGCCGCGCTGCTCGGCTGGCTCGGGGTGTTCCTGACCGGCACCGACGCCGGGTCGAACGCCCTGTTCGGCAGTTTGCAGAAGATCACCGCCGGGCAGGTGTGGGAGGCCGGGCACATGCCGCTCTTGGAACGCGGGCAGGCGGAGGTGCTGATTTGCACGGCCAACAGCACCGGCGGGGTGATGGGCAAGATGATCGACGCGCAGAGCATCTGCGTGGCGACGGCCGGCACCAACCAGGTCGGGAAGGAGGCGGACATCTTCAAGGCGGTCATCTGGCACAGCGTGTTCCTGGCGTGCGTGGTCGGGGCGATGACCGCGCTCCAGGCGTTCGTCTGGCCGTTCACCCTGATGGTGCCGCGGCCGTAACTGGCGAACCCGAGCCGCAAGGCTCGTGGGTGCGTGTAAGCTGGCTCGCACCCACGGCCCTCGCGGGCCGGGTTCGCCGGGTCGGGCCGCTTGCTTCCCCGCCCGATCGGGGTAGGCTAGTCCGCCAGTGGGCGCCGCGGATTTCACGCCCCCCACACACGCCCGACAGTATGCTGGCTACGACACTTGCGGCGGACCGGAGCCGACCCACATGGCCAACTGGGCGCAACTGTTCGAGTCGTTCCGGCCGAAGGTGTACGCCCGCCGGCCGCCGCTGGTGCTCATCAACGGGCTGGCCGAGCAGGCCGAGTCGTGGTTCCGCAACCGCAAGTTCTGGGCCAAGTACTTCGACGTGCACGTGCCGAACGTGCTCATGTACGACGGCACCCTGCTCCAGGAGATGATCGCCCGCAAGCAGCCGATCACGGTGGACTACCTGGTGGACCAGTTCCACCAGTACCTCACCCGGTACGTGCAGGCCGGGCCGGTCCACCTGGTAGCCAGCAGCCTGGGCGGGAAGGTGGCCGTCGAGCTGGCCGTGCGGCACCCGCAGCTGATCGACCGGATGGTGCTGCTGTGCCCGTCCGGCATGGGGGACGAGGAGCGGCTGCCGATCATGGACGGGGTGAAGGGGGACACGTACTCGCTCATCCGCAGCGTGTTCCACAAGCCCAAGTTCGTGGACCGCGACATGCTCAAGTTCTACAAGGCGCAGATGCAGGACCGGAAGTGGAAGACCGGCCTGCTGCGGGCGGTGCGGGGCACCCTGGAGTACACCGTGCGGGACAAGCTGAAGGAGGTGCGGCAGTACACCCTGCTCGTCACCGGCCAGCACGACAAGATCTGCGACCCGCGTACGGCGGAAGCGGCGGCGCGGGAGTTGCCGAACGGGTACTTCTTCCAGATCGCCAAGTGCGGGCACGCCCCGCAGATCGAGAAGCACCGGCTGATCAACCGGCTGGTCGCCCGGTTCCTGACCACCGCCAACCCGACGCTCAACCCCGGCCTGGCCAAGCTCCTCACCACCCCGTCGAAAGTGAGCCCATGACGCTCCCGCACACCTCCCGCCCCACCTCCCTCGCCCCGGCCACCCCGGACTGGTGGCTGATGACCAAGAAGTTCGTCGCCAAGGGCACGTCGGTGGCGTCGTTCGCCCCCAGCCAGGGGTTCCTGTGCCGGCGGTTCGTGAAGGGCATCGACTTCGACACCGCCAAGTGCATCGTCGAACTCGGGGCGGGCACCGGCCCGGTGACGCAAACCCTGTTGAAGCGGGCCAAGCCGCACACACGGGTGGTGGTGGTGGAACTGGACCCGGACTTCTGCAAGCGGCTGCGGCAGCGGTTCCCGAACGCGGACATCGTGGAGGGGGACGCGGCCAAGCTGGAGCAGCTGCTGGCCGACCGCGGCATCAAGAAGGTGGACCACGTGCTGTCCGGGCTGCCGCTGCCGTCGTTCCCGGCGGCGGTGCGGGACGCGGTCATCGCCAGCAGCGCGACGGTGCTGACCGAGGACGGCACGTTCCGCCAACTGACGAACATGCCGTGGGTGTACAAGCCGCTGTACAAGCGGTACTTCCGCGAGGTGCGGTTCGGGTTCGTGCCGCTGAACGTGCCCCCGGCCGGGGTGTACGTGTGCCGCGGGTACAAGGGGTGAACCGCGACCGGGTGGGTCGCTCTCTCCGAGAGCGACACCGACTCCCGGAGGGAGTCGGCCACCCGAATCACTTCCGCCCGGCGGGCAGGAGCACCTCTCGGCCGCCGTGTGTGTATCGGATTTCACACGCCGGCACCTTCTTGGCAAACTCGTCGATCTTCGCCTTCGTCGCATCGCCCACCACCCCGAAACTGATCGACCGCAGCCGGTCGTTCTTCGCCAACTCCGGCAGGAACTCGTCGAGCCGCTCCTCCATCTTGTCGAGGGTGATGGCGGTCAGGGCCGGCAGCTTCCGCAGCCCGGCCAACCCCTTCACGCTCAGCGTGCCGTGGGTGCAGTACAGGAACCGCAGTTTCTTCATCCCGGCCAGCAGCTCCACCCACTCGTCGGCGTGGTCGCCGGGCAGACACATCATCTCCAGTTTGTTCTCGAACCTGCGGACCAGCTCCCCCGCCGCCTCCGGCGACTGCCCCCAGATGTCGAGTTCGTTCAGTTCGGTCAGCCCCTTCAGGTGCTTCAGCCCGGCGGCCGTGATCGGCTGGGCGCCGACGTTCAGCTTCCGCAGCTTGGGGAGCGCGCCGATCCGCTTCAGGTCGTCGTCGGTGATCGGCTCGCTGTACATGCGGTGCAGATCGACGGCGGTGATGGCGAAGTCGCCGGCCGGGAGCGCCGCGCCGGGTTCGAGCCAGACGGGTTTCCCTCCGACGACGATCTGGGCGGCGTGGCCGGTGCCCGGCTTCCGCTTGCCCAGCACCCACCGCAGGGTGTCCCGCTGGTCCGCCGCCGCGACCGTCGGCCCCACCCCGGACACCGGCAACCCGGTCTGGTCCCACACCGACACGTACTCCAGCTCCAGTTTCGCCGGGCCGGTGCCGGCCAGCTGCACGCACACCTGCACCGGGTTGGTGATGGCCGTCACCTCCGCCGGGTCGGCCGTCCCGCCGGCCACCCGCTGGCCGTTCACCCACACCTCGTAATCGGTCTCCGACCAGCGGGCGGCGAACGTCACCCACTGGCCCACGGCCAGTTTCGGATCGGGCGGGGCGGACTGCAGCACCGACTGCCCCACCTCGCCCCACCGCGTCTTGTCCCAGTTCCGGCGGTTCAGGACGACGGCCTCCGCCCCGGTGAGCGTGAGCTGGAGCGTGTGCCACCGCACGATCGACTCGCGGACGGTGCGGTCGCGGAAGTTGACGAACAGCCCGCCGTTCTCCGCCCGCGCCCGCACGGCGAACGCCCCCACCTTCACCCGCGGACCGACCGCCACCACCAGGTTGTCCGTCGCCTTGCCGTCGAGGTGGGACACCGCGTACCGCCCGTCCTTCACCTCCCGCCGCGGCGGGCCGTCGGTCTGCGGCAGTTGGCACGCCTCCTTGCTGTCGAACGTGTCGCGGAACACCAGCTTGCCGGGGAACGCCGTCTCCGACCGGAAGTCCGGCTCGTTCACCACCGGCCGCGGCGGGTCGGCCTGAGCCACCCGCGCCGGCTCGGCCGTCACCCGCACCGTCTGCTTGCCGTCCTTCGCCAGCTCGAACTCGGTCGTCTCCAGCTTCACCCCGTCCGCCCCGACCACCTTGAGCAGGTACTTGCCCGGCGGCAGGGTCTTGTTCTTCTCGCTCGGCGACAGGGTGTACTTCAGCTTGCCGTCGGCCCACACCTCCAACTTGCCCTGCTGGAACCGCACGTCGGCCGAGTCGTCCACCTCCACCACCAGCGTGCCGTCCGTCGTCTCGAACTGCAGCTTGTAGATGCCGAAGCTGATCCCGGCGAGGGCCAGCACCGCCGCGGCGACGGCGACCGGCAGCCACGGCCGCTTCTTCCGCCCGCTCGTCGCCGACTCGGTCGGGGTGACGGCATTCAGCTCGGCGATCACCCGCTCGGCGGAGGCGGGGCGGTCGGCCGGCTTCTTCGCCAGCAGCCGGTGGATCAGGTCGGCCAGCGGCGGCGGCACCTGCGGGTTCAGGTCGCGGACCGACGGCGGGGTGTCGTTCGCCAGCGCCGACAGCACGGCCAGGATGGAGTCGCCGCGGAACGGCAGCCGGCCGGTGGCCATGCGGTACAGCACCACCCCCAGGCTGAACAGGTCGGCCCGGCCGTCCACCGCCTGCCCGCGGGCCTGCTCCGGGGCCATGTAGCTGGGGGTGCCGAGCACCGACCCGGAGTGCGTCAGGTTCTGGTCGGCGTCGCTGCGGGCCAGGCCGAAGTCGAGGATCTTCACCCGCCCGCCGGCGGTCGCGTCCAGCCACACGTTCGCCGGCTTGATGTCGCGGTGGACCAGCCCGCGGGCGTGGGCGGCGGCCAGCCCGGCGGCGATCTGCCGGCCGACGGCCAGCACCTCCGGCACCGGCCGCGGGCCGTCGGTCTCGCCCAGCCGGTCGGCCAGGGTGCCGCCCTTCAGGAACGGCATGGCGATGTACGGCACCCCGTTCGCCTCGTTCACCTCGTACACCGGCACGACGTGGTCGTGGTCGAGAGCAGCAGCGGCGCGGGCCTCCCGCAGGAAGCGGTCCTTCATCCCCGGCTTGCGGGCCACCCCCGGCAGCATCACCTTCAGCGCCACCAGCCGGCCGAGCTTCGGGTCCTCGGCCTGGAACACCGCCCCCATGCCGCCGTGCCCGAGCAGCTTCAGCACCCGGTACCCGCCCAGCCGCCCGATTTCCCCTTCACCCTGCGGCGGGGAAAGAACGGCCAGCACGTCCGCCGCTTCGCCCTCGCCCGCCGCCTGCGTCGGCGAGGTGACGGTTTCCCCCGGTTCGGCCGGCCGGTTCAGGATGCGCCGGACGAGCGGCTCGACCCCCGTCGGCTCGGTCGCCTCCAGCGCCACGCCGGTGCGGATCAGGTCCGGCAGGGTGTCCGAGTGGCCGAGCTGGTGCAGGGTGCCGGTACACGCCGGGCAGCTCTCGATGTGGGCGAACAGGGCGTCGGACGCCGGCTCGGGCGGGGTGCCGGCGAGCAGGCGTTCGAGGGCCGAGCGGTCCGGGCACGAGGTCATGGCGATACCCCAGGGAGTGCGGGTGTGCAGGGGATATGCGCGAGGGGCGGGCGGATTGACGCGATTCCGGGCGAACCCGGCCCGCCAGGGCCGTGGGTGCGTGAGGTATGGCTGACACCCACCGACCTTGCGGTCGGGGTTCACCAGATCACTCCAGCAGCCCGGCCAGTTCCTGCCGCAGCCGGGCCAGCACCCGGAACCGGGCGGCGTGGACCGCCCCCACCGTGATCCCCAAATCCGCCGCCGCCGTCGCCGCCGGCTGGCCGTCCACCACCACCCGCCAGAACGCCTGCCACGTCGCCGGCTGGAAGTCCGCCTTCAGGATGGTGGTCGCCCGTCCGACCAGCCGGGCGCGGTACTCGCGGTCCCAGAACGCCTCGGCCTCCGGGGCGGGTACGTCAGCCAAGCTGTCGCCGTTGGCGGCGGGTACGGTGCGGCGGCGGGCCAACTCCCGCCAGCGGTTGAGGGTGACGGTGCGGAGCCAGCCGCGGAACCGCCCCCGATGCGGGTCGTACTCGAACTCGGGCAGCTTCCGCCACAGCAGGGCGAACACGTCCTGCACGAGGTCCGGGGCGTCGGACTCAGGCACCCCGGCCGCCCGCGCCCACGCCAGCAGCAGCGGGGTGTACAAGGCGACGAACCGCGGCCACCCGCCGGCGTCGCCGTGGGTTTGGAGACGGTGCAACAGGCTGGCCGAGGTGTCGTCCATACGGGGGTCAGTGTACGGGCACACTCGGTCTTCGCCGCGACCAGCGGGAGCGGGGTCTTTCGCTGGTGTCCCGCCTTTAGGCGGTCGGCGGGCAGAATGAAGACCGGCTGAAGCCGGGACACCAACCCCACCCCCTTCATGAATTCCCCCGAGATTCCCGAAACCGCTCTGGGCGCGGCGGCCGATACACGGTATGACCCGCGCAGTCTGCCGGGAATGCGCTTCGAGCGACGTGGGACCCCGGCTCGCCGTCATGGAGGATGGAACCTGATGCGCTCGTTCACTCGTCGTGCCGCCGCCCTGCTCGCCAGTGCCGTGACCGTTGCCGCCGCGTCCGCGCAAACGCTGCCCCCGCCGTCGTCCCCGGCCACGCCGCCGGCCGGTGCCGCGGGCGGCG
>JALHQU010000247.1 GCA_022841795.1 Fimbriiglobus sp.
ACCAAGCCGACCGGAACGACCGCCGCCGGCGGCGGCAAGTCCACCCTCGCCGTCGGCGACCCGGCCCCGCCGCTGAGCGTCACCCGGTGGCTGAACGGCGACCCGGTGGAAACGCTCAAGCCGGGCAAGGTGTATGTGCTGGAGTTCTGGGCGACGTGGTGCCCGCCGTGCATTGAGGCCATGCCGCACCTGTCCAAACTCCAGGCGGACAACGCGCACAAGGGGCTGGTGGTGATCGGCGTCACCAGCCGCGACCAGCAGGGGAACAACCTGCAGTCGGTGACCGCGTTCGCGGCCAAGAAGGGGGGCATCGACCTGAACTACCGGGTGGCGTACTGCGACGACGACAAGACGGACAAGGCCTACATGCAGGCGGCCGGGCAGACCGGCATCCCGTGCTCGTTCGTCGTCGGCCGGGACGGGAAGGTGGCGTTCATCGGCCACCCGAACGAACTCGACAAGGTGCTGCCGCCGCTGCTGGACGCGAAGTGAGGTAACTCTCTACACCCTCTCCCCTTGAGGGAGAGGGTCGTCCGGTCCGTCAGGACCGGGCGGGGAGAGGGGTGGTACGGAAGAACCCCTCACCCGCGCTCGCTTCGCTCGCTTGCCCTCTCCCTCAAGGGGAGAGGGTGAAGAAAGCACTCTCACACCCCCTTCTTGCGGATGCAGAACAGGTGCGTGCCGCCGCGGACGAACAGCTTGCCGTCCGCCGCCGCCGGGGTGGCGAACACCGGCTCGCCCAGGTCCGACTTCTTCCCGTCCCCCGGCCCCTTCGGGCTGGCGTCGAACGCCACCGCCTTCCCGGTCTCGGCGAACGCCAGGATGGTGTCCCCGACCAGGATGGGGGACGCCGACACCGCCGTGGTCAGCACCTGCTCGGCCGACCACTTCACCTCGCCGGTTTTGATGTTCGCGCACCCGGCCTTCCCGTCGTCCCCCACCCAGTACAGGTGATCCCCCGACACCAGCGGGCCGGGCACATACGGGATGTTCTTCTTCAGCTCCCACGTCTTCGCGGCGGTGGACCCGTCCGGCCGCACCGCCAGCATGTACCGCGACCCGTCCCCGTCGCCGGTGGTCATCACCACCTGCCCGCCGGCCCACACCGGCTGGGCGATGGTCCGCAGCTTCTTCGCCGGGTTGTCCCACGCCACCGGGTGCGACCAGTTCGCCTTGCCGGTGGCCGGGTCGTAGCCGTCGATGGTGGTGGTGGTGGCGACGACCAGTTCCGTCTTCCCGCCGTCCGCCCGCACGAACGGGGTGGAGTAGCACGCCCGGTGCGGCTCCCGCTTCACCGCCCACTTCCGCTCCCCGGTCTTGGCGTCGAACCCGAGCAACTCCGCCCCGCCGTCCTGGTCGTAGTTGAACACCACCACCCCGTTCACCACCACCGGCGAGTGCCCGGCCCCGTGCTGGCTCTTGAACGGGCCGACCGGCACCGCCCACGCCTTCTTCCCGCTCGTGTCCGTCGCGTGCAGGGTGATGGCCGCCCCGTCCCAGAACGCGGCGTACACCCGCTCGCCGTCCGAACACGGGGTGCCGGACGCCAGGCTGTTCTTGGCGTGTGTCTTGGCCGCCTTGCCCGCGGCGGTGTACGTCCACACCTCGCTGCCGTCCTTCGCGCTCAGGCACACAATCATCCGGCCCGACCCGTCGTCCGACGCCGCTTGCAGGAACACCTTGTCGCCGACGACGATCGGCGACCCGTTCCCGACGCCCGGCAGCTTCGCCTTCCACGCCACGTCCGTCTTCAGGTCGAACTGGGTGGGCACGCGGCCCTCGACCACCCCGGTGCCGTTCGGCCCGCGGAACCGCGGCCAGTCGGCGGCCGAGCAGGGCAGGGTGATGAGGAGTGCGAGCAGGGTGAGACGAACCGGGGACGGCATGGGATGAGCCTCGCGGGTGGGTGAAGTGAGGGTATCGCCGGACGGGCGGCGGGGCAAAGGGGAAAGTCGTAGGTACTCTTCGCCGCGACCCGCGGGACAGGGGTGTGGTTGGTGTCCCGGCTTCAGCCGGTCTTCGCGGCGCGTTCAGACCGCCTGAAGGCGGGACACCAGCGAAACCCTCGCTCCGGGTGGTCGCGGCGAAGAGCCGCATCCGCCCTTCCGCCCCGCCGGTCGGCGGCCTACCATAGACCCATTCAACCACTCCCTCGGGCGACTTAGAAAGCAGGGCGGCATGGGACGGCGGTTCGTCGAACAACTCCGCGACGGGGAAACCCTGGACGACGTGTACCTGGTGACGGACAAGCAGCTCCGGGCGAACCGGAACGGCAACTACTACATCCAGATGGAGCTGCGGGACCGCACCGGCGGCATCTCCGCCCGCCTGTGGAACGCCGGCGAGCCGCTGTTCCGCACGTTCGAGAACGGCGACTTCGTGCGGTGCGAGGGCAAGGTGCAACTGTTCCAGGGCAGCCTGCAGGTGATCCTCGACCGGGTCGAGCGTACGGAACAGAACAAGGTGGAGACGCAGGACTTCCTGCCGCAGACGGAGCAGGAGATCCCCAAGCTGTACGACCGGCTGCGGGCGTACCTGCTGCGGCTGGCCAACCCGCACCTGCGGGCGCTGGCCGAGTGCTTCCTGATGGACGACGGGTTCGTCCGCGGGTTCACCACCTGCCCGGCCGGGGTGAAGCTGCACCATGCGTATGTGGGTGGCCTGCTCGAACACACCGTCACGATGATGGACATCGCCGAGCGGCTGCTGCCGTTCTACCCCGGCGTGGACCGCGACCTGTTGCTGGTCGGGGTGTTCCTGCACGACGCCGGCAAGACCCGCGAGCTGACCTACATGCGGGCGTTCGGGTACTCGGACGAGGGGCAACTGGTCGGGCACATCCCGATCGGGGTGGAGATGCTGACCGAGGCGGTGGCGAAGGTGCCGGACCTGACCGGCGAGCCGTTCCCCCGCGAGCTGCTGGTGCGGGTGAAGCACATGATCCTCAGCCACCACGGGACGATGGAGTTCGGCAGCCCGAAGGTGCCGATGACCCCGGAGGCCATGCTGCTGCACTGCATCGACATGACCGACACGCGGATGCACATGGTGCTGCGGGACCTGAAGGAGGACCGCAACAACCTGACCGCGTGGACGCCGTTCAACCAGAACCTGCAGCGGCGGTTCTACAAGGGCGGGGCGAACGGCGACCTGTACGCCCCCGGCGGCGAGAGCTTCGACTGAGGCGGTTGTGTTTGCCTATCTTGTTAGCCCGACGCGCCAGCGAGGGCCGACACGCACCCCTCGCTGGCGCGTCGGGCTAACAAGGCGGCGGACAGGAGCGCGTGATTTCGCTCCCTGCGGTCGCGGCGAAGATGTATGATCACGGCGCCCACCCCTCTCCCGGAGGGTCAGCCATGACCCATCCCTCTCGCCGCGAAGTCCTGCGGGACGTCGGCCGCGGCATGTTCGTCGCCGGCCTCGGCGCCGCCCTCACCTCCGACCTCGGCCTCGGCCGCCTGCGGGCGGATGACGCCACCGACCACCTCACCTTCGGCGACCTCGACCCGCTGGTCGAGTTCATCCGCTCCACCCCGCCGGACAAGCTGCTGGCGGCGGCGGTGAAGAAGCTGGCCGACGGCAGCACCGACCTGAAGACGCTGACCGCGGCGGCGGCGCTGGCGAACGCGCGGGCGTTCGGCGGCGAGGACTACGTCGGCTTCCACACCCTCATGGCCCTCGCACCGGCGTACCACATGGCGGCCGAGGAGACCGACCCGAAGCTCCGCCCGCTGGCCGTGCTGAAGGTGCTGGTCCGCAACGCCACCCGGCTGAAGGAGACGGACGGCGCGCACCACGAGGCGCTCAAGCCGGTCGTCGCCGCGGCGGACAAGAACCTGACCGGGGCGAACCTGCGCGACGCGGTGCGGAAGGTGGACGCCACCGCCGCCGAGAAGACGTTCGCCGCCCTGTGCCGGGCCGACCCGACCGCCGCCATCAACCCGCTCATGGAGATGGTGGACGACGCCACCGAGGTACACCGCGTCGTGCTGGTGTCGAAGTCGTGGGAACTGCTCGACTTCGTGGGCAAGGCTCACACGCACACCCTGCTGCGGCAGTCGGTGCGGTACTGCCTGAAGAGCGAGGGGTACGCGAACCAGGTGAAGCACTCCCAACATGTGCGGGAGACGCTGCCGAAAGTGCTCGACCAGTACAAGCTGATCGGAAAGAAGCTGGGCACGAAGGTGGGGGACGACGCCTTCGTGGAGAAGCTGAGCGAGACGCTGTTCACCAGCAGCCCGGCGGACGCGGCCGGGGCGGTGGCGGCGGCGCTGGCCGAGGGGTTCGCCCCGGCCGCCGTCAGCGAGGCGATCGCGGTGACGGCCAACCAGCTCACCCTCCGCGATCAGGGGCGGGTGAAGGGGCAGACGGCGGCGAACAAGCCGGAGGGCAGTTGCCACGGCGACAGCATCGGGGTGCATGCCTGCGACTCGGCCCACGCCTGGCGGGCCATCGCCCGCTCCGGCGACGCCCGCACCACCGTCACCAGCCTGCTCCTCGGGGCGTACCAGGTGGCGTCCGACCGCTCCAACCGCGGCGGCGACTTCCTCAAGTGGCAGCCGTACCCGCGGGGCGAGCATTCGGAGAAGGTGAGGGACGTGCCGGCCGACAAGCTGCTGACGGAACTGGACGCGGCGATCCGGGCGAACGACCAGGGCCGCGCCGCCGCACTCACTGCCCGCCTGGGCGAGGGGGCCAAGCCGGACGCGAAGGCGGTGTTCGCCGTGTTGCGGCGGTACGCGGTGAGCGAGGACGGCGCTCTGCACGCCGAGAAGTATTACCGCACGGCGACGGAGGAGTTCGCGGCCACGCGGGCGGCGCTCCGCTGGCGGCAACTGGTGGCGCTGGCGCGGGTGACGGCGAGCGCCCACGGGTACGCCGCCCCCGGCGTGGCCGAGGCGAAGCGGCTGCTGGTGGGGTGAGCCGCCGGTTCCGGTGAACCCCGACCGCAAGGTCGGCGGGTACGGGAGTCGTAGGGTGGGTCCGGTCGCGGGAGCGACCGTGACCCACGGGCTGACCGACGTGGGTCACGGTCGCTCCCGCGACCGGACCCACCCTACACACTCCGATTACGGGCGGCGACTTGCCAACCACCCCCTGACCCGCTCGATGTATTCGGCTCGCTCGCTTTGCGGCGCTTCGTAAACCTGCACGTTGGCCGCGCCGCCGTCCCACAACCGCCGTGAAAACTCCACAAACCTCCGCTCGCCGTCGGGCGTCGTCCACCCGCGACCCCGGACGAAGCCGTGCATCTGAAGCAGGATGCCGTAGATGGCCGTTTCCGCGTGCAATCGGGTGTCGGGGTTGTCGGACAGCAGGTATGGTAACGTCGGTTCTAGCGCCGGTTCCCCGATGGTGATCAGTTCGTGAACGGCGGGAGTGTGATCAAAGTGAAGAAGGTCCGGGTGGTCGTCGAGGCGAGACAGAGCATCCTGGATTTCCTTTTGCAACTCAGCCGAATCCGGCCGCGACGGGACGGGCGCTAGGGCTGGCGGGCGTGTAGCACCACAACCGAGCAGAGCGGCGAGAATCGCCGGGGTGAACCACCTCATCGGACGCCTCCGGGTCGGATGCGGATCGTCACCCCGGAATAGCAAACAGTTTTCGGTTGGTCGAGTCGGACTACTTCCCGCCGAAGTACGCCCGGTCTCTTTCTTCGTACCCGGTGTACCCGAGGTGGTCGTACAGTTCCGCCCGCGTCATCATCGTCGGCAGCCGGTTCCGCTGGTGCCCGTTGGCGATTACCTCCATCAGCGTCTCCTCCGCCGCCCGCATCGCACTCCGGAACGCCGTGAGTGGATATAAGATCAGTTTGTATCCCATCTCCCCCAACACCTTCGCGTCCAGCAGCGGGGTTTTACCGAACTCGGTCATGTTCGCCAGCAGCGGGGCGTTCACCGCCTTGGCGAACCGC
The DNA here is from genome assembly GCA_022841795.1 of Fimbriiglobus sp. Classification (GTDB taxonomy): domain Bacteria; phylum Planctomycetota; class Planctomycetia; order Gemmatales; family Gemmataceae; genus JALHQU01. The sequence continues at coordinate 5,915 of JALHQU010000247.1, forward strand.
TCGAACTCGTCGGCCGACTCCATCGCCTCCGGGAAGATGGCGTCCGCCCCGGCGTCCAGGAACCGCTTCGCCCGGTCCACCGCGTCGTCGAACCCGTGGACCCCGCGGGCGTCGGTGCGGGCGATGATGACGAAGTCCGGATCCCGTTTGGCGGCCACCGCCGCCCGGATCTTTGCCGCCATCACCTCCGCGGACACCAGCGACTTCCCAGACAAATGCCCGCACCGCTTCGGCAACTCCTGGTCTTCCAAATGGATGCCGGCCACCCCCGCCGCCTCGAACAGCCGCACGGTGCGTTCGACGTTCAACGCCTCCCCGAACCCGGTGTCGGCGTCGGAGACGAGCGGGAGTGTGGTGGCGGCGGTGATCCGCTGGGCCTCGGCGACGAACTCGGTGAGGGTGATGAGGCCGATGTCCGGCATCCCGGAACCGGCTGACAACGCCCCGCCGGACAAATAACAGGCGAGGAACCCGAGCCGCTCGGCCATCTTTGCCACCAGCGGGGAGAACACGCCGGGCAGTTGGAGCGGGGCGGCGGACCAGGCGTCGCGGAGGGTGCGGCCGGGGGAAAAAGTGGCGGTCATCGGCGAACCTCGGGGGCATCGGGCCACTCTGGATGGTATCGCGCTGCGGCCGGCCGGAAGAATTTTCGGGAAAAACGACATCGCCGGAAGTCGAAGCGGGACAAAGCCTCTGCGGCGGACGCGGGGGGGCTGGCCGGCCGAAACTTCGGGGTGAACTTGACGCTCCGGCCCGGACCATTAGAATCTCTGAGCTACGGCCCACTCTTGCCGAGACGCCTATGGCACGCCGAATCCTCTCGCTGATTCAGATTTACCCGTCGGACGGGTAGCTCTCACCGGGAATTCGGTTGCCGGAGGGGAGCCAAACCGATCGGTTTGGCTCTTGTGTTTCAAGGCGGGTGGCGGGTCGAGCCGAGACAAGTGGGTCGTCGGGCGGAACCAGGAAGGGTGTATAGCTCAGTTGGCTAGAGCGCAGCTCTGATAAAGCTGAGGTCCCAGGTTCGAATCCTGGTACACCCAAACAGAACGAAACAACGGCGGTCGGGGTGGCGGGCGTCCACCGAAGAACGCCCACCGACAACGGGGGCGTAGCTCAACTGGGAGAGCACCTGCTTTGCAAGCAGGGGGTCAGGGGTTCGAATCCCCTCGTCTCCAGAAACCGACGCGAGTGGAATGGGTCGAAACAGTCGAGTGAAGAGTCAACCAGAAGGCCGCGAAGGGGTGAAGAAGAAAAAATCGCGGGCCGGGTTGACAACCGAAACTCGACGGCTAATATACCTCTCTCCAACTGAGACAACCGCAAGCGTAACAACGACTTGCGACAGTTGGCGGGTACGAACTACAACCCGGATGCGGCGGAAACGCGACAGCATTCGGGATGTAATAGGCGAGCGGGGAACCCGCGAGCCGGACGATCTTTGACAACTCGGTAGGGTAAGAAGTCGCATCAAAAAGAGCGGCTTCGGGTTCATGCCTTCTCAAGGGGCATGGGTTCGAGGTCGAGTCGATTTGAGGACTCTTGAGCATGAGCCTTAGAAGGGAGAACATTGTTTACTCGTAGCTGGTAAACGGTTCGGGTCTTCGGGCCGTGGCGGACGGCGAGCTGCACCCGAGAGGGCGTGAGCGGCCGTGCGGTGCGGGTCGAGGGAGCGAACAATGTGGCCAAGCTACTAAGGGCGTGTGGGGGATGTCTAGGCGCTAGAAGGCTGTAGGGCGTGGAAGACTGCGAAAAGTCCGGGGGAGCTGTCAAACGAGTTCTGATCCCGGAATTCCCGAGCCAACCCAGGGAACTGAAACATCTAAGTACCTGGAGGAAAAGAAAACAAAAGTGATTCCGTGTGTAGCGGCGAGCGAAAACGGAACAGCCCAAACCGGGAGGCCTAGCCTCGCGGGGTTGTAGGACCGCGGTAGTATCAGCACGCATAGCAGAACGGTCTGGAACGGCCGGCCAGAGCGGGTGAAAGCCCCTTATGTGACATGGGTGCTGGGCGAGCGGGATTCCTGAGTAGGACTCAACACGTGAAAGTGAGTCCGAATCCGGCGGGACCATCCGCCAAGGCTAAATACTCTCTAGCGACCGATAGTGCACAAGTAGCGCGAGCGAAAGATGGGAAGAACCCCGAAAGGGGAGGATACTGAACCTGAAACCACATGCCTACAAGCGGTCGGAGGGCTATGCCCGCAAGGGAAAGCCTGACGGCGTGCCTTTTGCATAATGATCCGGCGACTTATCGTCACCAGCAAGGTTAAGCCGCTATGCGGCGGAGCCGAAGGGAAACCGAGTCTTAACCGGGCGCTAAGTTGGGGGCGGTAGACGCGAAACCACGTGACCTACGCATGGCCAGGATGAAGTTGGGGTAACACCCAATGGAAGACCGAACTCACTAGTGTTGAAAAACTAGGGGATGAGCTGTGTGGGGGAGTGAAAGTCTAATCAAACGTGGAGATAGCTCGTTCTCTCCGAAATAACTTTAGGGTTAACGTTCGACTAGTTGGCGGCGGGGGTAGAGCGACTGAATTCGAATGGGGGCCTACCCGGCTACCCATCGAAACCAAACTCCGAATACCGTCGTACCAAGGTCGGGCAGCTAGACTGTGGGGGATAAGCTTCATAGTCGAGAGGGGAACAACCCAGATCACCCGCTAAGGTCCCCGAGTCGTGCTAAGTGCGAAAGGAAGTTGGATCCCTGAGACAGCCAGGATGTTGGCTTAGAAGCAGCCACCATTTAAACAACGCGTAATAGCGGACTGGTCGAGGGGTCCTGCGCCGATAATGAACGGGACTAAGCACGACACCGAAGCGGTGGGAGCAGAAATGCTCGGTAGGAGAGCGTTGCAGTTGCGGCGAAGCGGTACGGACGACGAGCCGTGGAGCGACTGCAAGTGACTATGCCGGAATGAGTAGACGATAAAACGGGTGAGAATCCCGTTCGCCGTAAGCCTAAGGTTTCCTGGGGAAGGTAAATCCGCCCAGGGTTAGCCGGTGCCTAACACGAGGCCGAGAGGCGTAGTGGATGGGGAGCAGGTTAATATTCCTGCGCTCCTGGTACAACATGGGACGCTGGATGCGAGGTGGGTAGGCTTATCAGATTGCCTCAGGGCGTTTATGATCCCGATACCACTGAGCATATAGCCAAGAAAACCGTACCAGAAACCGTACTAAAACTGACACAGGTAGGCGAGATGAGTATTCTAAGGCGCTCGAGAGAACGCTCGTGAAGGAACTCTGCAACATGGCTCCGTAACTTCGGGATAAGGAGCGCCTACTTCGGTAGGCCGCAGTGAAAAGGATCTAGCGACTGTTTATCAAAAACACAGGTCTGTGCCAAGGCGTAAGCCGCAGTATACAGACTGACGCCTGCCCGGTGCTGGTAAGTTAAGGAAGAGGGTTAGCCGTAAGGTGAAGCTCGCAACCGAAGCTCCAGTAAACGGCGGCCGTAACTATGACGGTCCTAAGG
>JALHQU010000248.1 GCA_022841795.1 Fimbriiglobus sp.
ATACCGCCCCCACGCCCGCCGGGCGGTGAGGTGGCGGACCACCGGCAACCGTCGCATCGCTCGCCCTCCACGCGTCGGCAACGCCGATCATGGTAACGAATCGATGTGATTCGGTATGAAAGGCGAACTGAAGACGGGCGAGTGGCGGACGGCCCTGATCCGGGTGCGGGGGGAGTCGGTCGAGTGTTCCCTGGACGGGACTCAACTGTTCAAACACACCGACCGCCGGTACGCGGCCGGCGGGGTCGGGTTCAGCACCTGGGCCAGTTCGGCCGAGTTCAAGGATGTGAAGATCACCGACCCGGACGGGAAGGTGTTGTGGGAGGGACTGCCCGACCTGACGTTGCCGAGTCGGAAATGACCGAGCCGGCGCCACGGAATCGCGGAAGCTCCCGCGATATCCCAGTTTTTTGACGCCGCGCTTCCGACCGCCGGAAGGTAAGTTAAAGTGCTTCGGCTTCAGGCGTTCCGACGAGTGGAGGTGAGGGGGATTGAACCCCTGACCTCTTGAATGCCATTCAAGCGCTCTCCCAGCTGAGCTACACCCCCTCGTTCGTGGAAATAGTATCGGCGGCGGGCGGGGGCGTCAAGCGGTGGGTTCACATCCGCCGTCGATCCAACGGTATTTCTTCCGGCCGAACCGGGATGGTTCCGGAGAGGGGTCCCCCCACCCGGCCGGAATCAATGTGGCCAGAGCAACGGGGTCACACCATCCCCCACCACCGCCGCAGGCCCCACTCGGTGAGCAGCAGCGCGGCGAACAGCACCAGCCAGCCGGGCAGGAACCCCTTCGAGTGGTCCCGCCGCCAGTCCGGGACGTACTTCGGCTTCGGCTTGTTGATGTCCAGCGGCTGGGCGGCCAGCTCGGCCAGGAACGCCGGCAGGTCCTCGATGCGGAAGAACTGCCCGCCGCCGGCGGCGGCGATCTTCTTCAACGTGTCGTGGTCGGCCGCCGCCCGCTGCAACTCGTCCGACACCTCGGGGTAGGCGATGAACCGGGCGGTCGCCTCGCCGGAGATGGGCTGGCCGTTCGCCACCCCGGTGGCCTTCAGCTTCACCACGTACTCGCCCGCCGCTCGCGGGGTGAACTCGACCTTCGGCTCACCGGCCGACCCCACCCCCGGCGGCAGCGGCGGGGCGTTTTCGGTGCCCGGCGGCAGCACCCGCACGTCCCACTTCGGGTCGGTGACGGCCGCCCCGTTCGGCCCCCGCAGGCCGAACCGCAGGTTTTGCTTCGCCCCCACCGCCAGCCGCGGGAACTCCGGCCGCACCCACGCCGCCGCGTCCTCCTCGTCCTGCTTCGCCAGCCACAGCACCATCTGCCGCCAGAACCGCGAGAACAGCAGCTTGCCGTCGGACGCCTTCGGCTGGCCGAGGAATTCCCACATGTAGGTGTCTTGTGCCGCCATCACCAGCACACGACCCTTGCTCTCGGTGCCGAGTTGGTGGCCGACGAGCAGCGGGAACTGCATGTCGCCGGGGGCGGGCTTCTTCAGGTCGGCGACGGTGTCGGAATCTTTCGCCCACAGGTACACGGTGGCGGAGGGCTTGTGTTTCACCCGGTTCAGACCGATGAACCGGGCGGACTTGGGGCCGGGGGCGTTTAGCCTTTCCCACAACTGAAGCGACTCGTCCCGCGTGCCGCCGAGTTTGGTCAGGTACACATCCTGCGTCTTTGGGTCCGGCACCACCATGTACCGGGCGTTCTGCCGCTCCTTCTCCCGCGGGGTGTCGGACAGGCTCACCGGCAGAATGTCCTCGATCGCCTTCACCCCCCGCCACCCGTCCCGCCATTCCGGGAGGCCGTCCGGGGTGCCGGCGAGGGTGGCGAACCCGCCGGTCATGAGCAGGCCCATGCCCTTGTTCAGCACCCGGTCGGCGATCTTCTGCGGCAGGTCGCGGCCGAGGGTGGCGAGTTGCTTCGGGGTGACGTTGCCCAGGATCAGCACGTCGTACTGCTGGGCGTCGAAGTCGAACTGGGCGACCGGCTGGTCGTCCGAGGTGAGGTCCACCTTCCGCACGTCGATCCGCTTGTCGGCGGTCAGGGCGTCGAGCAGGCGGGCGTTCTCGTAGCTGAACCTGTTCACCACGAGGACCCGCAGCCCCTCCTTGTTCAGGTTCAGGTACGTCTCGACCACGTTGTTCGGCGGGTTGCTGTCGCCAGGGCAGGCGGCGACGGGGATCTCCACCCGCACCTTGATCTGCCGCCGCGGCTGGCCGCTCTCGTCCGGCGGCAGCTCGCTCGGCGCGTCCAGCACCACCTCCACCTCGTTGTCGCTGTCCTTCGGCAAGCTCACCGTCTCGGTCCGGACCAGTTTGTACCCCTGCCCCTGGTCGAACTCGACGTTGATGGGCGGTTTCAGCCCGGCCAGCCCGAAGGCGTTCACCCGCGCCCGCAGCGTCACCTTGTTCTTGATCGCCACCGGGTCCGGGTCGAGGGTGACGGCGGCGAACCCCACGTCCTTGCGATCCGACTTGCTCCCCTGGTCGCCGACGGCGAACGCATGAACCGGGGCCGTCGTCCGCCACTTCGCCGCCTGGTCCACCGCCCCCAGGCTGACCCCGTTGTCCGCCCCGTCGCCGATCACCAGGTGCCCGCGGATGAACCGCTCCCCCTGCCACCGCTGGAGGGTGCGGGCCAGGTACACCCCGTAGTCCGACTTCGGCAGGTCGGCCGCCGCCTTCGGGTCGTACCGCCCGCCGGCCTCGGTGAACTCCGGCGACCCGAACCCGTACAGCACCACCTCGCAGTTCTGCTCGGCTTGCAGGGCGTCGAGCGTCGGCTGGCACTTCGCCAGGATCTTCCGCACGGCGTCGATGCGGGCCTGCTGGCCGAACTCGTCGCGGATGGTCATGCTCTCGGACAGGTCGATGCCGATGAGCAACCGGGACGGGATCTTCGGCTTCTCCTGCACGCCCACCGTGGGCCGCACGGTGGTGAGCAGGGCGACGACCAGGGCGAGCAGCCGCAGGACGAGGACGACCAATGTGCGGCGGCGGGACGCCTGCGGGTGCCCGCGGTACGTCCACAGGGTGAGCAGCACGAGCAGGCCGGCGGCGACGCCGAGCAGCGGCAGCTCGACCGCGTCGGGCAGCCACCGGAACGCCGGCTTGGACGAGAAGAACAGGTCGGACTCGCTCATCAACATCAGGATAGCAGGAGGCGCCCCCGGTTGCAGGCTCTGTTCGCCGACGCCGTTAGCCCGACGCGCCAGCGAGGTACGGGAGCGGTTGGCTTTCAGGTTTTGTTAGCCCGACGCGCCAGCGAGGGTCGGGTGGCTCACCCTCGCTGGCGCGTCGGGCTAACGGGCACAACAGGATAGCGGCGGCGGTTGCGAAGTGTTGGCCGGGATGGGATGATTATGGCATCACCCGGAGGGAACCCGATGCCCCGCCCGTGCCTGCTCGTCGCCGTCGCCCTGTTCACCACATCCGCACTCGCCGCCCCGGTGCCGAACACGAAAGAGGCAAAGAAGCGGGAGATGGACCGGCTGTACGGGATACTTCAGTATTACGGCCCCACATCTGCCGTCGCCGGGCTGTTGCCGATGTCCGCCATGCCGGCGGATGATGTATTGCCGTACCTCGCGGCCAAGCTGAAGCCGCTCAAGCTGACCGAGGAGCGGGCGAAGCAGTTGATCGCCGACCTGGGCAGCAACGACATGAAAGTGGTGGAGGCGGCGTTCGAGGAGATGGCGTATTTCGACACCCGGCTGGTGATGACCCCGCAGGCGGCGTTCGAACTCGCCCCGCAAGGGGTGGCCCGGCAGCGACTGGCGGCGGCGTGGGAGGGGCGGCCGATCGTCGAGTACGCGGACTCGAAGCTCGAAATCACGAGGTGGGCGCGGCGGCAGCCGGACGGACAACTCTCGCCCCAAGTCGGTCTGACTGTGGAGAAGGACAACCGCAAGCTGAGTCACACCTTCTCGATGGTAGTCGCCGACGTGAAGCTCAACGCCTGGAAGCGAGCCGCCCGGAGCGTCTACCTGCTCGAACACTTCAGCACGCCGGACGCGGTGAAGGTCATCAAGGACATGGCCGCCGGGCACGAGGACGCCATGCCGACGAAGGCCGCGAAGGCGGCTTTGGAGCGGCTGACCGCGAAAGCCCCCGCGAAGCCGGATCTGGGGAAGGCGTGGGCCGACCTGCTGGGCCGCGACGACGCGGCCGTCGCCCGTGCCATCCTCGTGCTGCACCGCGACAAGGCCGGGGCACTCGACCTGTTGAAACGGGAGATGCGGCCGCTGACGCTGGACGAGAAACGGTTCAAGCAACTGCTAGCCGACCTCGGAGGGGATGACGAAAAGGTGGCGCTCGCGGCCCGCAAGGAGTTCGAGTACTTCAGTCCGCTGCTTGCCCTCGACGTGGACAAGTTGTCAGACGCCGCCGCCGACGGGCTGGCGCGGACCCGCCTGTTCGAGTTGCTCTGCTACGACCAGGCGTTCGACTCACTCCGCGGGCAAACGCTCATTCTTCAAGAGCGGGACGGCGGGCACATCGTGCAATCGAAAGGGAAGTGGACCGGCGCGGTCAGTCAGAAGGTGGCGCAACTGCGCCCTTCGTCGTGGCAACGCCTGTCGGTCGGGGTCGCCCTGCTGGAGCAGACCGGCACCCCGGAGGCGGTGAAGGTGTTGGAGGGCATGGCCGGCGGGCACAAAGACGCGATGCCGACGCAGGACGCCAAATTCGTCCTCGAACGGATGAAAAAGAAGTGATCGGCGTCGTTCTTCTACCACCCCCGCGCGGAGCGTGACGATGCGTGCGTTCACCCGGTTCCTCGCCTGCGTGTCGATCGGACTGTTCGCCCTGCCGGCCGTCGCCGCCCCGGTGCCGGCCGACAAGGAGGCGAAGAAGAAGGAACTCGATTCCCTGTGGGCCGAGCTGTACAAGGATGAGCCGGCGGCGGCGCACGCCCTGCTCAAGCTGTTCAAGCAGCCGGACCACGCCGTGCCGTACCTGAAGGCCAAGCTCCAGCCGCTCAAGCTGGACGCCGACCGCTGCCGGCAACTGCTGAAGGAACTCGGCAGCGACGACGAGAAGACGTGGAAGGCGGCGCGGGAGGAGCTGGACTACTTCGACCCGCGGCTGGCCCTCGACCTGCAAGCGCTGATGAACGAGGTGACAGAAAAGCCGGCCCGCACCCGCATGGTGGAACTCCTGAGCACGCGGGACGCGGACTCGCTGGCCGGGCAGGACGTGTCCATCATGCCGGTGGGGAACGACGGGTTCAACTTCCGCTCGAACAACGGGTCGTGGTGGGCGGAGCACAAGATCGAGCGGATCGGCGGGTCGCAGTGGAACCCGAAGCCGGCGTGGCGGCGGGCCGCCCGCGGGGTGGCCGTCCTGGAGCAGATTGCCACCCCGGAGGCGGTGAAGGTGCTGGACGGGCTGGCCGACGGCCACCCGGACGCGACGCCCACGAAGGCGGCGAAAGAGTCGCTGGAAAGGTTGAAGAAGAAGTAGGTCGGGCTGGGCCCGACGGCCGAGTCCCGTCGGGCCCAGCCCGACCTACGAAATAATTCGCATCAACCCGGCCCCCGCGGTGACATATCTGTGAACCGCGGGGGTTTCGCGTTGGCCCGGCACCCACTGCTCGCGCTCATCCGGCACGCCGGCGGGTCGAACCCGGCCGACGGCGACGCCGAGTTGCTCGCCCGGTACGCCGCCGACGGCGACCACCCGGCGTTCGCCGAGCTGGTCCGCCGGTACGCCCGGCTGGTGTGGGGGCAGTGCCGTGGCCTGCTCCCGTCCGAGCCGGACGCGGACGACGCCTTCCAGGCCACGTTTCTCGCCCTCGCCCGGTCCGCCGCCCACATCCGCGACCCGAACCGGCTCGGCCCGTGGCTGCACGCCGTCGCCCACCGCGTTTGCCTGAACGCCCGCCGCGCCGCCGCCCGCCGCAAGAAGCGAGAACGAGGGACGGCGACCGCCGAGGGTACGACGCCGGTGGCGGACTCGGCATGGGACGCCGCCGCGGCGGCGGTGCAGGAGGAGGTCGGCCGGCTGCCGGAGTCGCTGCGAATGCCGTTCGTGCTGTGCTGCCTGGAGGGGAAAGCCCCGACGGATGCGGCGAAGCAGCTCGGCATGAAATGGGGCACGTTCTCCGCCCGCCTCAGCCGGGCAAAGCAGTGGTTGCTGGAGCGGCTGTCGGCCCGCGGGATCGGGGCCGGGGTGGTGCTGGCGGCGGTCGGCGTCGGGGCGATGCCGACCGCCGCGGCGGTCGAGCGGGCGGTGTCCCTCGGGTCCGCCGGGGCGTCGGTGCCGGCGTCCGTCCTGTCACTCGCATCGGGGGTCGGAGTCATGGGTGTGTCACGAACGAAGCTGCTTGCGGCGGTAGCGATCGCGGCGGTCGGGCTGATCGGCCTGCTCCTGCCCGGCGGGGGCAACCCGGTGGTGCCGGCCGCGTCCGCCGCCCCGGTGCCGAAGGAAACCCTGGAGGTGAAGACGAAGAAGTTGCAGGAGTTGTGGGGGATGCTGCTGGATGCGGACGAGGCGGTGAGCTCGCGGGCGCTGCTGGAGATGTCCGCCCGACCGAAGGCGGACGTGGTGGCGTTCCTGGCCGGCAAGCTGAAGCCGCTCAAGCTGACCGAGGAGCGGGCGAAGCAACTGCTGGCCGAGCTGAACGACGACAAGGAGGAGACGGCGAAGGCGGCGTTCGAGGAGTTGGGCTACTTCGACCCGCGGCTGGTGCTTCAAGTGGGCGACATGCTGAAGGACCTGCCCCAAGGCCGACACCGGGAGCGGGTGGCGTCGCTGCTCCTGGGCACCGGGCTGGACGGGCTGGCCGGGTGCAAGGTGGAGTACAACTCGGCCGCGGCGATGGCCGCCCGGAACGGCGGAAGGACGTTTCCCGGCAACTTCATGGTCGAGGACCCGAACCCGAAGCGGGCGGGGGCGGCGGTCGGCATCGAGAAGTATTCCACCGCCGTGGCCGAAACGCCGGCCGAACTGTCCGGGTGGCTCAAGCAGCGGCACTGGGTGCGGGCGACGCGGGCGGTGATGATCCTCGAACACCTGGGTACGCCGGAGGCGGTGAAGGCGCTGGAGGTGGTGGCGACCGGGCACGAGGACGCCAGCCCGACGAAGGCGGCGAAGGAGGCGGTCGAGCGGTTGAAGAAGAGGTGAAGAAAGGGCGACCACGAATCGCACGAATAACACGAATGGAAGAAGACGGACGACCGGCTGGGGGGTGAAGCCGTTCCCCACCTCTGGACTTCCGTGCTTGTGATTCGTGTTATTCGTGTTATTCGTGGTTCCCCCGCTTCCGAGTTCCGCCGCGATGCCCGCCCGCGAGCCGTTCATCCCCGTCCACCTGGCCGACTTGGTCGAGCTGCTGCTGTCCGACCGCGGGCCGACGCACGACAACCCGTTGTCCGAAGCCGAACAGGCCGCGTTCCGCAAATTCGCCGACCGCACCGCCGCCCGCGTCCACGCCGCCCACCAGGACCAGTTCCGCCACTTAAAAGAAGCCTACTCCCCGTTCGACCCGGACTGCGAACTGGCGGAGGTCGGGACAGACCCCTCCCCCCAGCCCCCTCCCCCACGGGGAGAGGGGGAGAAAGACGGATTGCCCTCTGCTCCCCCTCTCCCCGTGGGGGAGGGGGCTGGGGGGAGGGGTTCGCAAAACCTCGTCGCCGACCTGTTCGAGCGGTTCGCCGGCCTGATGAAGAAGGCCAACTTCCACCGCCTCACCCGCGACGAACTGGTCCGCCTGATGCACGGGGCGAGCGAGTGGGGGGTGGACATGCACGTGCCGTGGGACGCCTACGAGCAGGTGGACGTGTTCGTGCGGGGGGCCGGGCCGGGCCGCCGCACCCGCCGCAAGTGGTACCGCCTGTTCCGCGCCGAGGAGGTGACGGTGCCGGCGTACTCGCGGGTGGTCATCATCCTGAAGCAGCGGCCGCACAAACAACTGGGGGCGGACGCCGACACCCGGCACGTGTTCGTCAAGCTGTTCAAGGACATCCCGGTGATGGACCTGGAGATGCTCCTGCCCGGCACCCGCATCAAGATGCCGCTGCTCGACCGCGTCCGGCTGGGCGGCACCGGCCTGGGGTCACTCGGGTACGTGGTGTTCAAGTTGCAGACGATGGCGTCCCCGCTGCTGAAGGCGGTCGGGCTGGTGGCGACCGGGGCGGCGTTCGGCGAGCAGGGGGTGGTCGGGCTGATCGCCCTGTACGCCCCGCTCGCGCTGGTCGGCGGGTACGCCTACCGCACCTACGCCAGCTTCAACACCACCAAGCGGTCGTACCAACTGCAGTTGTCGCAGAGCCTGTACTACCAGAACCTGGACAACAACGCCGGGGTGCTGCACCGGCTGCGGGACGCGGCCGAGGAACAGGAGGTGCGGGAGGCGCTGCTGGCGTACTTCTTCCTGTGGCGGTACGCCGGCAGCCGCGGGTGGGCGGACGAGGAACTGGACCAGTACACGGAGCTGGACCTGGCCCGGCGGGTGGGCAAGGAGATCGACTTCGACGTGGCCGACGCGGTGGCGAAGCTCGAATCCGCCGGACTGGTGACGCGGGTGAACGGCCGGCTGGTGGCGGCGCCGATGGAGAACGGGTAAGTGTCACGCGGTGTAACGACCGGATAGAATCCGCCTGCCAGGGTGTATTATCAAGAGGGTCGCACCGGAGGGTTCGTCATGTCTCGAATCGCGTTGCTCGTGCTGCTCGGCCTGGTCGCGGTGCCGCTGGCCGCCGTCCGCCTCGGCTCTGCGCCACCGGCGTCGCCCGACCTGTCCGGCCGCTGGCGGGTGGAAACAGTTTTGGTCGGCGGTCAACAGTCCGTGTTCCAGGAACGGGATGCCGCGTTGGTATTCACCACCCGTTCCGTCGAGTACGTGTCCCCGCAACCGGCGTGGGCCGACACGCTCAGCGTTTCCTGAACGCTGGTCCTGTCGGTGCCCCGTGCGGCGCACCAGCGGACCACAACCTACGAGTTGCTCGCCGGCGATCCGATGCGGATCGAGCTGACGACGGTGTATCGTCCTCCGCCCGAAGGGCTGACCGCTTCCGACCCGTTCACCCTGTCGTTCGCCCGGATGGACGCCCCGCGGCTTGCGGTCGTCGGGTCTGCGTTCGCAACGCGGGTTCAGGTGATCACACCGGCGGACATGACAGGGTTACCGGCAGAAGGGCTGAAAACCCAGGGGCTGATCCGCGTTCGCGGCGACCGAATGATGTACATCGTGAGCAACCCCGGCGGGCCGCGGCCGGAGTCGTTCGACACCCGCCCCGGCGACGGGCTGACCAAAGTGACGTTGAAACGGGTGCGCGATGCCGCGCGAACGGTGGAATGACGACAGGTAAGCGGGTCTTGTAGGTCGCGGTCGAAGCCTCGCGGGAGCGAGGCGAGGCCCGACACCGCAACCAC
>JALHQU010000249.1 GCA_022841795.1 Fimbriiglobus sp.
GCCGACCTCACCCCGCCGTGCGGGGCGTGCCGCCAACTGCTGTGGGAGTTCGCCCCGGACGCGACGGTGATCCTCGCCAACCTGCGGGGCGACCGGCGGACGTTCACGATGAAGGAACTGCTGCCGCACGGGTTCGACGCGAAGTTGCTGCGGGGCGGCTGAGGGTGGGGTAAAATCAACATTGACTCGACGCCTCGCGGACCCCGCATGTCCAGCACCCTCGCCCCGCTGCCCGCCCCCCCCGCCCCGGTCCGCCGGCCGGCGGCCGTCGATCAGGCGGCGGTGTTCCGCCGCCTGCGGGCGCGGCAGTTCCGCAATTCGCTGACGGTGGCCCTCCAGACCGGGCGGATCCGGCTGCTCACCATGCTCGGCACCAGCGCCATCGTCGCCGCGTTCGTGTTCGCGCTGGCGTTCTACGGGTTCTCCGAGCTGTTCAGCCCGCAGTACAAGGTGCCGATGAAGGGGTTGGTCATCTCCTGGCTGTACGACCTGATGTTCTTCACCCTCGGCGGCATGCTGCTATTCAGCACCGGCATCATCCTGTACGCCAGCCTGTTCACCTCGCCGGAAGCCCGGTTCCTGCTCGCCACCCCGGCCCACGCCGATCAGATCTTCGCCGCCAAGTTCCGGGCGGCGGTGGCGTTCAGCTCGTGGGCGTTCCTCATCCTCGGCATGCCCATCCTGGTCGCTTACGGGCTGGTGACGGGCGTGCCGTGGTACTACTTCGCCCTGCTGCTGCCGTATTTGCTCGGGTTCGTCATCCTGCCGGGAGCGGTGTCGGCCATCATCTGTATGCTGCTGGTGCGATTTCTGCCGCGGAACCGCAAGCAGGTGATCGCCGCGCTGGTGGCGGTGCTGGTGCTGGCCGGCGGGGTGTGGGGGGTGCGGGCGGCACTGGCGGCGCGATCAGCACTCAAGAGCGGCGGGAAGAAGGACGAGGTGACCGGGCTGCTCGGCCAGTTCGCCCTCACCCAGCACCCGCTGGTGCCCAGCCACTGGATGACCACCGGGCTGATGGCCGCGGCCAGCGGCAACCCGGAGAACGTCGGCCAGCCGCTCGCCCTCATCTGGAGCAACGGGCTGCTGGCGTACCTGGTGGCCGCGTACACCGCCCGCCGGCTGTACCGCCCGGCGTTCGACCGCATCGCCGGCCGCGGCCGCGACCGCCAGGTGTACCGCGCCGACCACCCGCTCGACCGGCTGATGGAACTGCTGGTGTGCTACCTGCCCCGGCCGACCCGCATCCTGGTGGTGAAGGACTTCCGCACGTTCCGCCGCGACCCCACCCAGTGGGTGCTGCTGTTCATCTTCGGCGGGCTGATGCTGCTCGGCGCGTCCAACTTCCGCCAGTTCTACAAGGGCGATATCGTGGGCATGGATCGGTACGTCATCAGCCTGGTGAACCTGAGCGGCACCGCCGTGCTGGTGTGCGCCGGCCTCAGCCGGTTCATCTACCCGCTGATGAGCCTGGAGGGGCGGAAGTTCTGGATCCTCGGGCTGATGCCCATCCGCCGCGAGCAGGTACTGACCGGCAAGTTCGCGTTCGCCGCCACCGGCACGCTGATCGTGTCCGTCGGCCTCACCCTGCTCGGTGACTTGTTGCTCGGCATCGACGCCGTCGGGGTGGGCATGCACCTGCTGGCGGCGGTGCTCATCGCCGTCGGGCTGAGCGCGCTGAACGTCGGGCTGGGGGCGGCCATGCCGAACTTCCGCGAGACCGACCCGTCGAAGATCGTGGTCGGGTTCGGCGGCACGGTGAACATGATCGTCGGGCTGGGGTACCTGCTGCTGATGGTGGTGGCGCTGGCGGTGCCGCTGCACGTGGCCGGGTTCCGGGCGACGGTGCTCGAACGCGGCGAGCTGTACCCGTGGTGGGCGTTCGCCGGCGTGCCGGTGGCGCTGATCGCCGCGGCCCTGGCCGTGTGGCTGCCGCTGCGAGCCGGGGCAAACAGCCTGCGAGCGACCGAGTTCTAAAGACGAGGCACTCCGCCGCCGGCTTGATGACGCGAGTTCGGCGGACTAGTGTACCCACCTCTCCCGACTCACACCTGACGGAATCGCTCATGAGCACCACCCTGCCCGACGCGGGGGCGGACGGGAGTTTGCCACCTCTGACCCCGGCCGATCTGCCGGCGTACTTCCACCGCGGGGGCAAGCCGCCGGCCGACTGGCGGGTGGGCGGCGAGTTCGAGAAGTTCGCCGTCGAGCGGGCGACCGGCCGGCCGCTGACCTACGACGAGCCGGGCGGCGTGCGGGACATCCTGCAAGCGCTGGTCGATCGGTTCGGCTGGCGGCCGCACTACCGCGGCGACCGGCTGACGCTGCTCTCCCGCGGCGGGGCGACGGTGTCCCTCGAACCCGGCGGGCAGGTGGAGTTCTCCAGCCCGCCGGTGCGGCACGTCGGCGAGTTGGCGGCCGAGTTGTACCGGCACCGGGATGAGGTGCGGGCAGTCGTGGACCCGGACCGGGTGGCGTGGGTGGCGGCCGGGGTGACGCCGTTCACCCGCGTCGAGGACATCCCCGCGCCGGCCCGCCGCCGGCACCGGCTGATGACCGAGTACCTGCCGGCCCGCGGCCCGAAGGCCGCGCACATGATGAAGGCGACGGCCAGCACCCAGGCGGCGTTCGACTACGCCGACGAGGCGGACGCGGTGCGGAAGTTCGCCGTCGCGCTCACCCTCGGCCCGGTGGTGAACGCGGTGTGGGGAAACAGCCCGTTGTACGCCGGCGAGCCGACCGGGTGGGCGTCGTACCGCGGGCGGGTGTGGCTGGGCATGGACCCGGACCGCTGCGGGCTGCTCCCGCACCTGCTCGCGGACGGCCTGTCGTTCGACCGCTGGGTGAGCTATCTGCTGGACGTGCCGATGCTGTTCACCGTCCGCGACGGCGGATACCACCCGGCCGGCGGGCGGACGTTCCGCCACTTCCTCACCCGCGGCATCGACGGCCGGTACCCGACTATGGCCGACTGGGAGGTCCACCTGACGACGGTGTTCCCGGAGGCGCGACTGAAGCAGTTCGTGGAAGTCCGCGGGGCAGACGCCAACCCGCCGCCTCTGGCTCTGGCGGTGCCCGCGGTGTGGAAGGGGCTGGTATACGACTCCGCCGCGCTCGCCGCGGCCGGCGAGGTCGCCCGCCACTTCCCTCCAGCCGACCTGCCGCACGTGTTCGAGGCGGCGGCCTGGCACGGACTGGCAGCCGAACACGGCGGGCGCTCGCTGCTGGCCTGGGCACGCGAGGTGATCGACATCGCAGCCGACGGGTTGCGGCGTCAGGCGGAGCGATCCGGCTTGCCGGACGAGCGGCCGTACCTCGACCCGGTATTCGAGGTGTTGGACCGCGGCACGTCGCCCGGCACCGACGCGCTGGCAGCATGCGCCGGTCATCGGCCGACGCCTTCCGACACCCTCGGTCGGTTCGAGTTCTGATGGCGGGTGAAATCCACTCTGTCACGTTCTGGCGGTCGGGCTGTCGGCATTGCGGACTCGGATCGACCGACACAAGTAAATCGCATGCATAGATTTCCGTCAATTCCACGGGGTCAAGCCGTTCACCGATTCGACGAAGTGGATGGCCCAGCCCCACTCAGTTGGCGAACCCACCTTGAAATAGATTATTTTACTCATCATTTTAATGCTATATGAGATCTGACCGCGGATCGTAACCCGCTTCCCTCGTCGTGAGATTTCTGTCGGCCCGCTGCTCGTCAGCTACCAGCACCAGGTGAAGCTGCTCGACGTGTCCGACGGCACCAGCAACACCACCATGTTCGGCGAGAAGTCGATCCGCCCGAACTCGCTTCGCGGGAAGAACGAGGACCGCAGTGTCCACAGCCAGGTGCGGAACACCCATCGTCGCATGATGGGGATCAGCGACGTGAACGGCGACCTCCGCCCGCTGCTGCCGGCCGACAACCAGAACCTGCCGTTCGCCAACAGCAGCTTCGGCGGCCCGCACCCCGGCGTCACCAACTTCGTGTTCGTGGACGGCAGCGTGAAGGCCGTCCGCAACAGCACCAACGTGAACGTGCTCACCGCCCTCGTCACCCGCGCCGGCGGGGAGATCGTGGGGACCACTTACTGACCAAATGTGTTCCACTCGCTCCGCGAGTGACTCCGTACCACTCGCGGAGCGAGTGGAACACACCCGGAGGGCTTCCGATGACTGTGGATCGCCGAATTCGGTACGGCACGCTCGTGCTGCTGTCGGTGGTGGGGGTGAGCGGGTGCCGGGACGCCGGCCCGGCCACCCACCCCGTCGCCGGACGGGTGCAGTTGAACGGCGACGCCGGCCAGTTGGCCGGGCACCACGTCGAACTCGTCCGCGCCGACGACCCGACGGTGCGGGCGGCCGGGGTGATCGACGACGGCGGGCGGTTCCGCATGGAGACTTTGGACAACGGCCGGGTGTGGGCCGGAGCGCGGGAGGGCACCTACCGCGCCCGGCTCATCCTGAGCGACGAGGGGGACGGCCGGCCGAAGCCGAAGGTGCCCAAAAAGTATCTGGACGCGAACACCTCCGGCTGGACGGTACAGGTGCCGCCGGCCGGCGACGTGACGCTGACGGCGACAACCAAGTGACTTTCCCCCGCCCATCGGATACCTTCAGGGCCACCCCGACACCACACGGATGCCGACCATGCGAACAGTCTGGGCGATGATTGCCGCACTCGCGGCGGTTGCGGCGGTGCCGGCGGCCGAACCGGACGCGGCGAAGGTGGAGTTCTTCGAGAAGAAGGTGCGGCCGATCCTCACCGCCCACTGCAACGGCTGCCACTCGGCCGACACCAAGCTGGCCGGTGGGTTGCGGGTGGACGACCACAAGGGGCTATTGACGGGCGGGAACACCGGCCCGGCGGTGGTGCCCGACAAGCCGGGCGAGGGCACGCTGCTGCGGCGAATCACCCAGAAGGACGAGAAACGGCGGATGCCGCTCGAAGGGGAGAAGCTGACCGACGCCCAGGTGGAGACGCTGTCGGCGTGGATCAAGGACGGGGCGGTGTGGCCGGCGGTGGGGGTGCCGGCCAGCTTCGGCAAGACGAAGCCGGAGTACGAGGAACTGAAGAAAACGCACTGGGCGTTCCAACCCATCAAGGGTAGCCGCGACCCGAAGGGGAGCGCGGAACAGAACCCCATCGACGACTTCGTTCGCACCAAGCTCACCGCCGTCGGCCTCAAGCCCGCCCCGGTAGCGGACAAGCTCACGCTCATCCGTCGGCTGACGTTCGACCTGACCGGCCTGCCGCCGACGCCGGTGGAGATCGACACCTGCCTGGCCGACGATTCGTCGGACGCGCTGGAAAAGCTGGTGGATCGTCTGCTGGCGTCGCCGCGGTTCGGCGAACACTGGGGGCGGCACTGGCTGGACGTTGCCCGGTACGGGGAGAGCACCGGCCCGAGCCGCAACATCCCGTACCCGTTCGCCTGGAAGTACCGCGACTACGTCATCGACAGCTTCAACGCCGACGTGCCGTTCGACCGCTTCATCCGGGAGCAGATCGCCGGCGATCTGCTGGACGCGAAGGACAAGGCTGAACGGGACCATCTGGCCGCTGCCACCGGGTTCGTGGCGCTCGGGGTGAAGGACGTGAACCAGCGGTTCAAGGTGCGGTTCCAGATGGACAACGTGGACGAGCAGATCGACGTGGTGACGCGGTCCGTTCTCGGCCTGACCGCCAGCTGCGCCCGCTGCCACGACCACAAGTTCGACCCCATCCCCACCAAAGACTACTACGCGCTCGCCGGCATCTTCACCAGCACCGACAACGCCTCGGGGCTGCGAAACCAGATGGGCGGGGCCGGGCTGGCGTACTACGACCCGGCCAACCTGATCGCCACCGCGACCGCCGCCGACCTGCCCGCGGTACCGCCCGAGCAACTGGACAAGCTGAAGGCCGAGGTGGCGGAGGTGAAGAAGGCGTGGGACGCCATCCGCGGTACCCCGGAGGGGCTGAAGCCGGCGGCCAACGGCCAGCCGACGCAGCGGCCGTTCCGCCTGAAGTACGAGGCGAAACAGGCCGAACTGAACGCCTTAACCGACCCGGCCGCCCGCGGGTTCGCCGTCCACGGCGTGCGGGACTCGAAGACGATCGGCGACACTGAGCTGCGGGTGCGGGGCGAGGCCGAGAAGCTCGGCCCGGTGGTGCCGCGGGGGTTCCTGACGGCGTTCGCGGTGAAGGACAGCAGGCCGGTGAACGCGAAGGAGAGCGGGCGGCGGGAGCTGGCCGACTGGCTGACCAGCCCGCACAACCCGCTCGCCGCCCGCGTGTTCGTCAACCGCGCCTGGGCCAAGCTGTTCGGCCGCGGCATCGTGTCCACGGTGGACAATTTCGGCGTGACCGGCGACACGCCGACGCACCCGGAGTTGCTCGACCACCTGGCGGGTCGGTTCGTGGCCGACGGGTGGAGCGTGAAGAAACTCGTCCGCACTCTGGTGCTCACCCGCACCTACCGACAGAGTGCCGAGGCCACCGCCGAGGCGAAGAAGCTCGACCCGGAGAACAAACTGCTCTGGCGGCACGCCCCGCGGCGGCTGACCGCCGAGGAGTTCCGCGACGCCGCCCTGCTCGCCGCCGGCGAACTCGACGTCACCCGGCCGAAGGGGTGGGCCGCCCCGCCGCTCCAGATGGTCGAGATGCGGGACAACGGCCCGGAGGCGAAGCAGGTTCACGAACTGGCCGACAAGAGCAAGGCGCGGAGTGTGTTCCTGCCGCTGCTCCGCGGCGTCACCCCGCACGCGCTCGAAGCGTTCGACCCGGTGGACCAGACGCTCGTGAGCGGCCGACGGGACACCACCAGCGTGCCGGGGCAGGCGCTGTTCGTCCTCAACTCGCCGTTCGTCCGGCGGCAGGCGCTCACACTCGCCGAGCGGGTGCTGAAGGCGGAGAAGGCCGACGCCGACCGCATCGCCACCGTCTACCGCGTGGCGCTGGGACGCACGCCGACGGAACAAGAAGTGGAGCGGGCGAAGCAGTTCGTCGCCGAGTACGAATCCGCGGCGAAGGACGAGCCGCCCCCGCCGGAGCCGCCGAAGGCCGTCAAACCGAAGGCCAAGCCGAAGAAGGCCGACGACCCGAACCAGGATCCGGACACCATCGACCAGACCGGCGAGGAAGTGGACGCGGTGGTGGTGCGGGCAAAGGATCCGCGGACGGCGGCGTGGATGGCGCTCACGCAGGCGGTACTCGGCAGCGGCGAATTCCGTTTCGTGCGGTGATCGTCAACAGGACTAACCACAGAGGCACAGAAACACAGAGAGAACCAAAGACAGTTTGAGAACAGAACTCTACTTCTTGCCTTCTCTGTGCCCCTGTGTCTCTGTGGTTAGTCCGCCTTCTCTTCACCCGACCACAAGGATCACCCATGTTCCCGATCTCACGCCGCGATGCGTTGAAGTCCGCTTCCGCCGGGTTCGGCCTAGTTGCCCTTGCCGGTCTGCTCGGCCGGCAATCGGCGGCAGCCGACAAGCCGCTTGCCCCGAAAGCGCCGCCGCTCAAGGCTCGCGCCAAGCGGCTGCTGTTCGTCCACATGAACGGGGCGATGAGCCATCACGACACGTTCGACTACAAGCCGCAACTGGCGAAGGACGACGGCAAGGCCGGGCCGGGCGGCGGGGTGCTGACGGCCAGCAAGTTCAAGTGGTCGCAGCACGGCGACACCGGCAGCTGGTTCAGCGAGTTGCTGCCGAACCTGGCCAAGCACGCCGACAAGCTGACCTGGCTCCGCGGGCTGCACACCGACACCCCGGCTCACCCGCAGGCGGTGGTGCAACTGCACACCGGCAGCGCGAACGCCGCCCTCACCCGCCCCAGCCTGGGGGCGTGGTTGCTGTACGGCCTGGGCAGCGAGAACCAGGATCTGCCCGGTTACATCACGGCGAATCCGCCGCCGAACTTCGGCGGGGCGGTGAACTACGGCAGCGCGTTCCTGCCTGCTCACTTCCAGGGCACCCGCATCGACGACCGCGGCCACCTGCCCAACCTGAAGACGACAAGCGGGACCGCGCTCCAGCGGAAGCAGCTCGACCTCATCCAGGCGATGAACCGCGACCTCGCCGCCACCGGCTCCGCGCCGGATCAACTGGAAGGGGTGATCCAGAGCTACGAACTCGGGTTCAAGATGCAGAGCAAGGTGGCCGACCTGCTCGACATCTCCGGCGAGCCGCAAGCGGTCAAGGACAGCTACGGCGTGACCGACAAGCCGAACGCCGCGTTCGCCCGCCAGTGCCTGATGGCCCGTAGGCTGACCGAGGCCGGTGTGCGGTTCGTCGAAATCTGCCAGCCGGGGTGGGACCACCACAACAACCTGCACAAGGGGCTGCTCGACCGCTGCGGGAGCATCGACCAGCCGGTGGCCGCGCTGTTGACGGACCTCGATCAGCGTGGATTGCTGAAGGACACGCTCGTGCTGTTCGGCTCCGAGTTCGGCCGCCAGCCGACCAGCCAGGGAAAGGACGGCCGCGACCACAACATCACCGGCTACCCGATGTTCCTCACCGGGGCGGGGGTGAAGCCGGGCGTCACCTACGGGGCGACGGACGAGTACGGGCAGAAGGCGGTGGAGGGGCGGATGCACACCAACGACCTGCACGCCACCCTGCTGCACATCCTCGGCCTTGACCACGAGAAGCTGACGTACAACTACGCCGGCCGTGACTTCCGCCTGACGGACGTGAAAGGCGAGGTGGCGACCGCGGTCCTGTCGTAACCCGCCGGAGATGCAACACGATCAGCCACGCGAACGGGTGCGCTGAACAAATCCACGTCGTGGCGGTGTGCACTCCCACCCTCTTCGCAGATAAGGGGTATGGGGGTTCCATGACCGATCCGGCCGAGGACGCCGACCCGTGGGTGGACCGCCTCCGCACGGACGGCCCACAGGCGGCGGCCGAGTTGTTCACCGCCTACCGCTCGCGGCTGCGGCGGCTGGTGCAGTTGCGGCTGGACCCGCGGCTGTCCGGCCGCATCGACCCGTCCGACATGCTGCAAGAGGCGTTCCAGGCTGAGTCATCCCCAGTTTCGTGGGCGTGCTGAAATGGAGGCGGTTCCGTCCGCAAGGTGTACCGGGTACAAGGGTTGATGCCACTCGACCCCTGACCCCACCCGGCGGAGGAACCGCCATGTGCCCGACCGCCGTCGTCGGCTGGATGCTCACCGTAACCGCCGACCTGCGACTGATACTGGATTGCGTTGATTGGAATGGCACTTCCTGAGCGGTCAGCGTGATCCCATGAGCCGCTTCCGGGCGTCGGCGCGTGGGACGGGCAGCGGTGGGTAGGGTTTCGGTCGCCGCTTGCGGGCGCGTGGCTCGACCCGGT
>JALHQU010000250.1:0-3656 GCA_022841795.1 Fimbriiglobus sp.
CGGAAGGCGGTGCGGGGGCGGCTGAAGCGGACCCCGTGGGTGGTGATGGCGCACAACGTCGAGTCGCTCATCTGGAAGCGGTACGCGGAGGCGGAAGAGAACCGCATGCGGCGGTGGTACGTGCGGGAGCAGTGGCGAAAGTTCGAGCGGTTCGAGCGGTGGGCGTTCGCCCACGCCACCTGGACCGTCGCCGTCAGCGAGCCGGACGCCGAGCGGATTCGCACCGACCTGGGCGGCACCGAGCAGACCGAGGTGGTGGACAACGGGGTGGACGTGGCCCACTTCCGCCCGCAGCGGGACGTAGACCGCGACCCGCACCGGGTGGCGTTCGTTGGCAGCCTCGACTGGCGGCCGAACCAGGACGCGGTGAAGTTGCTGCTCGACGACATCTTCCCGAAGGTGCGGGCGGCGGAGCCGCGGGCGAAACTGTCGGTGGTCGGCCGCAACCCGCCGGACTGGATGACCGATGCGGCCAAACGCATTCCCGGCGTGAGCGTGTTCGGCAACGTGCCGGACGTCCGCCCGCACCTCGCCACCTGCGGGATGACGGTGGTGCCGCTGCGGGTGGGCGGGGGCAGCCGGCTGAAAATCCTGGAGTCGCTGGCCACGGCCACGCCGGTGGTCAGCACGCTCGTCGGGGCCGAAGGGTTGCGGCTGGAGCCGGGCAAGCACCTGACGGTGACGATGGACGAGACCGGCATCGCGGACGCGCTGGTTCAAACGATGCGAGACCCGGACGCGGCGGCGGACCAGGCGGACGAGGGCCGGCGGGTGGTGGTGCGGGAGTACGACTGGGGGCCGCTGGCGGACAAGCTGAACGAGGTGTGGACGGTGGCGGTGGACCAGCGGACCGCCCGCCCGTCGGCACGGGGGTGAGGGACGAACGCCGGCGGGCCGCCGGTGTTTTCGCTCGTGTCCGGGCTTCAGCCCGTCCTCGCTGTCTCGGAAGACGGGCTGAAGCCCGGACACCAACGAAGACCGGCCCTCTTCCACAGTTGCCGCCCTATTGGCTCGATTTCGGCGAGCGGCGGGGCGTGAGTCCGCCGGTGTGGGGCAAGATTGTATCTTGCCTCAGATGGCAAGTTAGAAACTTGCCCCACAGCACCGGCGGACTCACGCCCCGCCGTTCGCCGGATCACATCACCACCCGGATCAGCCCGACGAGCAGCACGTCGGCGAGGAGCACCAGCAGCACGCACGCGACCACGCTGTTCGTCGCCGCCTTGCCCACCCCCTCCGACCCGCCGCGGGCGGTCAGCCCGACGTAACACCCGGTCGCGCCGATCAGCCAGCCGAACGCCAGCGTCTTCAGCCCGGCCGGCACCACATCGGGCAGCCGCAGTTCGGCCAGCACCAACGCCTGGTACCGCACCCACGACGTACTCCCGCCGACCGACTCGGCCACGAACCCGCTGCCGAGGGCCAGCGCCGACACCACCGCGTGTAGCAGCGGGGTGGCCAGCACGCACGCCAGCACCCGCGGGGCGATCAGCCGCCGCATCGGCGACACGCCGAGCAGTTCGAGCGCGTCCACCTGCTCGCCCACCCGCATGGCGGCCAGCTCCGCCCCCAGGCTGGCGCCGGTGCGGGCGGCCACGATCAGCCCGGCCCCGACCGGCGCGAGTTCGAGCAGCACCGCCGCCGCCAGCACCGTCGGCAACAGTTCGGCGGCCCCGGCGGTGCGGTCGAGCAATCCGCGGGTGTGCATCCAGATGACCGCCCCGAGCGCCACCCCGAGCACCGCGGCCAGCGGCAGCCCGCCGACCAGCACCGTATAGAAGGGGCGGAGCCACAGACCGGGACGAAGAACGGCGGCGAGCGCGGCCAGCCCGCCGCGGGCGGCGAACCACGCCCACTCACCGACGCGGGCCACGGGATCGAGGAGGGGCATGGGGAGAGTAGGGTCAGGGTGGCCGACTCCCTCCGGGAGTCGGCACCGACCGTCGGAGACGGTCGGCCACCCGCGAGGCGGTCACGCCACCACGGCGGACCACGTCCAGTGGCGGTCGCTGGTCTGCTTCACCGTGGCCGGGTCGAACCCGAGTTCGACCACCAGCGTTTGCACCTCGGCCAGGGTGAGGGCGGCCCGCAGTGAGTCGGCGAACAACTGCCGCTGGTGGTGGTTCGCCCCAGCCGCGTGCAGGTTGACCAGGTGTTCGAGCAGCTCGGCCGAGTTCGGCCGCATCAGGTCGCGGACGAACACCACCCCGCCGCTGGCGCACACCCGCACCATCTCGCCCAGGCACTCGAACGGGTGTGGGATGTGGTGGACGATGCTGTTCGACATGACGGCGGCGAACTGGCCGTCGGCGAACGGCGTCCGCCGCCCGTTCACCCGCTCCAGGGTGACGCGATCGGACAGGCCGGCGACGGCCACGTTGATCGTTGCCAGCTTCAGCATCTCGTCAGCCAGGTCGATGGCGTGGACGCGGACGGACGGGTGCCGGCGGCACACCTCGATGGGAATCTGGGCGGTGCCGGTACCGACATCAAGAACCGGGCCGGCCGGGTGCGGACAGGCGGAAAAGAAGTCGGCCGCGAACGCCCGGTTCACGGCCGAATGGTCCATGCTGTCGTAGTCGGAGGCGTCGTCCGGGGTGTCCATCACCTCGGGTTCGAGGACGCGAGGAATCATGGCCTGAACCTGAGTGCTGCTCGGTTGCCAGAATTTTAGCAACCGACGCACTCGGAGACCATATTCTCATCCAATTCGGCGGATTCTCCCGACCTGTGGCCCAACTCCTCCCGGCACGCCCGCAGCAACTCGGCCCGGAGCGCCCAGTCCGCCGGACCGGAGCGGTCCCAGGTGAGGATGACGGCCGAGGTGGCCGGGTTCAGCCCGGCGATCTTGGTCAGCCAGCGGACGCCGGCGTCGTCGTTCAGGTGGGCCGTCCGCGGGTGGTGCCAGGCGATGTGGGTGGCCAGGCAGCCCATCGCACACGCCCGCGTGAACGCCCCGTGGACGAGCAGCGGGCTGCCGGAATCGAGCAGCGAGATCAGCCGTTCCAGACCGGCGTCGCTGACGTGCGGCAGCCAATCCGACTGGAACTCGCGGATCGTGGCGGAAACTGACATCGCACAGCCCTCCACGGATGCGGAGACGGACGGCCACGCCGCCGTGCGGTTCGCAAGGACACCCGAACTACGTTCTAACAATTCCCGGTTTGAACCGGACCTGGGGATCGGGGGGACCGCGACTCGGATAGGCCGCCGGGAAGGAGGAACTTCGGCGGGGCGGTCTCGACGATTCACGGGCATCTTAGACCCCCCTTTTCGGGGGTGTCAAGGGTGTGTCAGTGGGGTCGACGGGCGGAACCCGGCGGCGGGTCCGGCCGGTGCGCCGAACGCGGGCGGCGGAACCGGGTTACGGAGGAGGACCGGCGGGGAAGTTTTTTCGCGAATCCCGGACACTTGGGCGGGTGGAAAATGAGGGCAAACCCGGCCGGCCGAACCCGCGAACGAAGTGTTGAAATAACGGAATTGAGACCGATCCGGATGGCGAGTGATTGGCAGTATTGGCAGCCGATGGCGGCTGCTAACGCCGATACCTGAGGCGAAGCGAGTGCGATCGAACCATCAACAATCAGATCGATGATCCGAGCCGGTGGTTCTGGTGGGGCGGGCCGAAGCCAGTAGTAAGGCTGGCATCGGCCCGC
>JALHQU010000250.1:3666-9266 GCA_022841795.1 Fimbriiglobus sp.
CATATCTGGCCCGCCGCGGGGGGGGGGTGGGGGGGGGGGGCCCCCCCCGCGGCGGGGGGGGGGGGGCCCCCCCCCCCCCCCCACCAAACGCCTCACTCCTCCCCGGCCCGCTCCGGCCGCAGCGACCGCACCCACGCCCCGGCCGTCCACATCTCGCTGTCGGCGATCTCCTTCAGCTCCTTCTCCAGGCTCTGGCGGTAGTCCGGGCGGCTGTTCGCCTCCAGCGTCCTGCGGGTTTCCTCCCCGCTCGCCACGCTCTGGTACAACTGCTCGAACACCGGCTTGCTGGCGTCCCGGAACCGCTTGAACCAGTCGAGCGCCCCCCGCTGCGCGGTGGTGCTGCAGTTGGCGTACATCCAGTCCATGCCCTTCTCGGCGATGAGCGGGTACAGGCTCTGCGTCGCCTCCTCCACCGTCTCGTTGAACGCCTCGCTCGGGCCGTGCCCGTTCGCCCGCAGCACCTCGTACTGGGCCAGCCACAGCCCGTAGATGGCGCCCATCAGCACCCCCCGCTCGCCGGTCAGGTCGCTGAACACCTCCTTCTGGAACGTCGTCTCGAACAGGTACCCGCTGCCGATAGCCACGCCCAGCGCCAGTACCCGGTCCCGCGCCCGGCCGGTCACGTCTTGGTGAATCGCGAAGCTGCTGTTGATGCCGCGGCCTTCCAGGAACAGCCGCCGCACGGTGGTGCCCGACCCCTTCGGCGCGCACAGGATGACGTCGATGTCGGCCGGCGGGACGACGCCGGTCTGATCGGCGTACACGATGCTGAACCCGTGGCTGAAGTACAGCGCCTTGCCCTTGGTCAGGTGCGGCTTGATCTTCGGCCACATGTCCTTCTGCCCGGCGTCGCTCAGCAGGTACTGCACGACGGTGCCCTTCGCCGCCGCCTCCTCCGGGTCGAACAGCGTTTTGCCCGGCACCCACCCGTCTTCCAGGCACAGGTCGTACGCCTTGCCCCCCTTCCGCTGGCCGACGATCACGGTGACGCCGTTGTCCCGCATGTTCAGCGATTGGCCGCGGCCCTGCACCCCGTACCCGACGACGGCGACGGTTTCGTTCCCCAGGATCTCCTTCACCTTCGCCGGCGGGTAGTCAGCCCGCTCGACGGCGGTCTCGTGGTTGTCGCCCAGCTTGAACTCTTTCATGGTCGGCCTCGGTTCGTGGAAGAGGGGTCACCCCTCGCCCGGATACGCTAGATGCGTACAATCTCGACGTCAAGAATCTTAACTCGCAATCAAGATAAATCCACCAGGGGCGACCGCCAATGCACCAGCCGCCGGACACCGTCGATCACCTGCTCGCCGCCTGGCGGGCCGCCCGCCCGGACCTGGACCCGGCCGCCCTCGGGCTGGTCGGGCGGGTGATCGTGCTGGCCGAACACCTGCAGCGGAGCGTGGAGGAGGCGCTGGCCGAACACCGCCTCACCCTCGGCCAGTTCGACATCCTGGCGACGCTGCGGCGGGCCGGGCCGAAGGGCGGGCTGACCCCGACCGCCCTGCTCCGCTCGGTGGTGCTGTCGTCCGGCGGCATGACCAGCCGGCTGGACAAGCTGGAGGCGAGCGGGCTGGTCGAACGCCGGCCGGACCCGGCCGACCGCCGCGGGGTGGTGGTGAGTTTGACGGCGAAGGGGAAGAAGGTGATCGACGCGGCCACCGCCACCCGCTTCCGCGAGGCCGAGCGGTCGCTGCCGCCGCTGTCCGCCGACCAGCGGGAGGAACTGACCGACCTGCTCCGCCGGTGGCTTATCCGCCTCACCCCGCAACCGGAGCGGGGGGAGTGAGACCGCTTCAATACGCCGCCCGGTAGATGTCCAGAATCTCCGCCGCGGTCTGCGGCACCCGCGGGTTCACCCGCATCAGCCGCTTGATGGCGAACGCCTTGTCGGCGAACCCCGGCAGCATGTCCTCGGTCACCCCGATGTCCCGCAGCCGGGTCGGGATGCCGATGTCCGCCCGCAACTGCTCCACCGCGCTGATCGACTGGTTCACCGCGTCGTCGAAGTACGCTCGCACCCGCTCGGTCGGGGTGCCGTCGTCGCCGGCCAGCGCCGCCGGGCCGTCCAGCCACAGCCCGATCTGGCCGATCTCGTCCTGCCGCACCGCCGCGTTGTACCGCATGACGAACGGCAGCAGCAGCCCGTTGCCGGCCCCGTGTGACACATGCACCGCCCCGCCCACCGGGTACTCCATCGCGTGAACCAGGGCCACCCCGGCGTTGCTGAACGCCAGCCCGCCGAGGGTGGCCGCCATCGCCATCCCGTCCCGCGCTTCCAGGTCGGTCGGGTTGTTCACCGCCCGCCGCAGGAACCGGCCGACCAACTGGATGCACTCCACCGCCATCATGTCCGCCAGCGGGTTCTTCCCCTGGTACACGGTCCGGCCGCCCGGCCGCGTCACGAACTCGTCCTGGTCGGCGGCGGTGTAGGCTTCGATGGCGTGGGTGAGGGCGTCGATGCCGCTGTCGGCCGTCACTTGCTTCGGGCAGCCGACCGTGAGCAGCGGATCGACCACGGCGTAGGTCGGCCGCAGGAACGGGCTGAGGGTGCTCACCTTGATCTTGTTGGCGGTGTCGGTGAACACGGCGGCGGCGGACACCTCGCTGCCGGTGCCGGCGGTGGTGGGCACGCACACCAGCGGGAACACCGGGCCGGGGATGCGGCTGTCGCCCACCCAGTCGGCCGGGTCGCCGCCGTGGGCGAGCAGCACAGCCACCAACTTGGCCGCGTCCATGTTGCTGCCGCCGCCCAGCCCGACCAGCACGTCCGGCTGGAACGCCCGGGCCGCGTCCGCCGCCGCCCGGATCACCTCGACCGGCGGCTCGGGCAGACAGCCGGAAAAGACTTCGACGGCGGCCCCGGACTCGGCCAGCGGCTTGACGACGCGGTCGGCGATGCCGGCCTTCACCAGTACGGCGTCGGTGACGACCAGCACCCGCTTCGAGCTCAGCCGGCCGGCGATGTCGCCGAGCTGGTTCACGGACTCGCGACCGAACACGAGCGTGCCGGCGGACTGGAACGACCACGGGGCGGACATGGCAGGCTCCTGCGGGGCGGGAGGAGTCAGGATATGCCCCGCACGGCGGCGGCGATCACACCAGCTTGCCGTTGACGCCCCCACCTGCGGCTCGGTACGATCTCACCCCCGCTCGATCCTCGGTCCAGGGAAGGACCGCCCCGATGACCGCCCGCCTGCTCGCCGCCCCGTCGGACACCCATCCGCAACTCGGGGTGGAGTGGGACGACTCCCCGTGCCCGCTGTGTGGCAATCGGGACGAGGAGCCGCAGTTCGAGGCGGCCGACCCCACCCCGGCCGACGACCGCCCCGGCCTCAAGTTCCTGGTGGTCAAGTGCCGCTCGTGCGGGCTGACGTACACCAACCCCCGCCCGTCGGCCGACGACATCGCCCGGTTCTACCCGTCCAACTACAAGCCGCACCGCCGCCCCCGCAAGCTGGAACAGGCCCGCCCTCGCACCCACCCGCTGGAGAAACTGCTCGGCCGGCCGTGCTCCGAGCGGCGGGGGGTGCTGCCGTGGCCGGGGGTCGGGCGGCTGCTCGACTTCGGGTGCGGCGGCGGCAGCTTCCTGAAGCGGATGGCCGACCAGGGGTGGGACGTGGTCGGGCTGGACGCGGCGGTCGGGGCGGTGCGGACGGTGCAAGAAGACCTCGGGCTGAAGGCGATGGTCGGCTCGCTCCCACACCCGGACCTGCGGCCGTGCTCGTTCGAGGTCATCACCATGTGGCACTCGCTGGAGCACGTCCACGACCCGGTGGGCGTCCTCCGCGAGGCGTACCAGTTGCTCATCCCCGGCGGGCGGCTGGTGATCGCCTGCCCGAACATCGACAGTTGGGCGTTCCGCCGGTTCGGCACGGACTGGTTCGGGCTGGACCTGCCGCGGCACCTGACGCACTTCACCCCGGTCACGCTGTCGCTGGCGGTGCAGTCGGCCGGCCTGCGGGTGATGAGCGTGCGGACCATCCGGCACAGCGACTGGCTGCGGAGCAGCGCGAAGCTGGCCACCGCCGGCCCGCGGGCGGACTGGACGGACAAGGTGCTGACGTGGAAGCCGGCGGCGAAGCTGGCGGCGTGGGTGGTGTACACCGCCGGCGGCAGCGACTGCCTGCTGGCGGTGGCCGAACGGCCGCGGTAGGGTATGCTCGGTCTTCAGGCCCGAAGGGCCGCCCTCCCTCAGCCCAGGGCAAGTGAGCCGAAGGCGAACGCCGCCCTGGGTACCCCGGCCACCCAATCCAAGCCCCGACGGGGCGCTCTCCGGTAGCCCGCCCCTTCGGGGCTTGCTTTTTTTCGTTCCCTAACCCAGGCCTGCGCTCGCTTCGCTCGCTCCGACCTGGGCTGAGGGAGTTCGGCCCTTCGGGCCTGCAACCCCGCCCACCAAAATCCACGGCCGAAGTAGTCGGTACACACATCGGGTATACTCAACGACACCGGCCCGCACCCCCGGAGACGCCCCGTGTTCCCCCGCACCGTCGCCGCCGTCCTGCTGCTCACCTCCTTTGTCGTCGCCGCCGACCCGCCGCCCGCCAAGCCGCTCACCCCGGCCGACCTGGACAAGCTGGCCGTGGACACCCTGCGGGCGGTCCACGACCGCGGGGCCGACCTGTACAACGCCGCCGACGCTCCGTCCGCGTACCGCCTGTACGAGGGGGCGCTGCTGACGGTGTCGCCGTTCCTCGCCCACCGCCCGGCGGTTCAGAAGGTGATCGCCGACGGGCTGACCGAAGTCGGCAAGACGGACGGGGTGAAGGCGCGGGCGTTCCGGCTGCACGAGATCATCGAACTGGTGCGGGGCGAGCTGCGGAAGGAGATCAAGAAGACCGAAGCGGAGGTGAAGAAGCCGGACGCCGACCCGCCGCAACAGCGGGTGCTGCCGCCGACCCCGCCCAAGCCGGCCGACCCGCCGAAGCCGACCACGGGCACGCTGAGCGGGGTGGTGACGCTCGACGGCAAGCCGGTGGCCGGGGCGACGGTGACGGTGGTGTCCCTCGACCTGCCGGCGTCGCGGGTGTACACCGCCGTCACGGATGAGGCGGGGAAGTACACGTTCGCCCAGGAGTTACCGGCGTCGAAGTACGCGGTCATGGTCACCCCGGACGGGGCGGGGAAAGTGCCGGCGAAGTACCGTTCCACGCAGACGTCCGGGCTGACCGTGGCCGTCACCGGCGGGCCGGCGGTGGGCAACCTGGCCCTTGAGTCGAAGTGAGCGGAATGCGGCGGGCGGGTGTGAAGATCTGCGGCGGGCAGGGGATGGCCGTGGGGTGCGGGGGCGCGGCCGAAATTCCTCAAGCGGGCGGACCGGCAGAGGTCGAATGACCGGGCCGGCCCGCCCGATTCAGTTGGTAGCCCCGGCACAGGACGTTCGGGGTGACCTCTCTCGCTCACCGGACTAGCCGTCACGGAAGGCCCCCATGACCCGGACCATGAAACACATAATCGCCGGCCTGCTGGTCAGCCCGGCGGTCGCCCTCGCCCAGGCCCCGGTCGTCCCGCTCCCCGCGAACGACCTGCCCAAGCTGGTCGCCCGCGGCCAGGCGCCGGCCGCCCCCGCCCCGGTGGTGCAACTGCCCACCGCCCCGGCCGCCCCG
>JALHQU010000251.1 GCA_022841795.1 Fimbriiglobus sp.
TAGATGTCCGGGAAGGCGTGCGGGGTCATCCCGTACCCGACGATGCTGCACGCGGGGATGGCGTGCAGCCCCAACTCCGTCGCCTTCGCCAGCACCTCGGCCGACTCCGCCCCCGGGTTGAACCACACCTCGCCGACCGGCTTGGCGGTGAAGCTCGGCAGCACCGTCAGCCCGACCTTCGGGTTCAGGTACACGCTCACCACGTCCAGCTTGTCGGCCGGCACGTCCGCCACGCTGCGGTACACCGGCAACCCCTCCACCGCCGTCTCGGTCGGATGGACGGGGTACACCGTCCAGCCGGCCGACTGGAACGCGCGGACGCACTTGTTGCCGAACTTGCGGCGGTCGGCCGAGGCGCCGACGACGGCGATGGTCTTCATGCGGTCAGGATAGCGGGTTTGGCGAACCGTGCGGCGTCAGCCGCCGGGTGTTGTGTGCGGAAATGAACGCCGAGCCCGGCCATGGGCCGAGAGCGGGGCGAACGGCAGGCGTTAATTAAGATCAGCCCGCCGAGCCGGTGGTGGGGGTGGCGGTGATCTGCGGCTTGGTGCCGTGGATGGCCTCGTACACCTCTTCGCGGTGGACGGCCACGTCCCGCGGGGCGACGATTCCCAACCGCACCTTGTCCCCGCGGACTTCCACCACGGTGATGACGATGTCGTTGTTGATGACAATCGACTCGTTCTTTTTCCTGGACAGAACCAACATGGGTGCCTATCCTTCGGGACTCATCGACCCCGCCGACGATCCGATCGCTCGCGGGTGCCAGGCTCGAACCCAATCAAACGGGGCGGTTCGGGTGTTGGCGGCCGGAGGCGGGTGTCTCGGTCCCTCATCTATTAATGTAAAAGTGGGGAATTTGCGTAGTCAAGTGGCGTTTCGGCCGTGGGCACAGGTTCTGTGTCTCGCAGGAATCGCTCCGCACGCCCAACGGTGGAATTGCTCCCACGCCGTTTCCCGTCAATTTTCAGCGATTTTTCAGTGGGCACGAGTTGGCCGGACAGTCCCGGTTCTGCCGCCTGTCCGGATTCGTCGGACCGGGGGATTTTCACCGTTTCTTCAGGTGCGGACACTTGGTGATTCAGTTCGTACCCACTCGTTGACGAGTTGATCGTACCGTGATCCGTGCGAATTGATCTCGAACCGGCGCCGGTGTGCGTCCACGATTTCGATCCGCACATCCAGCCGCTCGGCCGGCAGCGCCTCGGGGAAACGGTCCGCCCACTCGACCAGGCACACCCCGTCGCCGTGGAAGTATTCGCCGGTGCCCAGGTCGAGGAACTCGCGGGCGGAGGCCAGCCGGTACGCGTCGAAGTGGTA
The DNA here is from genome assembly GCA_022841795.1 of Fimbriiglobus sp. Taxonomy (GTDB): domain Bacteria; phylum Planctomycetota; class Planctomycetia; order Gemmatales; family Gemmataceae; genus JALHQU01. The sequence goes on from JALHQU010000251.1 coordinate 1,321, forward strand.
GACGGGCAGCCGGGCCGGGTACTCGTGGATGAGGGTGAACGTCGGGCTGGTGACGGCCGCCGGGGTGCGAACGCCCAGCCCCTCGGCGACGGCGCGGGTGAAGTGCGTCTTGCCCGCCCCGAGCTGGCCGACGAGGGCTACCACCGCCCCCGGAAAGAGCAGCGGCCCGAGCCGCCGCCCGAGCGCCTCCGTCCCCGCCAAGTCCGACACTTCCAGGGTGAACGAAGACATGGAAGATTAACCACAGAGGCACAGAGACACAGAGCGGGCAGGGAAGGGACTTCGACAGAACCTCCGTCTTGACTCTGCTCTGTGTCTCTGTGCCTCTGTGGTTAGTTCGGCTTACTTCTTCACCGCGTTCGCCTTGGCCGTCTTCCACCGCAGGTAGGCGTACATGAACTCGTCCAGTTCCGGCCCGCCGTCCAGCACCTCGTTCACCGCCGGCGACTTCCGCTCGATCCCGTCCCGCTCGTCCCGCACCAGCGTGTACGGCTGCATGACGTAGCTGCGGATCTGGTTGCCGAAGCTGATCTCCCCCTTGGAGTCGTACTTGTTCGCCAGCTCGCCCAGCCGCTTCTGCTCCTCGATCTGGTACAGGCGGGCCTTCAGCTTCTGGATGCAGATGTCGTTGTTCTTGTGCTGGCTCCGCTCGGTGCGGCTCTCGGCGGCGATGCCGGTGGGCAGGTGCGTCAGCCGCACCCCGGACTGCGTCTTGTTCTGGTGCTGCCCGCCGGGGCCGCCGGACGTGAACGTGTCCTTCCGCAGGTCGGTGTCCTTGATGACGATCTCGATGGTGTCGTCCAGTTCGGGCATCACGTCCACGGCCACGAAGCTGGTCTGCCGAGTGCCGCCGTCGCCGAACGGGCTGATGCGGACGAAGCGGTGCGCGCCGATCTCCGCCTGCAGGTACCCGTAGGCGTACTCGCCGGAGATGCGGAACTCGCAGCTCTGCACCCCGGCCTCGACGTTCGCCACCTCGTCGATCTCCTCCACTGCCATCCCGTGCCGCTTGGCCCACATGCTGTACATCCGCCGCAGCCGCTCGGCCCAGTCGCACGCGTCGGTGCCGCCCTGCCCCGCTTGCAACCGTACCAGGGCGTTCGCCCCGTCGTGCTTGCCGGACATCATCGCCTTCAGCTCGAACTCGTCCAGCTTCCGCTCGGCCGTCTCCAGCGCCGGGGCGATCTCCGCCTCGAAGCTCGGGTCCTCGTCGGCCAGCTCGGCCATGGTGGCGATGTCTTCGCGGGCCTTGTCCAGCTCCTCGTAGGGCTTGAGCAGGGCGTTCAGAACCTTCATCTTCTGGATCACGCCCTTGGCCGCCTCCGGGTTGTCCCAGAACCCCGGCGCCGCCTGCTTGGCGTCGAGTGCTTCGCGGTCGGTCAGCTTGCCCGGGATGTCAAAGAGACCTCCGGAGAGAGGCCAGGCGGGTCGCCAGCTCGTCGGACCGGCGGCGGAGATCGGCGTTCATCGTGCGAGACCCTTTCGTGGGGAGTTGACCACACCAACTGACAACAGGAACCGGGTGCCGGTTCACACCTTACAGGGTAGCATAGGAACCTGAAAGCCCAGGGTCGGCCGACCCTGGGCTGTTCCATCGTGAGGTGCGGGTCATGTCCAGGCTCTCCGGCAAAGTGGCGGTCATCACCGGCGGCGGGTCGGGGGTGGGGAAGGCCGCCGCCGCCCTGTTCCTGAAGGAAGGCGCGAACGTGGTCATCGCCGGCCGCGACGCCACCAAGCTGGTGGCGGCGTTGGCCGAGTTGAACGCCCCGATGCACTCGGTCGCCGTCGCCACCGACGTGACCGTACACTCGCAGTGCGAGCGGCTGATCGCCGAGGCCACCTCGCGGTTCGGGCGGGTGGACATCCTGGTGAACAACGCCGGCACCAACATCAAGGACCGCACCATCCGCGACCTGACGCCCGAAGCGTGGGACCAGATGATCCGGGCGAACCTGGACGGCGCGTTCTACTGCACGAAGGCGGTGCTGCCGCAGATGTTCGACCGGCACGACGGGGTGATTGTGAACGTGGTGAGCGTGGCCGGCAAGCGGGCCAACCCGCTCGGCGGGGCGGCGTATGTGGCGGCCAAGTTCGGCATGGGCGGGCTGGGGCTGGTGCTCAGCAACGAGGAGAAGGACAGCGGGGTGCGGGTGAGCAACATCTACCCTGGCGAGATCGACACGCCGATTCTGGCCGCCCGCCCGAAGCCGATCACCGAGGAACACCGCTCGACCATCCTGAAGCCGGAGGACGTGGCCGAGGCGATCCTGTTCGTCGCCAGTCTGCCCCCGCGGGTGAGCATCCCCGAACTGGTCATCAAGCCGACCGTGCAGATGTACTGGTAGCCCGGCTTCGTTAGCCCGACGCGCCAGCGAGGGATCGGTTCGGTGTACCATGACGAACCCAAATACCTCCCGTCGGGCAAACACACCCGGAGGCCTTCCATGACGCTGAACCACTTGCTAAAGAGCAAGGGCGTTGATCCAGAGCAGGTTATCGTCATGCGGCACCGCCCCCGCGAGCCGCAACTCAACCGCGTCTTCCCATGGCTCGCGGCTGAGCGGCCGGAATTGTTCAACGCCTACCAGCAAGGGCAAGGTGAGAAGGTGGAACGGGTGATGCAGAAGGTGAAGTATGTCGCCTCGTTCATCGGCCGCTCGCCGGGCAAAGCGCTCTTCATCGGGTTGTATCGCGTGAACGGATGGATTGAACTGGCGACGGTTGACTGCCTAAGCAAGCCTGCCGTCGCCGAGTTGATCGCCCGCGGGATGACGGCGGACACGCAGCGGCCGACGCAACTGTGGTTCGACTTGGTACTCGCCACAGACTTTTACCCGGAGTGGAAGGGCCGGCTCGTCATCCAGTGGCCTCCGCCCGAGCGGTCGTGGTGGCGACGCGCCCACAAGTCGGACGGAATGGCTGTCTTGGCAATCCGTGAGGAAAGTGCTCTGGATGCGGCGCTGCCGCCGTGGGACCAGTTGGTACTGTCGTGGGACGACCTGGCTGTAATGCCGTCCCGTCTCAAAGCGGCAATGCGGGAATGGCGCGGCGTCTACTTCATCTTCGACTCATCGATCAGGAAGGGGTACGTCGGATCGGCTTCCGGCGGGGATAACCTGCTCGGTCGGTGGGAGGGCTACGCGGCGACTGGTCACGGCGGGAACGTCTTGCTCCGTAGCTGCGACCCGAAGCAACTTCAGTTCTCGATCCTCCAACGAGTGTCGCCCGACTTGCCACCGGCTGAAGTGGTCGAGATCGAGAACACATGGAAGAAGCGGTTGCACACCCGCGCACCGTCCGGGCTGAACGACAATTAACCGAGTTAGGCCGGCACTGGGTTGTCGGTTTCCACCTCCACCCCACCCGCCCCGGCCGATACACCTATCCCCATGAAGCAGTACCACCTGTGCGGCATGGGCAACGCCATCGTCGACCTGTTCGTCGAGGTGACGGACGGGCAGTTCGCCGACCTCGGGTTCGAGCGGGGCACCATGCGGCTGGTCGATCATGCCGAGCAGCAGACGGTGCTGGCCAAGTTCGCCGCCGGCGACCCGCGGCTGGTGTCCGGCGGGAGCGTGGGCAACAGCGTCATCGGGTTCGCCCAGCTCGGCGGGAAGGCGGCGTACATCGGGTGCGTGGGCGACGACAGGTACGGGTTCCACTACCAGAGCGAGTTCACCCAACTGAACATCGGGCTGGGCAGCCCGGTGGTGGTCGGCCAGCCGACCGGCACGTCGTGCATCATGATTACCCCGGACGCCGAGCGGACCATGCGGACGTGCCTGGGGGTGGCGGCGCACCTGTCCGGAAAGCACGTTACCCACGACCGGCACCTGATCGAGCAGTCGGCGTGGCTGTTCATCGAGGGATACCTGTTCAGCAATGGCGACGCCGGGCAGAGCGCCGTGCGGGAGGCCATCCGCATCGCCAAGGCGAGCGGCACGAAGGTCGCGATCACCTGCTCGGAGGCGTTCATCGTCCACGTGTTCGGCGAACACCTGTTCGCCGCGCTCAAGGACACCGACCTGTTCTTCTGCAACGCCAGCGAAGCCCGCGCCGCCGCGAACGCCCACGACAGCCAGGAGGCGTTCCAGAAACTCCGCGAGCTGGTGCCGAACTGCGTGGTGACGGACGGCCCGGCCGGGGCGTACATCCGCTGGGACGGGAAGGAACACCACGTGCCGGCGTTCCCGTGCGAGCCGAAAGACCTGACCGGGGCGGGCGACATGTTCGCCGGCGCGTTCCTGTACGGGGTGACGCACGGGGTGCCGGCGGACAAGGCGGCGACGGCGGCCAACTACCTGGCGATGAAGGTGATCACCCAGGTCGGCGCCCGCCTGCACCACGGGGCGAAGGACATGTGGTCCGCCCACGCCGGCTGAACCGGCATCAATATTTGAACCACAGAGGCACAGGGACACAGAGAAGACAGGAGTTCTTCCCCACCCGTTCTTTTGTCTTCTCTGTGTCCCTGTGCCTCTGTGGTTAACTCTTCGCCCCTCGACACCATGCCCCGCACCCGCACGTTCATTGGCGTTGACGTCGGCCCGGACATCCGCGGCCGGGCGGCCGCCCTCCAGCAGTCGCTGGCGGCCAGCGGCGCCTCCGTGAAGTGGACCGAACCGCCCAACCTGCACGTCACGCTGTTGTTCCTCGGCGAGGTGGACGACCGCGAGCTGGTGGACATCTGCCGCCTCGCGTCCGCCGCCGCCGCCCGCGAACCCGCCTTCCCACTGCGTGTCTCTGGGGTCGGGGCGTTCCCCACCCCGCGGCGGCCGAAGATCCTGTGGGGCGGCATCACCGACGGGGCGGACAGCCTCGTCCGTTTGCACGCCGCCCTGGAGCAACCGCTGTTGGACCTCGGTGCCTACCGCCGCGAGGAGCGGGCGTACACCCCGCACCTGACCCTCGGCCGGGCGAAGGCGGACGAGGACGCGAACGCGCTCGCCCCGCTGCTGCCGAAGTTGCTGGCCTGGGACGGTGGACGGGCGCAGATCGACGAGGTGATCGTGTACGCCAGCGAGATGAGACGCGACGGCCCGGAATACACGGTGGTCGGCCGGGCCGAACTGAAGGGGTGATCTTGAGTGTAGCCCGCACACTCCGTGTGCGGTCTGGATCCGCACACGGAGTGTGCGGGCTACACTCACCCGGCCGGAATGCCCTTGCCCCCGTTGCCGTCCGGCGGAACAATTCCCCCACCCGCCCCCGTAGCTCAACTGGATAGAGCAGCCGCCTTCTAAGCGGCCGGTTGTGCGTTCGAGCCGCACCGGGGGTACTCGCGTCAGCCGCCCTCGCCCCACCGCACCCGCCCTCATCGCCCTGGCTTTTTAGGGGTTCCGGACGCTCCTCCGCATCGCCCGTTCCCTCACCCGCCCGCACCGCCGCTCGCCCGCCATCACCCACCTGGCCCAAATCTGGGCTTAACTGGGGCAAGCCGAAGGCCAAACTGTCCCCGCCGGACGGCAGCACCGACGGCATGTTCCCGACCGCCCGGCTGAGGTGTTCGAGTTGCGGTGCGGGAGTGGAGCAGCGTCGCGGCCGTCGCCCGCGGGTACCGGCGGGCTCTCCCGCACCCGGTGGCGGCGAGCCGGTGCCGCTTCACCAGCGGGGTGACCGCCTCCCGCTTCACCCCGAGGGCCGCCGCCAGTTCGGCCTTCGTGTACCACTCTTTCCCCGGCTCCAACTCCGGGCACGCCGCCGGTGCCCGCAGTTCGGCCAGAAACTCCTCGACCCGAGAAGCGGACAGGTCGGCCAGTTTCTCGAACCCGCACCCGCCGATCACCCGGCGGGCGGCGGCCAGCTTGGTGCGGACGTGCTTCGGGGTGGAGTCTTTCGACCGGAGGTGTTTCTCCCACCCGGCTAGGTGTTCTTCGATCGGCCGGCCGCGGTGGGCCTCGAACGGGTCGATGACACCCGCCCACTCGTGTTCGATCTTGGTGAGCAACCGGCCGAGCAGCATCTCGGCGGCGGTCTTGTTCGCGCTCAGCGGCACCTTCCGCACCGTGCGGGTAGGCACCACATTAGTTGGTGGACGTTTGTGTCAAGCGGCCGTGGATCGCTGCCAGAAGGCGGTCCACTGGCTGTGTTCGCTGCGGTACAACGCGCGGACGTGGCAGACCGCGTGCGCCCCCGCTTCGCTCCACCGCATGCCCGACCCCTTCAGCCGCTGGCCGACCACCGTCTTGCACGCGCTCTCCACCGCCCCCGAGCCGATGTACCAGCCGTTGGCCTCGTACGTCGGGTAGTCCATCCGATGCGCCTGGTTGCGGAAGTAACCCAACACCTCACTCCGCACCGCCGACAACCCCTTCGTACTCGGCCACGCCCAGTTCTCCAGCACACCGATCATCACCTCGCCGCCTTCGCCGCGTAACAGCCGGGACCACGCCTTGGTTTGATCCAACGCCGCCATCTCGTCGGCCGGGTGCAACGCGGCCGCCAACTTCGCCAGGTATTCTGCCGCGTGGTAGAAGTCCAGGATCACCGCCTCCACACGCGGGAAGTTCTCCCGCACGAAGTCCTCCAACCCCGCCCCGCCGTCGGTGATCGCCACCCAGACCTCCGCCCGATCCAGGCCCACCTGCGCGCCTTGCCGGCGCAACAACGGACCCATTTCCGCCAACGGGTACAGTCCACTGACGTACCGCGCACGCATCGAGACGCCCGGCTTGGGCAGGCCCTCGAACACACGCTCCTTGTCCGGCAGCGGATTGAAGATCATCCCGACGTAGGCCATCCGGCCGTCGGCACGTTCGCCGTGCGATCCCTGTTGCCGCACGCCGGTCGCGTCGATCTCGATGTACCCCACGGTCCGTCCGCAGGCGTCGTGACACCACTCCCACGGCTGTTTGCCGCCGAAGGTGCGTCCCTTCCCGAGATGGTCTGCGATCCGCTCGCCGGTCGCTTCGGTGGTCCGTTGCACCGTCGATTCGCCCAAGCGAATCCCCGCCGTTTCCTTCAACAGTTCGGTCCCCTTCTCGAAACTGTCGGCCACCGCCCCGCAGAGGGTGGCGAGTCGTTCCACGGCCGGCGACAGGCGTTGGTCAGTCAGTCCGACGCGGGCGTCCCAGGGGCAGGAGCCGTGGCCGCAGGCTCCACAGTAGTAGTAGGCCCGGTCGCACCGGACCGCCCCCCCGAGTGTCTCGACCGTTTTTTCGCGGTAGTCGTGGAAGGGGGCGCGTCTTTGGCAGTGCGGGCAGTCGATGGCGGAAGTGGTGTAGCCACTTTTTGGGGGAGGTGTTCGGTGTAGGCATCGGCGACGATGCCCTGGGCCTGAGCGCGCAGGGCAAACTCGGTGTCGCCGAAGAGGGTGTCGTCGGTCGTGGCGACGAGCCGACGGGCCATCTCCAGGATGGTGTCGGCGGATCGGGCCGTGATGCGGGCGGCCAGTTCTTGGGCCTTCGCTTCCTGTTCGGGGCTGAGTGGCTCGGACATGACAACCTCCTGCCGGAGTAAATCCCCGCCGTCGCTCAAAACGACACCGAACTGAACGCAGTTCCCACCAACTTCCGTGACGCCTACCCGCACGATGCCGTCGGCGAATCGCACCTTCGCGTACCACTTTTTCACCCGCTTCACCTCGCCGGTCGTCTTGCAGCGGAAGGTCGGGCGGAACAGCGCGGCCATAGATGACTCCTGATTGAGAGTGGACGTTACCGGGATCGGGGGGCGTGTTCAATGTCGGGGGCGAACAACTCGGGGTGGTCCAGGCGGGCGAGCGGGGAGAGGCGGTCCCAGCACGAATCCCCCGCCACGCTCAGCAGTCCGACGTTCACCGGCAGCCGTCGGGCGGGGTCGAGGGCGGCGAACGCCAGCGGCCCGGCCGCCCGCGCCGGGTGCGGGCCGCACGGTTTACCCGTGGTCGGGTCG
>JALHQU010000252.1 GCA_022841795.1 Fimbriiglobus sp.
GGCATGTCGGGTAGATCCGGCGGGGTGGTTTTGGTGAACCCGGCCCGCGAGGGCCGCGGGTGCGTGGCAATTGGTGGGACACCCGCGGCCCTCGCGGGCCGGGTTCGCCCGATCGGGGTCACCGCTTGCCGGCGAACGGGGCGTTCATGCCGGGCATGCCGCCGCTCCACGTCGGCCCGCGGAGGTCCACGGTGTACGCCGTCTTGTCGCCCAGTTTGATCTCGGTCACCGCGTCTTTCAACTCGGTCTCTTTCACCTCTCGCAGGCCGACCTCCTTCCGCCAGCGGTTCACGTTCTCCAGCAACCCGCCGCCGAACGGCCCGGACAGGTACATCTCAGCCGGGCCGTTCTTGAACGTCGCCAGCCGGGTGGCCCGCGGCGGGGCCTCGGTCCACTTCGGCGGGGCGGTCCAGGCGGGCTTCTTGTCGTCCGGACGGATGGACTGCACGAAGGTTTGGAAGTCCCCTTCCAGCGGGCTCACCACCTCGGTCGGGCCGACGAACTTGACGAACCACGAGTACCCCTGCTCGGCCGGGATGATCGCCCCGAGCATCCGGTACTTGTCCTGGGCTTCGGGGGCGGGCTTCTTCGCCGGCTCCTTCTCCTTCTCCCGCGGCACGGTGTACGCGCGGATGTCGTCCGCCGGCTTGCCGCACCCAGCGACCAGGATTGCAAAACCGAGGTAAATGAACAGGCGGATGCGCGGCATCATCAACGCGGCACTCACGGGCGAGACCGGCTCGGCGGGCCGAGCGGGGAGGCAGGGGTCAACCGCTATTCTAACGCCGGACGGGGGCGGGGCGACGAAGAAGATTCGCCCCGTGGCACCGGCGGCCAGCCGGTGGTAAGAGTTCACCGGCGGGCCGCCGGTGCCACGAAGAAATCACACCCGCTCCACCTTCGTGTTCTCGTCCAGGCAGATGCTGGTCAACTCGCCGCCGTCCTTGGTGAAGTGGACGGTCGGCACCACGATGTCGTCGGCCACCACCCGGTCCACCGTCACCCCGGTACTCAGGTAGCTCACCCCGCGGTACGCCCCGACCGCCTCGGCCGGCCACGACTTCGCCCCCACCCGCACCGTCTGGGTGAGCTTGATGCGGTCGCCGGCCTTGAGCGACTTGAGCAGGTCCACCAGCGCCGGGTCGAGCCGGCGGGTCGGCAGCGCGATCTTACTCGGGGCGACGCTCATTCCGCCTCCTTGTTCGGCACCCCGCGGACCAGTGCGATCCGGCCGGTGCGGGCCAGTTCCAGGATGCCGTAGGGCCGCATCAGCTCGATGAACGCCTCCACCTTCGGCTCGGTGCCGCTGATCTCGGCCATGATGTTGTCGTGCTGGATGTCCACCACCCGCCCGCGGAACGACTCGCACAACTGGAACAGCTCCGGCCGCTTGTCCGACGCGCACGTCACCTTGATGAGCATCAGGTCCCGCTCGACGAAGTTCTCCGAGCTGATGTCGTCCACCCGGATGACGTACACGATCTTGTCCAACTGCTTCCGCACCTGGTCGAGCACCGTGTCGTCCCCGTGCACGACGAACGTCATGCGGGAGCGGTCGTGCTGCTCGGTCTCGCCGACCGCCAGGCTGTCGATGTTGAACCCGCGGGACGCCAACATGCCGGAGATGTGCGCCAGCACCCCCGGCTGGTTCTGCACGAGCGCGGACAGCACATGACGGTGACGCATCGCGGTCAGACCCTCCGGCGGACGGTTCGGTAAGTCCATCTTACGAACCCGGCCGGGGTTCGGCGAAACCCACGGCGAGCCGGGAGCGTGAGCGACTGGAGGATTCAAGACCTCCGGTCGCTCACGCTCCCGGCTCGCCCGGAACACGCCCGTCGCAAAAATGTGTGCTACGGTTCAACCGTTCGGTCGGCCGTGTCCATCCGTTGTCACCCCTGATCCCGGACCGATGCGCGGGTTCCTGCTTCGCTCACTCAAGACGGTCGTGCCCACCGCCCTGGTGCTGGCCGGGTGCGGCTACCTGTTCGCTCACGCCACGGCGGCGATGGCGGCCACCCAGACGGACACGGGCGAGTCGCTCCGCGACGCGCTAACGTCCCGCCTGCCGTTCACGTTCGCCGCCTGGGGCGGGGGGATGGTGCTCGTGTTCGAACTGTTCCGTTCCCTGTGGAAGCGGCCGACCGCCCCGGCGGAGAAGCCGGCCGTCACGCTCACCCACGCTGCGAAAGCGCCGGCCGACACGGAGGAGTGTGAAGCGCTGCTGGATCACATGCTGCTGGCCGCGGAGAGCGCGGAGACGGCCCGGATGACCATCACCCCGGCGGTGTCCGTGACCGACGCCACCCCGCCCCCCCGCCGCGAGCCGATGCCCCTGCCCGAACTCGACTTCCCGCTCCCGGAACCGCCGCAATAAACCCTCGCTCGCGCGTCGGGATAACAGTAGAACGTGGGGCATGATCCCCCGCGACCAAATTCTCGCCCGCCTTCGCTCGCAGGTGGCCGCCGGCCGGCCAATCGTCGGCGGCGGGGCCGGCACTGGCCTGTCCGCCAAGTGCGGCGAGGCCGGCGGCCTCGACCTGATCATCATTTACAACTCGGGCCGGTTCCGCATGGCCGGCCGCGGCAGCCTGTCCGGGCTGATGCCCTACGGGGACGCCAACCAGATCGTGCTGGACATGGCCCGCGAGGTCATCCCGGTGGTCGAACACACGCCGGTGCTGGCCGGGGTGTGCGGCACCGACCCGTTCCGGGTGATGAAGCGGTTCCTGGGCGAAGTGGCCGACGCCGGGTTCAGCGGGGTGCAGAACTTCCCCACCGTCGGGCTGATCGACGGGGCGTTCCGCCAGAACCTGGAAGAAACGGGCATGGGGTTCGACAAGGAAGTCGAGATGATCGCCGCGGCCAGCGACATGGGGCTGCTGACGTGCCCGTACGTGTTCACCGAGCGGGAGGCGGAGCGGATGGCGGCGGCCGGGGCGGACGTGCTCATCCCGCACATGGGGCTGACCACCAAGGGGATGATCGGGGCGAAGTCGGCGCTCACGCTGGCCGAGAGTGCGAAGCGGGTGCAGCAGCTGGCGGACGCGGCCAAGGCGGTGAACCCGGACGTCCTGGTGTTGTGCCACGGCGGGCCGATCGCCGAGCCGGACGACGTGAAGTATGTGCTGGCGAACACCCGCGGGGTGGTCGGGTTCTTCGGGGCGAGCAGCATCGAGCGGCTACCCACCGAGGTCGCCATCACCGACTGCGTGAAGCGGTTCAAGGAGCTGGCGGTGGGGTGAAGCCGCGAAGCCGCAAGCGGCTTCTCTCACCCCTCGGCGGCGGCGCGGGTGAGGCGGTCGCGGACCGCCCGCCACGCATCCGTGTCCGGTGGCAGGGCGACGATGAGGCGGTCGAACCCGCCGGCGTCCAGGGCGTGCAGGTCGGCGTACAGGGCGGCGGCGGCGGCGGTCGGGTCGGCGGGCGGGGCGTACCGGGCCACCTTCAGCCCGGCCGTCTCGTACAGGTTCGCCAGGAACTCGGCTTCCTCCGCGGTGGCGGCGCACTCCAGGGCCGTCCGCGGGGCGTAGTGGCGGGTGAGCAAGCCGGGGGAGGGCAGGGGGGCGTCCGGGTTCACGGGGGCGGACATCTCCAACTCGCCGAGAACGGTCTTCAACTGCTCCGCGGTGACGAGGCCGGGGCGGAGCAACCGGGCGACCGGGCCGGTCAGATCGACCACGGTGGACTCCAGCCCGCCGGGGCACGGCCCGCCGTCCAGGATCAGATCGACCGCCCCGCTCAGCCCGCGGAACACGTGGTCGGCAGTGGTGGGCGACAGTTCGCCGGAGCGGTTGGCGCTCGGGGCGGCGACCGGCCCGGCCGCGGCGATGACCGCCGCCGCCACCGGGTGCGCCGGCTGCCGCAACGCAACCGTCGGCCCGCCAGCGGTCACCACGTCGGGCACGTCGGGTGATTTCGGCAGCACCAATGTGAGCGGGCCGGGCCAGAACGCGGCGGCCAGCCGCTCGGCCGCATCCGGCCACGCCGCGGTCAGGGTCTTCGCTTCGCCCACACCCGTCACATGGACGATGAGCGGGTTGTTCCCCGGCCGGCCCTTCGCCGCGAACACCTTCGCCACCGCCGCCTGGTCGCGGGCCACCGCCCCCAACCCGTACACCGTCTCGGTCGGGAACGCCACCAGCCCGCCGCCGAGTAATACGTCGGCCGCCAGCCGGACGGTGTCCGGTTCCGGGGCGGCGGCATTCACGGGCAGCAGGCGGGTGTGCGGCATACAATGTCTCACCGGGCGGCGGACCGACGGATTCCGACCCGCCGCCGTGGTTGAACATAGGAACCGGGACGATCCGATCCCCACAACCCGGAACCCGCGTCATGGCCGAGCGACAGTCCACCCAGGCACCCCCTAGCCCGAACGCCGACCAGCGGCGGGTGGCGGCGGAGAACTTCGAGCGCGCCCGGCAGGTGCTCCAGTCCAAGAACTTCGACTACGCCATTCAGCTGCTCCGCACCTGCTGCAAGCTGGACCCGGGCAACTTCCTGTTCCGCCAGAGCCTGCGGCGGGCGCAGAAGGAGAAGTTCGGGAACAACCTGCGGGGCAGCCGGTTCGCGTTCCTGTCCACCCCGGGGGCGAAGGCGAAGGTGAAGGCGGCGAAGGCGGGCGGGGACTACCTGCGGGTGCTGGAGTGCGGGGAGGACGTACTCGGCAAGAACCCGTGGGACCTGGGCACCCAGATGGATATGGCCGAGGCGTTCGAAGCGCTCGGACTGACCGACCTGGCGGTGTACTCGCTGGACCAGGCGCGGCAGAAGTACCCGAAGGACGCCACTCTGAACCGGGCGCTGGCGCGGCTGTTCGAGAAGCGGGGCGACTTCCAGAAGGCGATCGTGCTGTGGCGGATGGTGCAGGCGACGGACAAGAACGACCTGGAGGCGGCGAGCAAGGCGAAGAACCTGGCGGCCAGCGAGACCATCGCCCGCGGCGGGTACGAGGCGGCGGTGTCCGGGTCGAAGGAGTCGCCGGTGGTCGGGCGGATCGAGGCGGCGGCGGTGGAGAAGCAGGACAAGGTGGGGCGGGACGCGGCCGCGCTGGTGCAGCGGATCGAGGCCGACCCGACCGAGCCGTCGCTGTACACGCAACTGGCCGCCCTGTACCGCCGGCACAACCAGCTGGACCGCGCCCGCGCCGCCCTGCAACAGGGGCTGGGGCCGACCGCCCACCACTTCAGCCTGCAACTCGACCTGCTCGAACTCGACCTGCTCCCGCTCCGCGACAACCTGGAGGCGACCGACGCCCGGCTGAAGGCGCGGAAGGCGGTCGGCGAGGACGACGACGAGGACGACGAAGGCCCGACGGTGCATGAGTTGGCCGACGCGAAGGCGCGGCTGAAGAAGGAGATCTACTCTCGCGAGGCCGAAATCCTGCGGGTGAAGGCGGAGCGGTTCCCGAACGAGACCGTTCACCGGCTGGAGCTGGGGTCGCGGCTGATGAAGCTGGACAAGGTGGACGAGGCGATCGCCGAGCTGCAGCAGGCCCGCCGCGACGACCGCATGAAGGGCAAGGCGGCCATGCTGCTCGGGCTGTGCTTCCGCAAGCGGAACAACTGGAAGCTGGCCCTGCGGAACTTCGAGGAGGCGATGGCCGCGCTCACCGCCCCGCAAGACGAAGGCGCGCGGAAAGAGGTGCTGTACCAGCTCGCCACCGGGTCGGCCGAGCAGGGCGACTTGCCGCGGGCGGTGGAACTGGCCCAGGAGCTGGCGAACATCGACTTCAGCTACAAGGGCATCGGCAAGCTGCTGGACGAGTGGGAGGCGAAGGCGCAGGAGGCGTAGGGAGTGTCCGGGTGAACCGGCGGCGTCAGCCGACTGGGTGAGTCCCACCCGACGGGCTGACGCCCGCGGGTCACCACCGAAGGCCGCTCGCGGAACACATTATTCATACGCGATCGCGTCCGGAATGCGGGTCCGCACCGCCCGTAGGGCGGGGAACAGCCCGGCCAGTGTCGCCACCAGCATCGCCCCGCCGGCGATGCCCGCCGCCTGCCGCCACGGCACCACCAGCTCCAGGTGGAACCCGGACATCTCGAACATCACCACCCGCAGCACGTACCACTCCAGCGGCAGGCCGATCAGGAACCCGAGCACCGTCCCGAACAGGCCCATCAGCACCGCCTCGGCCAGCACCGTCCGCACCACCTGGGCGGGCGTCGCCCCGACCGCCAGCAGCAGCCCCAATTCCCGCTTCCGCTGCAACACCGAGATGAGCAGGGACGTGACCACCCCGAGCGCGGCCACAATGCCGACCACGATCTGCTGGAGGTGAACCAGCTTGTACACCCGGTCGATCAGGTCCCCGACCATCCGCCGCAGGGCCGAGCGGTCGGCCGAGAAGTACCCGCGGTCGGCGGCGAACTGCTCCACCCGCCCGCGGGCGGCCGCCGTCGCCTCCGCGCTCTCACGGGTGACGAACACGTGGACGATGTCGATCTGGTTGTCGCGGAACAGGCGGGCGTACACCGTGCGGTCGATGAACAGCGTGCCCTGGCTCCACGAGAAGTCCGTCACCGTGTCCAGGACGGCGAGTTGCACCGGCCCGTTCGGCCCCTGGAGCGTGACCGTGTCGCCCACCCGCACCCCGTGCCGGACGGCGAAGTTGTCCGAGATGAGCACCCCGGCCGTGTTCGGCAGCCGGCGGAACTTGTCGAGCTGCGGCAGCCCGTCCGGCCCCCGCTTCTGGCTCGGATCGACGAACCGCTCGGTGTCGATGGCCGTCAGGAACACCATCGTGCCGTTGTACTCCGGGCGGACGTACCGGATGCCGGCCGCGGCTTCCACGCCCGGCACCTTCGCCACGTCGTCCACCAGCGCCGCGTCGCTCGGGGCCATCGAGCTGATCGCCTCGGTCACGTTGCCGGCGGCGACGAACTGGTCGGCCTGGATGATCTCGTCCAGCCACCGCATCACCGGCTCCTCGTTGCTCCGGCTGACGCCCGCCGTCTGGATCATCACCGCCACCCCGGCGCCGAGCGCGCCGATCACCAGCCCGGTGCGGCCGGGGCTGCGGATCAGGTTGTCGGCGGCCAGCCGGGATTCGACCGACAGCACCCGCCGCATGAGCGGGTGGAGCAACTGCACCCCGACGCCGACCAGGATCGGGGCGGCGAGCAGCAATCCAACCAGGGCCGTCACCATGCCGCCGAACGCGCCCACCCGTTCGGGCAGCTCGTTCCGCGTCAGGATCATGCCTACCCCGCCGGCCACCAGGCTGATGCACACCACCCGGTGCGCCACCCGCCACGCCCCGCTGACGGCGCCGGGTGTCCGCCGCACCGCGTCGGCCGGGTCTTGCGATGCCGCTTGAAGGGACGGGATGATCGCCGCGAGCAGGGCGGTTGCCAGACCGGCGGCGCACGCCAGCAGCATGGTCGCCACACTCGGCACCGCCGGGTTCGCCGCCGCGTTGGTGAACATGCTCTGCATGTCGTCCCGGATCAGGTCCAGGGCGAACCGGGCCAAGCCGATGCCGAGCGGGATGCCGACCGCCCCGCCGAGCAGCCCGAGCACGGCGGCGGCCACCAGGAACACCAGCACCACCTGCGGGCGGGTGGCGCCGATGGACCGCAGGATGCCGATGTCGTGCCGCCGCTCGGCGACGGTGACGGCGAGCGAGTTGTACACCAGGAACAGGCCGACCACCATCGCCCCGACCGAGCACATGGTGAACCCGATCTGGATGCCGCCGATCACCTGCCGGGTGCTCTGCCCCTGGTCGGCCGGGGTGCGGACGAATGCCCGCCCGCCGACCACCGCGTCCACCGCCGCCTTCACCGCCGCCTTGTCCGCCGCCGGGGTCATGAGCACGTCGATGCGGTTCACCCGCGGGGCGTCTGGGCGGAGGAACGCCGCCGCCTGGTCGATCTCCATGCCTAGCACGTTCGGGCCGAGGGCGGCGAGCGGGCTGTCGGCGGCGTAGTCCACCACCGCCACCGGGGTGTACTCGTTCTGCCGCCCGCCGTACCGCACCACCACCGGGGCGTCCGGCGACGCCCGCCGCCGCACCCACTCGTCGTGCAGCGCCCGGCTGAGGACGATCACCTTGCCGGACAGTGCGCGGAAGGCGGCGGCGGCGGTCAGGTCGATCTTGTGGAACGTGGCCTTGTAGGCGTTGTCTCCGGACAGCAGCTCGAACGGGTCGCGGGACGACTGGATCTGATGCTTGGCCAACTCGACGCCGAGCAGCACCGCCGCCCGGTTGTCCTGGTCCGGCAGGAACACGCGGTCCACCACCACCGGCTGCACCGACTCGACGCCGGGGATGTTCGCCTTACGGATCTCGTCGCCGAGCGCCCGCTCGACGCCCACCTCCCCGTTGCTCACGAACAGGTCGCCCAGGCCGAGCGGGGTGGTGTTGTTCGCCGCCGCCGCCTCGATGCACCTGTTCAGGATGCGGGTGGACACCAGCGTGGCCACGCCGAGCGCGATGCTGAGCACGATCAGACCGGCCCGGTCCCACCGCTGGACCAGGTACCGCAGGCTGAGCAGTCGGAACACGGTTCGCATCGTGCGGCTTTCTGGGTGATCCGCTCACTCCGTGAGCGGGAGATTTCGATACGGTTCGGCTTACTTCGGCGGGTCATCTGCCAGCGGGATCGGGTCGTCCTGCGGCTTCGTCGGCCGGGCGGCGGTCGTCCGCCGCCACTTCCGGCGGGGCGGGGCGAGCGGCTCGTCGTGGTGATGCCCGAACGCCCCGTCCGGGGCGAGCAGCCCGTTCAGCACGTGAATCCCGCCCCACACGATCAAAAAGATCCCCAGACCCGCCAACACGTAGAACCGCCGGTTCAACCACGGCCGGGTCACCAGGACCGAACAGGTCAGGAGCAACCCGCCGGCCGCCACCGCCATCAGTCCGAACGTCAGCACACGCCACCGCGACTGCCACAGCCACTGCCAGCGGATCAGGGGGGGCATGGGTCACCGCACGGCCAGGGGTTGTCGGGCGACCGGCTCGTCCGACTCGACCCGCCCGTCGCGGATCTGCACCAGCCGGGTGCCGAACGCCGCCGCCGTCGGGTCGTGCGTGACCATGACGACGGCCCGCCGCCCTGGTTCCGGCAGTTCGGCCAGCAGACCGAGGATTTCCCGGCTGGTGGTGGTGTCCAGGTTGCCGGT
>JALHQU010000253.1:0-4351 GCA_022841795.1 Fimbriiglobus sp.
CTCGCACCCACGAGCCTTGCGGCTCGGGTTCGCCCAGAACCGGCGGACTCACGTCGCGCCGTTCGCCGGCTATTGCACCCGGAACGGCACCGGGCGGCTGACCACCGTGCCGGACTTCGGGTCGCGGAGTTCGATCGTCACCGTGTACGCCCCCGGCCGGGCCGGGGCCTGCATCTGGGCGACCACGTAGTAGTCGCGGACCGGGCTGTGGCTGAACTCGGTCTTGAGCGACGTACTCTTCGGGCCGGGCTGCCCGGTCCGCGGGTCGATGATCTCGATCACCTTACCCAGGTCGTCCGTCACCTGCATGGACACCTCGATGAGCGTCTGGAACCCGTCCGCCCCGTCCGACCGGGTGGTCGGCTCGCACGGCACGTTCCCCACCTCGACGTACAGCGGGTACATCTCCCCGCGGCGGAGGTCGTTCCGGTCTCGCACCGGGAGGAACTTGCCGTACCCCTTCACGTTCAGGCACAGCACCGCCTTCCTCACCGTCAGCCCGGCCCGCCGCGCCAGCACCGCCGCGGCCGTCTCGAACTGGCGGGCGAGCACCGCCGTCTCCTCGGCGTCCGGCCGGGTCAGGTCCATCTGCGCCACCCGGATGACCGGCGGCAGCAGTTGGAGCAGCGCGTCCTGGTTCGCCGGCGGCAGCGGCTTCAGCCGGTCGGCGGCGTCCGGCTTGCCGGCCAGGAAGTCGCGGACGGCGGCGACCAGCGGCGGGTCCGGCTCGACCGGCGGCGGGGCGGGGGGGGCCGGCGGGATCGGATTATCAAAATTTCCTTTGACCCCTTCGACCATGACTGTTACAGGATGGTCCGGTACACGGTCCGGCTCCGGGAACTGGGGGTGCCGCAGCACCGTCCCACCGGGGGCGATCGGCTGGCGGGTGTCGGCGAACGGCACTTTCTCAGCCGGGTGGGCCGTCACCCTGGCAGGTGGCGGGAACACCGGCGGGTCGTCGCGGACGGGGAACAGCGGGCCGTTCCCGCCGCACGCCGGCAGGACGATCAGCACCGCAGGGGCGAGCAGCCCGGTCAGCCGGCGGGGGAGTGGCATCCGGAACCTCGGTCGCGGCCGGTCGGGATCGACACCGGCCGCGATCGCGGGCTATAGATCAGGTGGCGAGGCCGGTCAAGCGGGACGTGGTTCAAGCTGAGAATCGGGTTTCCGAACTTTCGCACCGATTTTTTGTCCGGTTTCGCCGGCCGATTGCAACTTCACTTTGGGGGGGAAGATTCGAGCGGAATTGGCATTGGCACCGCGATTGCATAATTTTTGCCAGACCGCTATTGACCGGCTGGCCGGCATACCGAAAAGTGGTAAAGAAGGCAGAACCGTAAGCGGCGGAAAGATTTCGGCTCGCAACCGTGTAACTCGCGGGTGGCGGTAACTCGGCCGTCACCTCCTTAGTTGGGGGGTCGGAATGTCCGATCCTCGGTTCAACAGCATCCACCTGGAAGGGCTCACCCGGCGGGAGGATTTCCGCGCCGCCCGGGCGCGACTTCAATCCGGGTGTGGGCAGTTCACCCTGGTCGGCGACGCCGCCCTGCTCGACGAACTCGACGCCGGCGACGGGGCCACCGTCGCGTTCGACCCCGAAACCCCCGGCCGCTCGTTCTTCGTCAAGGACGGGGACAAGCTGTACCCGCTCAAGCTGGGGGTGAACAGCATCGGCCGGCTGCCGGACAACACGGTGGTCATCCGCGACGAGTGCGTGTCCCGCCGGCATTGTGCCCTGGTCATCCACCGCGACGGCACCTGTGAGCTGCACGACGTGGCGTCCAAGAACGGCACCATCCTGAACGGGGCGAAGATCCACGGCCCGACCCGCGTCCGCCCCGGCGACAAGATCCTGCTCTGCTCCCGCCAGATCGAGTTCCTCATCCAGGAAGACATGAAGTCCGCCGGCTGACCCACCTCGCACCGACCGCTCCGACCGGATGAGAAAATGGGAACCGGAGGAGAGAACTCCGGCCGGTTGGCGAACGCGCCGGCCGGCGGATAGGATCGGGTCAGGTCGCCGTGAGCCGACGGCGAGCGCGGCCGAGTGGAGGCCCACCATGTTCCGTTTCCTCACCGTCATGCTGTTGGTGCTGCTCGCGTTGCCGGCGTTCGCCGCCCCGGTGCCGAAGTTGATGAAGAAGAAGCCGCTGCGGGCGAAGATCGAGCCGCGACCGGGCGAGAAGCTGTACACGGCCGACTTCGACGACGTGCCGTTCGCGAAGGTGGCCGAGTGGTACGAAAAGCACTCCCAACTGATGTTCATCACGCGGGACAAGCCGGAGCAGTTGAAGATCACCCTGCGGGCCGAAGACGTGTGCCTGGCCGAACTGTTCGCTCAACTCGACGACGTCCTCTACCCGCAGGGGTGGGTGATGCCGCGGAAGAAGCAGTCGTTCTGCACAATCGCTGTCACGGATCTGGCACGGTACACCGCGCAGTTCCCCCTGATCGATCTTGATGAACTCGGTCGGCGGTCGCAGTACGAGCCGGTGCAGGTGGTGCTGGGCACGAACGCGAGGGGCATCAAGGCGGGCCTCGGGTTGGCGGAGGGGATGCAGGAGAACGGGTTTCAGGTGAAGCAACACGGCACGGACAAGCTGCTCGTCCAGGGTAGGGCGAACGACGTCCGCAAGCTGGTGGACGACCTCGGCGACCACGTCAAGAAGTGATTCCGGTGAGCCGGGAGCGTGAGCGACCGGAGTCTTCACCTGCTCCGGTCGCTCACGCTCCCGGCTCGCCAGGTCACGCCCCCGGCTCGCTGGTAACTCGGCTCGGGTGCGCCCGGCCCTTCCACCCGACCGGCCGGCCGATCCACTTCCGCACCGTCGCGTACCACTGGATCGCCAACATCAGCAGCACGCCGAGGGGATGAAAGAGTACCCCGAACCACGATTGGCGGTACTTCACCGCACACCCGATCCGCGGGATGTAGGAAAGCAGAATCGCCAGCGCGGACAGCCCCATCGCCAGTTTTCCCCCGCTCAACCACCACGGCGGGGGTGGGTAGTAAGTGCCGTCTGACGGGTGGTAAATCCCGCTTACACTCTCGTAGGCGGCACAGACGTAACTCACCGGAAGCAGCACCCACGGCAGCAGGTGCCCGCCGGCGAGCAGCACCGTCCACACCCAGATCAGGATCGGCGCGCCCAACCCCTCGCGGGCGTTCTTGGCGAATCCGTTCCACACCTGGGCGGCACTGCGGTACATGCGGCAGGTGGCGTCGGCGGTGGCGTCGGCGGTGTCGGTCATCAGCCCGCAGGTGCGGTACGCCCGCGGCAGCTTGATGCCGTCGTGCAGCGACTCCTTCACCAGCGGGTGCGCGTGCCCGCCGACCTGCTCGTAGGCCGCCTTCGTGGTCAGGAACCACTGCCCGCACCCGGCCCCGAGGCCCGGTTGCAGGCTCGTCCGCATCCGGTCGAACGGCAGGTAGCACACCAGTAGCCAGTGGATGAGCGGGATGACGAGCTTTTCCAACAGCGTGCCGGTCTCCTGGCGGGGAAAGCCGGACACGAGCGCCGCCCCGGACGATTCGAGAAAGCCGACCATGTTCGCCAGCGCCGGCGGTTCGAGCCGCACGTCGGCGTCCAGGAAGGTGATGACCTCGTGCGTTGCCAGCTTGGACAGCGTGTAGCAGGCGTGCTGCTTGCCGCACCAGCCGGGGGGCAGGGCAGGGGCGGTCTCCAACCGCACGCGGGAGTCGGCGGCGGCCAGTTCGCGGACGATGTCGGCGGTGCGGTCGGTGGACGAGTCGTCGAGGACGATCACTTCGACCTCGACATCGGTGGACGCGAGGACGGAGCGGACGCACGCGGCGATGCCGGCCTCCTCGTTGCGGGCGGGGATGAGGACGGAGACGGCCGGGTTTGTTAGCCCGACGCGCCAGCGAGGGGCGTGTGGTTCTGCGCCGTCAGTGGCTTGTCCCTCGCTTGCGCGTCGGGCTAACAGGACGGGGCGTCGGAACTGCTTCACGTTCCGCAAAAACAGCATCGCCGGGAACGCGGCGAGCGCCACCGCCAGGATCGCCAGCACGCTCACGCCGGTTTCTCCGTGGGCATGTGCGACGGGTCGAACTTCCGCCCGCGGAGGAACGCGGCGCTGCGGCGGAAGGCGTCGTACACCCCGCCGACGCCGGCCGTCCCGCCGAGCAACTCGGTGAACCGGGCCGGGTCGCGGGTGGCGGTCTCGGCGTTCAGCGCGTCGAGCGACGCGGTGAGGGCGGCCTCGATGCGGGCGGTCAATTGTTTCCCTCTCCCCAGGGGGAGAGGGATTAAGGGTGAGGGGGGGGCGGTTGCAGGAGTGGGGGGGGGGGGGGGGGGGGGGGGGGGGGGGGGGGCGGGCGGGGCGGGGG
>JALHQU010000253.1:4361-9066 GCA_022841795.1 Fimbriiglobus sp.
GGGGGTTTGTTTTTTGGGGGGGGGGGGGGGCGGTTGCAGGAGTGGCCCCCTCACCCCCAGCCCCTCTCCCCAGGGGGAGAGGGGTGCCAAACCTGACCACCGCCTCCGGCTTGCTCTCCGTCCAGAACGTGTACTCGACGGCGACCGGCAGCACCCACCCGCGGGTCAGCCGCGCCGCCAGATGGCCGACCCCGCTCCGCAGGTTGAGCGGGCGGGTCCGCACGTCGGCGAACTCGCCCTGCGCCGTCACCCAGATGGCCCGCTTGTCCGCGCTCAGAATATCCGTGCCCGTCCGCAGGAACTCGGCCGCCCCGCGGAGGCTGGTCTGGTCCACGCCGAAGAACCCGAGCTTGTTGAACGCCCGGTACTTCTTGAGCATCACCGCGTCGATGGCGGCGTAGTGCGTGTGCCGCGGGAACAGGTCGGACAGGATCACCCCGATCATCGGGTCCCACCACGACGGGTGGTTGAGGACGAGCAGCAGCGGGGCGTCGTCGGCGGGCAGCGGGTGGCTGGTGTTCGACAGGCGGACGGCGTGGAAGTGCTTGCGGACGTACCGCCGCACGTACCGGCGGAAGCCGTCGAAGAACCAGTTCCAGCGGGTGGGGAGGGGCATGGGTTTTGGCGAGCCGGGAGCGTGAGCGACCGGAGCCTCCGGTCGCTCACGCTCCCGGCTCACCGAATCAGGCCATCGCCGTCGTCGGCGTCGGGCGGGCGGGGGCGCCGCGGTCGCGGTCGAGGGTGTCCGCCGCGATCCACCCGCTCATCAGCACCATCGGCATGCCGGGGCCGGGGTGAGCCGCACCACCGGCGAGGTACAACCCGGCGATGTCCGGCGAGCGGTTGGCCGGCTTGAACGCCCCGAGCCACTTGCCGTGCGAGGCGAGGCCGTAGATGGCGCCGTCCAGTACCCGGTAGCGGTCGTGGATGTCCTGCGGGGTGAGCGCCCGCTCGAACACGATGCGGTCTTCGAGGTCCGGCATCTGCCCGGTGGTCTTCAGTTTGTTCAGGATGACGCGGCGGTACTCGGGCAGCATCTTCGCCCAGTCGTGGTGCGGCCGCAGGTACGGGGTGTGGACGAGCACGTACAGCGCGTCCCCGCCGGGCGGGGCGGTGGCCGGCTCGGTGCGGCTGGTGCTGGCCAGGTAGCACGTCGGGTCCGGGGCCGGCTCGCCCTTGTGGTAGATGAAGTCGAACTCCTCGTGCGGGTCGCGGCTGAACACGAAGCAGTGGTGCAGCAGGTGGTCGTACCGCTTGTTCAGCCCGAGGTACAGCACCACCCCGCTGCACGCCGGCTCGTAGCTCCGCCTCTTCTCGAACCGCGCCTTCGCCTTCGGCGCGTGGCCGTTCAGCAGCTCGCGGTGCGTCCGCACGCTGTCCGCGTTGCTCACCACCGCACTCACCGGCACCCGCTCGCCGCCGTCCAGTTCCACCTCCGTCACCCGTTTGCCGTCGGGCGTGGTGTGGACGTGCTTCACGCCGACGCCAGTTCGCAACTCCACACCCAGCTCCGCCGCCAGCTTCGCCAGCGCCAGCGGCACCGCCCGCGTGCCGCCGATCGGGTACCACACGCCCTCGTTCGTCTGCATGTGGGCGATGCCGCACAGCACCGCGGGGGATGCGTCCGGACTCGACCCGACATACTGCGTGAAGTGGTCGATCATCTGGGCCACGCGGGAGTCGGGCACGTACTTCCGCACCGTGCCGGCCACGCTCCGGCCCATCCGCATGGCCATCACGTCGGCCAGCATCTTCGGGTTGAACCCGGCCTTCACGTCGATCATGTCCTTGATGCCGCCGATGCTCTTCCAGAAGAAGTGGCGGTTGGAGATGTCGTGCAGCCGGTCGGACAGGCCGAGGAACTGCCGGTACCCGTCCGCCGACCCGGGGGCGAAGCGGTCGAGTTCGGCCGACATCTTGGCCGTGTCTTCGCACAGGTCCAGCACGCCGCCGTCGGTGAAGAAGCACCGCCACTGCGGGTCCAGCCGCACCAGGTCGAGGTAGTCTTCGATCCGCCGCCCGGCTTCGGTGAAGATCTGCCGCAGCACCGCCGGGATGGTGAGGATGGTCGGCCCCATGTCGAACCGGAACCCGCCCTCGTTCAACTCCGCCGCCTTCCCGCCCAGCCAGTCGGACTTCTCGAACAGCACCACGGAATAGCCGCGGGCGGCGAGGGTGCAGGCGGCGGCCAGCCCGCCGAGGCCGGAGCCGATGACGGCCACACGTTTGGGGGATGAGGGCACGGGAGTTTTTCCTTTCTCGACACCCCCTCCCTTGCGGTCGGGGTTCACCAGATCAAACCACCACCGCCGGGGTGGTGTCAACCGCATCCAGCCACGCCGCGTCCAGGCCGAGGTCGCCGAGCAGCAGCCGGCTCGTGATCCGCGCGCTCTCGTAGATCACCGGCAGTCCGCTGCCGGGGTGGGTGCCGCCGCCCACCAGGTACACGCCGGGCAGCTCGTCGAACCGGTTCCGCGGCCGCAGGTGCAGCATCTGCCCGAGGTTGTGGGCCAGGTTGAACGTCGCCCCCTTGAACACGTTGTAGTCGAACTGCCAGTTGGCGGGCGTCAGGACTTTCTCGTACCGGATCCGCCGCTCCACGTCGTCGACGCCCAGCTTGTTCAACTGCTGGAGCACCTTCGCCCGGAACGCCGGCGTCTCTTTCGCCCAATCGACGTTGCCGTGCTGGTGCGTGACCGGGGCCAGCACGTACAGCGTGTGTTTGCCGTTCGGCGCCAACTCCGGGTCGGTGACGCAGGCGTTCTGAACGTACACGCTCGGGTCGGCGGTCAGCCGGTGCCTGGTCTCGATGTCGTCCAGGTTGCCGATGTAATCCTCGGACGTGTAGATGGTGTGGTGCGGCAGGTCCGGGGCCGGGCCGTCGAGTCCCAGGTACATCATGAACGTGCTGCACGAGAACCGCTTTTTCGCGATCTTCTCGTCCGTCCACCGCTTCCGCAACCGATTCGGCACCAGCTTGGTCATGGCGTGGGCGAAGTCGGCGTTGATGACCACCGCGTCCCCGCGGTACTCGCCCTGCCTCGTCTTCACCCCCACCGCCCGCTTGCCGTCGAACAGCACCTCGGTCACTTCCTCGCCGAGCCGGAACTCGACGCCCATGTCTTCGGCCAGCTCGCCCATGCGGTCGCTGACCGCCGAACACCCGCCGGTCGGGTGCCACACGCCGAAGTCGTACTCCAGGTAGCTGAGGATGCTGAACAGGCTGGGGCAGTTGAACGGCGACATGCCCAGGTACTTGCTCTGGAAGGTGAACGCCAGCCGCACGCGGGGGTCGGCGAAGTACCGCCCGAGTTCGTTGTCCACGCTCGCCCACGGCCGCAGCAGCGGCAGCAGCTTCACCAGATCCCACGAGAGCAGGTCGGTCCACTTCTGGAACGGGCTTTCGAGCGCCGGGCGGAAGCGTTCGAGCTTGTGGCGGTTGTGCTCGATGAACCGCCGCACGTTCGCCCCGTCGGCCGGGTTCAGCTTCGCCACCCGCTCGGCCATCCGGTCCAGGTCCGGGGTGCAGTCCAGGTGCCCGCCGGTGGTGCCGAAGATGACCCGGTACTGCGGGTCGAGGCGGGTCATCGGCACGTCCGCCCACAGGTCGCGGCCGACGGCGGCGAAGACGCGTTCCAGCACCCGCGGGTAGAGGAAGAACGTCGGCCCGAGGTCGAACCGGAACCCGTCCGCCTGAAGGGCCGACGTCCGCCCGCCGACGTGCGGCAGACGTTCCACCACCGTCACCTTCACCCCGGCGTGAGCCAGCAGCATGGCGGCGGCCAGCCCGCCGGGGCCGGCGCCGACGATGACCACCGACTTGTCGGGCTGCGGCTCGGAAGGGGCGGGCATGGCGGGTCCGAGGGAATCGACGGGACAGGCAGATGTTAGGCGGAGGGGTGGGGGGGAATCCAGCCCGAAACGCGGTTGTCTTCTTCGCCGCGACCAGCGGGAGCGGTTCGCGCTCCCGCTGGTCGCGGCGAAGACATAAACTACCCCCGGCCCCACCGAGGACGACCGATGCCCCGCGTGCTCATCGCCGACGACAACCAGCAGAACGCCGAGCTGCTCGAAGCCCACCTGGACGGCACCGGGTGGGAAACGCAGATCGCGGTGAACGGCGAGGAGACGCTGAAGCTGACCAAAGAGTGGGCGCCGGACGTGATTTTGCTGGACGTGATGATGCCCAAGTTCAGCGGGTTCGAGGTGTGCAAGCGGCTGCGGGCGGACGCGGCCACGAAAGCCGTCGGGGTCATCATGGTGACGGCGCTCGACCAGCCGAATGACATCGAGCGGGCGATCGACGCCGGCACCGACGACTTCCTGACCAAGCCGATCAACAAGACCGAGCTGCTGCTGCGGGTGCGGGCGCTCTTGGAGGCGCGGGCGGAGGCGTCCGACGTGGACCGCGGGCTGGCGTACTTCCGCCGGGTGCTGCAAGGGGTGTGAGAGGGATCATTTAGAACTAACCACAGAGACACAGGGGCACAGAGAAGACAGAGTTTTGGAATGGAAGAAATCACCGAAACGTGGCGGTGTACAACTCCCTGTCTCGTCCTTTGTTTTGATTCGTTCTCTGTCCGCTCTGCAGGGCTACCGCACTACATCAGCCTGTAATCCCTTGCAATACTTGCAACAGGTATTCGTCATCCCAACCGGCCCTTTTCCGCTTGGTCGGGGTGGTCGCCCCTTTCTTCCGTCCGGG